>DATKEY010000123.1:0-14852 GCA_035544475.1 Candidatus Dormiibacterota bacterium | reverse complement strand
GGTGGCGAGGACTTCGAGCTGCTCGTCGCCGCCCCCCAACCGCTCCTCGAGCGGATCGCGGTCGACTGGCCGCCCGAGCTCGCCCCGCTGACGCCGGTGGGAGTGCTCCGCGAGGGGAGCGGGGTGGCCCTGCTCTCCGGGGGCACCCCGCTGCACCTGCCCCGGGTACTCTCCCGCCACTTCTCATGAGCAGCCGATCCCGTCCTGCCGCCGGCTGGCCCCGGCGGATCACCGACGGCGAGGCCGGGACCGAGGCGGTCGGCGCGGCCCTCGCCGCGGCCCTCGAGCCCGGCGACCTGCTCGCCCTCCACGGCGAGCTCGGCGCGGGCAAGACCCGGCTGGTGCGCGGGCTCGCCACCGGGTTGGGGGTGCGTCCCGAGGCGGTGCGCAGCCCGACGTTCGTCCTCCACCACGTCTACCGCGGCGGCCGGATCGTCCTCCACCACCTCGACCTCTACCGCCTCGGCGAGGGCGCCGACCTGCGCGGGCTGGACCTCGAGTCCCTGCTCGACGGCGGCGCGGTGGCGATCGAGTGGGCCGAGCTCGGCGACCTCAGGGCGCTCGGTCCGGTGCACCTCACCCTCGAGGAGCGAGGCCGGGAGCGCCGCGAGATCGCCATCGACCCCGGCGCGCCGGCGCGGCTTCTCGCGGCCTTCGGTACGCCCGCCGGCGGAGGGCCGCGATGAGGGTGCTCGCCGTCGACAGCTCGGCCCGGCGGCGGCTCGTGGTCGCGGTCGCCGGCGCGGGCGGGGCGCTCGTCGAGGGGCGGGTGGCGGTCGACGTGCCGCTCGACACCGCCCTGCCGGCGCTCCTCGGCGAGCTGCTGCGCCCCGCGCCCGACGCCGTCGTCGCCGTCACCGGCCCGGGGTCGTACACCGGCGTGCGCGCCGGGATGGCGGCGGCCCTCGGCGTCGCCCAGTCGCTGGCGCTGCCGCTCCACGGGACCGGCGCGCTCCAGGTCGTCGCCTTCGCCGCGCCCGAGGGCGTCGACGAGGTGCTCGCCGTCGCCGACGCGGGTCGGGGGGGAGTCCACCTCGCCCGCCACCGCCGCGAGCGGGGGGGATGGCAGCCGCTCGAGCCGGCCCGGCGCGCCGCCGCCTCGACCCTGCGGCTCGCGGAGGGGACGGTGGCGGTGACCCTCGACGACCCACCCCCGCTCGGCGCGGCGGTCCGGGGCGACCCGCTCCGGGCTCTCGCCGCCGCCGCCTGGCACGCGCTCTCGGCCCCGCCACTCGCCTCCTCCGGACTGCACGCCGAGTATGCGGATGCGGGGGGGAGTGAGCCGATTCTGCGGGTATAGTGGCGCCAGGGTCAGCGACACTCGATCAGCGAGCAGATGCAGGTTCTTCCCGGTCTGGTCATCGAGCGCATGCGCGAAGAGGACATCGCGCACGTGCAGGCGATCGAGCGTGAGATCTTCCTCACGCCGTGGCCGAAGAACGCCTATCACCGCGAGCTCTCGCAGAACCGGCAGGCGTCCTACATCGTGCTCCGCCGCGAGGGGGAGATCGTCGGCTACGGCGGCCTCTGGAAGGTCGGCGACGAGGCGCACGTCACCACCATCGGCGTCCGCGCCCGCGACCAGCACCGCGGCCTCGGCCGCGCGCTCTTCGCCGCGCTCGTGCAGCGCGCCTACGTGCTCGGAGCGCGCTGGATCACGCTCGAGGTGCGCAACAGCAACGACCATGCCATCCGCCTCTACGAGGCGTTCGGGTTCAAGGTGATCGGCCGCCGCCGCGGGTACTACACGGACAACGGCGAGGACGCGATCATCATGTGGAGCGACAGCATCCACGCGCCCGCGTTCAAGCGGAACTTCGGGCAGATGCTGGAGAGCGTCGACGTGTCCGGCCTCAGCGGCACCCCGCTCCCCGACTACCCGCAGAGCTAGGAATCCTGAACCTCCTCGCCATCGAGACCAGCTGCGACGAGACCGCGGCCGCGGTGCTCCGCGACGGACGCGAGATCGTCTCCTCGGTCGTCGCCTCGCAGGTCGCGCTCCACGCGCCGTACGGCGGTGTCGTCCCCGAGCTCGCCGCCCGTGCTCACCTCGAGGCCATCGGCCCGACCGTCGACGCCGCCCTCGCCGCGCTTCCCGGCGGCTGGGACGACGTCGACGCGCTGAGCGTCACCCGCGGCCCGGGGCTGGTCGGCTGCCTCGTCGTCGGCGCAGCCTGGGCGCAGGCGGCGGCGATCGCCCGCCGGCTCCCGATCGTCGGGGTGTCGCACCTCGCCGGTCACGTCTACAGCGCCTGGCTCGCGCAGGAGGGCTTCGAGCCTCCGTTCCTCGCGCTCGTCGCCAGCGGCGGCCACACCGAGTGCGTCCTGCTCCGCGAGCACGGCGCTGCGGAGCGGCTCGCCGGCACCCGCGACGACGCCGTCGGCGAGGCCTTCGACAAGGTGGCGCGGCTGCTCGGGCTGCCCTACCCGGGCGGACCCGCGGTCGAGCGCGCCGCCCGCGGCGGCGACGCCGCCCGCTTCCCCCTGCCCCGCACCCGCCTCGAGGGCGCGTTCTCGTACAGCGGGCTCAAGACCGCGGTGCGCTACGCGGTCCGGGACCTCGGCGAGCAGGCGCTCACCGACGGGGGCACCCCGGCCGACCCCGAGGTCGTCGCCGCGCTCGCCGCCTCCTTCCAGGCGGCGGCCGTCGACCAGCTCGTCGACGGGCTCGAGGCTGCGGTGGAGCGGACCGGCGCCGAGCGGGTCGCCGTCGTCGGAGGGGTCGCGGCCAACGGCGCCCTGCGCGCCGCCGTGGTCGATCGGCTCGGCGGGCTCAGCGTGGTGGTGCCGCCGATGTCGCTCTGCACCGACAACGCGGCGATGATCGGCGCCGCCGGATGGCACCGGCTGCAGCGCGTCGGCGACGAGGCCGGCTTCGGCGTCGACCCCTCCCTCGACGAGTACGCCTGATCCGGATCGCGGGCTGGACGCGACCGCCGTTCTTAGGCTAGTCTAATCCTGAGCTTGACTTAGGCTGTCCTAAGTCGAGGATTCGCGCGACAGAGGTGTGGGGAGCCCCGCCCGACGCGGGGTGAGGAGGTGTCGACCATGGGGTTCGCGGCCACCGCCGGACTGGGCGCCGTCGCAGGGTTCACGATCTTCATCGGCCTTCCCGTGGCCCGCAGCCGTCCGAGCGCGAACCGCATGGCGATGCTGAACGCCGCCTCCGTCGGGGTGCTGCTCTTCCTCTTCTTCGACATCATCAAGAACGCGACCGAGCAGGTCGACGCCGCCCTCGCCGAGAGCCGCGCCCGGGGCATCGGCTACGGGCTCCTCCTCGCCGCCGGCCTCAGCATCGGGATGCTGAGCCTGGTCGCCTTCGAGCGCAAGGCGCTCCGCAGGAAGAAGGCCCCGCTGCCGAGCGGACCGGGGGCGATGGCCGCGACCGCGGTGATGACCGGGGCGCCGGCGCGGGCCGAGCGCCGACCGCTGGCGCCGGCGGTCCGGGTCGCCCTCCTCATCGCCGTCGGCATCGGGCTCCACAACTTCTCCGAGGGCCTCGCCATCGGCCAGGCCGCGCACGCCGGGACCTACGCGCAGAACCTGCTCTGGGTGCTCGTGATCGGCTTCGGCCTCCACAACATCACCGAGGGCTTCGGGATCACCGGCCCACTGGTCTCGACGCGGCCGTCGTGGCGGCTGCTCGGCTATCTCGGTCTGATCGGCGGCGGCCCCACCCTGGTCGGCACGATGCTCGGCTACCAGTTCACGAGCGTCGCCGTGTCGGTCCTCTTCCTCGCCCTCGCGGCGGGCGCGATCGTGTACGTGATCGGCGAGCTGCAGCACGCCGGACGCAAGCTCGGCAGCCACGACCTCGCCATGGTCGGGCTGCTGACCGGCTTCCTCCTCGCCTACGGGACCGACCGGCTGCTCTCCGTGGTCGGGAGCTAGGAGATCCCGAACCAGCCCCGGAGGAGGTGGTGCTGGACGACGAGGATCTCCCACGTGTAGACGGCGCCCAGGCACCCGGTGAAGCTGGTCACGAGGGACAGGGCGGCGATCCTGAGGGACGAGACCTTCTTCACCGGAGGCGCCGCCGAGAAGAGAGGCCGCCACTGGCCACCGTCCCAGGCCCAGCGCCCGTCGGGGGACATGCTCGGCTCGGACGACGGACCCGGATCGGGGAGCTGGAGGACGGACATGGTTCCCACTCCGCGCACGAGACCTCGGGGGGCCGGGTGGGAGGTGCGCACCCCCGGCTCCGAGCGGCGACCGGTCGCCGGACACGATCGCAGGCGGCCGCTGAATGCCATAACGTGAGATCGCCCGCGGTCCTGCGCGGGCTTGCCCCACTGGCAGTCCCTCCGGTAGAGTGTTAGCAGTCTCTGCTGACGAGTGCTAAGTGCTGTCCGGAGGAGGTCTGGAACCCGTGTCCGTAAATCTTCGTCCCCTCGCCGACCGTGTCGTCGTGAAGCCCCTCGAGCGCGAGGAGGTCACCAAGAGCGGCATCGTGCTGCCCGATACCGCCAAGGAGAAGCCGCAGGAGGGCCTCGTCGAGGCCGTCGGCTCCGGCCGCTACAACGAGCAGTCGGGCAAGCGGGTCGAGCTCGACGTCAAGGTGGGTGACCGGGTCATCTACGCCAAGTACGCGGGCAGCGAGGTCAAGATCGACGAGGTCGAGTACCTGATCCTCTCGGAGAAGGACATCCTCGCCATCGTCTCGAACGGCAAGAAGAACTAGGACGCCGGCCGGCGGGCGCGGCCCGGGGGCACCCCTGACCGCGCCGCCCCGCGACCCCATCCCCCCGCGCTGAGGTTTCCCACGCATGGCCTTCGAGACGCCCAAGCGGCTCATCTTCGACGTCGACGCGCGCGACGCCCTCAAGCGGGGCGCCGACGCGCTCGCCCAGGCCGTCTCCATCACGCTGGGGCCGGCCGGTCGCCACGTGCTCCTCGACAAGAAGTTCGGAGCCCCCACGGTCACCAGCGACGGCGTGACCATCGCCCGTGACATCGAGCTCGGCGACTCCTTCATGAACATGGGCGCGCAGCTCGTCAAGGAGGCCGCGACCAAGACCAACGACGTCGCCGGGGATGGCACCACGACGGCCACGGTGCTCGCCAACGTCATCATCGCCGAGGGGATGCGCAACCTCATGGCGGGCGCCGAGCCGATGGCGTTGCGCAAGGGCATCATGCGCGCCGTCGACGCGGCCTGCGAGTACGTCACGAAGAACTCGATCCCGATCGAGGGCCGCGAGGACATCCGCAGGGTCGCCTCGATCAGCGCCGCGGACGAGACCATCGGCGGGCTGATCGCGGACGCCTTCGACAAGATCGGTCCCACCGGTGTCACCACCGTCGAGGAGGGCCAGGCGCTCGAGACCGAGGTCGAGGTCGTCGAGGGCATGCAGTTCGACCGCGGCTACATCTCCCCGCACTTCGTCACCGATCAGCAGGCGATGGAGGCGCAACTCGACGAGCCCTTCATCCTCATCACCGACCGCAAGGTGAAGACGGTCGCCGAGCTGCTCCCCGTGCTCGAGCGGGTGGTGCAGACGCGCAGGCCGCTGCTCATCATCGCCGAGGACGTCGAGGGCGAGGCGCTCGCCACCCTCATCGTCAACAAGCTGCGCGGCACGATGACCACGGTCGCGGTCAAGGCCCCCGGCTTCGGCGACCGCCGCAAGGCGATGCTCGAGGACCTCGCGGTCCTCACCGGCGGCACCGTCGTCACCGAGGACCGCGGTTTCAAGCTCGAGAAGACGACCGTCGACATGCTCGGCCGCGTCCGGCGCGCGGTGGTGACCAAGGACAACACCACCGTCGTCGAGGGCGCGGGTGACCCCGAGGCGATCGAGGCCCGCGTCGCCGACATCCGCGCCCAGGCCGAGGAGACCACCTCGCAGTGGGACAGGGAGAAGCTCGAGGAGCGGATGGCGCGCCTGAGCGGCGGGGTCGCGGTGATCCGCGTCGGCGCCGCCACCGAGGTGGAGCTCAAGGAGCGCAAGTCGCGGGTCGAGGACGCGCTCGCCGCCACCCGGGCGGCGATCGAGGAGGGGATCGTGGTCGGCGGTGGCGTCGCCCTGCTGCGCGCCGACACCGCGGTCGCCGCCCTCGAGGCCGAGGGTGACGAGCTGACCGGCATCCGGATCATCCGCCAGGCGCTCACCGCGCCGCTGCGGGTGATCGCCGACAACGCGGGGCTCGAGGGCGCGGTGGTCGCCAACAAGGTCTCCGAGCTCTCCGGCAACCAGGGCTTCGACGCGGCCAGGCTCGAGTACGGCGACCTCGTCGAGCGCGGCGTCGTCGACCCCACCAAGGTGGTGCGCAGCGCCCTGATCAACGCGGCCTCGATCTCGATCATGGTGCTCACGACCGAGGTGCTCATCACCGACGCGCCCGTCCCCGAGCCCTCCATGGAGATGCCCGGCGGTGGCCACGGCCACGGCGGCCCGATGGGTGGCATGGGCGACATGATGGGTGGCATGGGCGGGATGGGTGGCATGGGCGGAATGGGCGGCATGGGCGGCATGGACGACATGGACTTCTAGGTCCGGCTCGGGGCGGCCCCGCGGGCCGCCCCGCCCGGCCCGGTTCCCCGCTGCGCTACCGTGGCGCCGTGACAGCCCCAGCCGTGCCGACCGATCTGCTCCAGGGTCTCAACGAGCCGCAACGGCGCGCCGTCGAGGCGCCCGACGGGCCGCTGCTCATCTTCGCCGGTGCCGGCAGCGGCAAGACCCGGGTGCTCACCCACCGCATCGCGCACCTCATCGCGACCGGCCGGGCGGCACCGTCGGAGATCCTCGCCGTCACCTTCACCAACAAGGCGGCGCGGGAGATGCGCACGCGCGTCGAGCAGCTCGTCGGCGAGGGCATCTCGGGGATGTGGCTGGGGACCTTCCACGCCATCGGTGCCCGCCTGCTCCGCCGCGACGGCGAGAGCATCGGCGTTCCGGCCACCTTCGTCATCTACGACGAGGCCGACCGTGCCGTGGCGCTCCGCCGCGCCTCCGAGGCCGCCGGGGTCGACCCGAAACGCTACCCACCCAGCCAGATCGGCCACGCCATCAGCGCCGCGAAGAACGAGCTTCTCGACGCGGCCGGCTACGCCGCCTCGCCCGACGCCCGTGGCTACCTCGGCGCCCAGGTGGCGAAGGTCTTCACCGCCTATGAGCGCGAGATGAGCGCCGCCGGCGCCCTCGACTTCGACGACCTGCTGCTGAAGTCGGTCCAGCTCCTCCGTGACGTCGAGCCGCTCCGCGACCACTACAACGAGCGCTTCCGCCACGTCCTCGTCGACGAGTATCAGGACACCAACCACGCCCAGTACGTGATGGTCGCCCTGCTGACGGAGCAGCGCCGCAACCTCACCGTGGTCGGTGACGACGATCAGTGCGTCGTCGAGGGGACGCCGGTGACAATGGCGGACGGCAGCCTACGTCCCATCGAGGAGGTGCGCGCCGGCGACTCCGTCCGCTCCTGCTACGGGAGCGGCGACTTCCGCCCGGCCACCGTGGTGCGCACCGCCCGCCGCGAGGCTTCGGCGGGGATCCGGATCACCACGCGGAGTGGCCGCTCTCTGGTCAGCACCCCAGAGCACACCCATTTCGCCGCCGAGCCCCGCCGGCGCGAGATCGCGTCGTCGCGTGGGCGGCTCGCCGTGCGCCATGCGACGAGCGCGGTCGCACGGGCGCTCGATCAGCTGGGACTCCCGGCCCTGCCGGCCACCGCCGTCCAACCCGGGATGGTGATGTTCGACGAGGAGGGGGGATACGACGTCGTCGAGAGCGTGGAGCGGGTGCGCCTGGAGCGGCCGGTGCACGACATCGACGTCGAGCCCACCCACAACTTCGTCGCCGCGGGCGTCGTCACCCACAACTCCATCTACGGCTGGAGAGGAGCCGACGTTCGCAACATCCTCGACTTCGAGCGCGACCATCCGGACGCGACCGTGGTCACCCTCGATCAGAACTACCGGTCGACGCAGGGGATCCTCGACGCCGCCCACGCGGTGATCCGCAACAACCGCGACCGGGCGCCGAAGAAGCTCTGGACCGACTCCGGGACGGGGGAGAGGGTGCAGCTCATCTCCGTGTACGACGAGCAGGAGGAGGCGCTCACGATCTGCGCCGAGATCGACCGGCTCGTCGCCTCGGAGGGCGTGTCGCTCGCCGACTGCGCGGTGCTCTACCGCACCAACGCACAGTCGCGAGCGCTCGAGGACGTGATGCTCCGCCGCGGGATGCCGTACCGGCTCGTCGGCGGCCAGCGCTTCTACGAGCGGCGCGAGATCAAGGACGTGCTCGCCTACCTGCGCCTGATCTCCAATCCGCGCGACGCGGTGTCCTTCGGACGGATCGTCAACGTGCCCCGGCGGAAGATCGGCGACAAGACCGTCGCGGAGATCGAACGGCTCGCGCGCCGGCGGGGGGTCACCCCCTTCGAGGCGGTCGCGACGCTGCTCCCCGACGCCGAGGGGATCAACGCCGGCGCGGCCGCGGCGCTCGAGGGCTTCCACCGGCTCATCGAGGGGTTGCGCGCGGCGTCGACCGCGCTGCCACTCCCCGAGCTCGTCGAGCGGGTCCTCACCGACACCGGCTATCGCGAGCACCTGCGCGACGGTACCCCCGAGGGCGACGAGCGCTGGGCGAACGTCACCGAGCTCACCGGTCTCGCCGCCGAGCACGCCGAGCTCGAGCCGCCGGCGGGGCTCACCCGCTTCCTCGAGCAGGTCGCGCTGGTGAGCGACGTCGACAGCCTCGACGGCGGCGGCGCCGGGGTCACCCTGATCACCCTCCACCAGGTCAAGGGGCTCGAGTTCCCCGTGGTCTTCATCGCCGGGCTCGAGGAGGGGCTGCTCCCCCACATCCGCGCGCTCGAGGCGGGGGAGAGCGGCATCGCCGAGGAGCGGCGGCTCGCCTACGTCGGTATCACCCGTGCGCAGCGCCGCCTCTATCTCCTCCACGCCTTCCGCCGCCATCTCCACGGCGCTCCCCAGCTCGCCGCCGCCTCGCGATTCCTCGACGAGCTGCCGAAGGAGCTGCTCGACGTCCCCGTCCGCCCCGGCGCCGGTGTGCCCGCCAACCCGCGCGCGGCCGGTGCGGTGCGCGCCGCCCTCCACGCCCATGCGGTGCGTCCCAACCCCGTCGAGGTCGCTCCCCAGCGCTACACCGAGGGGATGCGGGTCGGACACGCCCGGTACGGAAAGGGCACCATCCTGAAGAGCACGATGACCCGCGGCGGGGAGGAGGTCGTGATCCGGTTCGACACCGCCGGCGTCAAGATCTTCGCCGTCGCCGACGCCGCGCTGGAGGTCCTGGGCTGATGGCCCCGTCGATCACCTGGGCGGAGCGTGGTGCCCCCCAGGTCATCGAGGCCGACGAGGTGCTGATCGCGCAGCTCTTCACCATCCTCGCCGTGGCGGCGACCCGCCGCGCCCGGTCGGCGCCGCAGCGTGGGGTGGCCGCGTGGCTCGCCTGGCACGACCTGTGCGTGTACGGTCGTGACGTCGAACGCATCGCCCTCGACGAGATTCCCTGGAACGGCGACCCCGAGGAGAAGCGTGCCTTCCTCGTCGACGTCGTCGACAGCCTCGAGGGACGCGCCTGGGTCGGTCTCTTCCCGGTGCGCCCGATCGTGGAGAAGGTCGAGGAGCTCATTCGCCGCCTGCGCGCCGCTCTCGACGTGTACGACGCCGCCGCCCCCACGGCCGGGAACGAGGAGGCGGTCGCGGCACCGACGCGCCCGTACGGCCGCTGTCTCCTCCACGTCGTGCCGCTCCACCGCTACGGGTGCATCGTCTGCAACCACGACGAGCTCTACGGCGCGTTGAGCGGCATGCAGTGCATGCTCGTCGGGAAGCTGCTCTCGGCGACCGATCCCGCCGAGCGTTCCGAGGCGGCCCGCCTGCTCGCCGTCGAGTCGATCAACGAGCCGTCGCGCATCGCGCAGTGCGCGCTCGCCCACGTGCAATCGCTCGCCGCCGAGCGCGAGGAGCCGGGCCTGCTCCGCACCTACCTGCTCTCGACGATCGGGGTGTGCGCCCGGCAGGCCGGTGACGCCCTCGACCTGCGTCACGTCGCGCCGCTCGCCGGCATGATCTCGGTGCTCGACGGATGGGACGCCGCCCAGGCCCACAGCATCCTCGAGGCGGTGGAGCGGGAGGAGTCGGCGGCTCCGCTCGGCGACGCGTAGGAGCGTCGATGGTCCCCGAGGAGGCGCGCGTCCGCCACGCCGAGCTGGTCCGCACCGTCGAGCACCACGCCCACCGCTACTACGTCCTCGATTCCCCGGAGATCGAGGACTCCGAGTACGACGCGCTCTTCCGCGAGCTGGTCGGCCTCGAGGAGCTCCACCCCGAGCTGCAGACGCCGGACTCGCCCACCCAGCGGGTGGGGGCGGCGCCCGTGGAGGCCTTCGCCAAGGCGCCCCACCGCACTCCGATGCTCTCGCTCGCGAACGCCTTCGGCGTCGACGAGGTCGAGGAGTTCGTCCGCCGCGTGGAGCGCGTCGTCGGTACCGTCGACGCGTACGTCTGCGAGCTGAAGATCGACGGGCTCGCCGTCTCGCTCAGCTACCGCGACGGGCAGCTGGTGCGCGGTGCCACCCGCGGCAACGGCCTCGAGGGCGAGGACGTCACCGCCCAGCTGCGGACCGTGCGCACGATCCCGACACGCCTCCTCGCCGGCGTCGGCGGCATCCAGGCGGAGATCGAGGTGCGGGGCGAGGTGTTCCTTCCGAAGAGCGCCTTCGCCCGCCTCAACGAGGAGCTCGACGAGCGCGGTAAGCCGCGGTATGCCAACCCGCGCAACGCCGCCGCGGGGTCGGTCCGCCAGCTCGACCCGCGGATCACCGCCCGGCGCGGGCTGCGCGCCTTCATGTACGCGATCGACCCTCCCGGGGACGCCGGCACCCAGGCCGGGGTGCTCGACGCCCTCGACCGCCTCGGCCTGCCGACCAACCCGCACCGCCGTGTCGTCTCGAACGTCGAGGGGGTCGCCGCCTACGTCGAGGAGTGGCACGACCGTCGCCACGACCTCGACTACGACACCGACGGGGTGGAGATCAAGGTCGCCTCGCTCGCGCTCCAGGAGGAGCTCGGTGCGGTGGCGCGCTCTCCGCGGTGGGCGACCGCCTACAAGTTCCCCCCCGAGGAGGTCGAGACCGTCGTCCTCGACATCATCGTCTCCGTGGGACGCACGGGCGCGGCGACGCCGGTCGCGGTGCTCGAGCCCGCGCTGGTGGCGGGGTCGACGGTGCGCCGGGCCACCCTCCACAACGAGGACGAGGTCGCGCGCAAGGACATCCGCATCGGCGACACCGTCCTGCTCCACAAGGCGGGGGACGTCATCCCCGAGGTGGAGCGCCCGCTCCTCGAGAAGCGGCCCGACGGCGCACAGCCGTGGCGGATGCCGGAGCGGTGCCCCTCCTGCGACACCGAGCTCGTCCGCGAGGAGGGCGAGGTGGTCCGCCGCTGCGTCAACCCGCTCTGCCCGGCGCAGCGGCGCGAGCGGCTGCGTCATTTCGCCTCGCGCGCGGGGCTCGACATCGAGGGGCTCGGCGAGGCGATCATCGACCAGCTCGTCGACGGTGGCCACGTCGCCGACGCCGCCGACCTCTTCCGGCTCGACAAGGCGACGCTGCTCACCCTCGACGGCTTCGCGGACAGGTCCGCCGAGAACCTGCTCCGCGCCATCGACGAACGCCGGCACGTGCCGCTCGGACGGCTGGTCAACGCTCTCGGCATCCGCCATGTCGGCGAGCACACCGCCTTCACCCTGGCCGCGCACTTCGGCACCCTCGATGCTCTCGCCGGCGCACCGGAGGAGGGCCTGCTCGCGGTCGAGGGCATCGGCCCGGTCGTGGCGCGCAGTGTCGCCGGATGGTTCGCCTCCGAGCCGGGCCGGGAGCTGCTCCACCGCCTCGCCGAGGTGGGGGTCGAGCCGGAGCGCACCGAGGCCTCGACCGGTCCCTGGACCGGCCAGACCTGGGTGCTGACCGGCGGCCTCGACGCGCTGAGCCGTCCCGAGGCGGAGGCCCGGATCCGCGCCCTCGGCGGGACCCCGGGATCGAGCGTCAGCCGCAAGACCCACGCCGTCGTCGCCGGCGCCTCGCCGGGGAGCAAGCTCGAGAAGGCGCAGCGCCTCGGGGTCCGCGTTCTCGACGAGGCGCAGTTCCTGGCGGAGCTCGAAGCCGCAGGCGGCTAGGTAGAGTGGATCCATGGCTTCCACGACGGCGCGGGCCGCACGGCTGCTCGACAACCCCGAGCTGCTCCGCCAGCGGCTGAAGGAGGCGCCCGAGGGTCCCGGCGTCTACCTGATGCGCGACCTCGAGGCACGGGTCGTCTACGTGGGCAAGGCGGCCAGCCTCCGCAACCGGCTGCGCTCCTATTTCAGCGGCGTCGACTCCCATCCGCTGCGCACCCGCCAGCTGGTCGAGCGGATCTTCGACTTCGAGGTGGTGCTCTGCAGCAGCGAGCGCGAGGCGCTGCTGCTCGAGAACGAGTTCATCAAGCGGTACCGCCCGCGCTTCAACGTTCGGCTCAAGGATGACAAGAACTACCTGTATCTGAAGATCCCCGCTCCCGGCGCCCCCGACGCCCTGGCGCCGGGGACGGCCCGCGAGGGGGCGCGGACCCCCCGCGGCGACGCCGAGGCGGTGCGGCGGGCGGCGATGTTCCCCCGCCCGTACTACACCCGGAGGATGGCCCGCGACGGGGCGCGCTACTTCGGCCCGTACACCAGCGCCCAGTCACTGCGGACCACGGTGAAGTCGCTGCGCACCATCTTCCCGTTCCGCACCTGCGGCGACGAGGTGTTCCGCCGTGGCCGGGTCTGCCTCGACTACCACATCAAGCGCTGCAGCGGTCCGTGTGCGGGGAACATCGACGCCGAGAGCTACGCGCGGCTGCTCGACGAGGTGCAGCTCTTCATGGAGGGCCACTCCGAGGTCCTCACCGCCCAGCTCAAGGCGCAGATGCGCGAGTCGGCGGAGCGTCTCGACTATGAGGCGGCGGCCCGCGCCCGCGACCGGCTGCGCGCGATCGACCGCATCCGTGAGCGCCAGCGGATGGTGCGCGGCGCCCGCGACGACCGCGACGTCGTGGGGATCGCCCTCGAGGGCAACCGGGGGATGGTCACCGTGCTCGCGGTGCGCGAGGGCAAGGTCGCGATGATGGAGAACCACGCCATCGAGGGCGTCGCCGGGGTCGACGCCGCCGAGGCCCTCGAGAGCTTCCTCGGCCAGTACTACGGCGACGCGTCGAGCCTGCCGCGGACCCTGGTCGTCGCGGAGCGGCCGCCGGGCCACACCGTGCTCCAGGAGTTCCTCAGCGAGCAGCGCGGCGGCCCGGTCGAGGTGCGCGTCCCGGTGCGCGGGGCCGCCCGCGAGCTCGTCGACCAGGCGACCCGGACCGCCGAGACGGCGCTCCGCCAGGCGCGGATCGAGGCCGACTTCGACGCCGACCGCACCGGCGGGCTCCTCGCCGACCTGCAGGCGAGGCTCGACCTCCCCGACCTCCCCCGGCGGATCGAGTGCTACGACATCAGCAACACGATGGGGACCAACTCGGTCGGCTCGATGGTGGTGTTCGAGGACGGCCGTCCCCGTCCCGACCACTACCGTCATTTCGGGATCAAGACCGTCGAGGGCGCGAACGACTTCGCCTCGATGGAGGAGACCCTGCGGCGTCGCATCGGCCGCCACCTCGGGCGCGCGGGCGCCGAGGACGTCCCGGTCGACGATCCCGCCGGGAGCAACGGCGGGGGCCGGGTCGCCGAACCGGCGGGCGACGAGGAGGGGCTCGAGGTCGCCGACGGCGCCGCCGAGCGCCCGCGCCGGCCCCGCCGGCGCGCCGAGGCCGCGGACGACAGCTTCGGAGTGCTCCCCGACCTCATCCTCATCGACGGTGGCAAGGGCCAGCTCGCCGCCGCCCACGCCGTCCTCGTCGAGCTGGGGCTCGGCGACGTCCCGATCGCCGGGCTCGCCAAGCGCAACGAGGAGCTCTTCCTCCCCGGCCGGTCCGACCCGGTCCTGCTCCCCACCGACAGCCCGACCCTCTTCCTCGTGCAGCGGGTCCGGGACGAGGCGCACCGCTTCGCGATCACCCGGCACCGGGCGCGCCGTGGGCGCGAGGCGTTGCGCTCGCGGCTCGACATCGTCAGCGGCCTGGGGCCGGCGCGCAGGCGGGCCCTGCTCCGCCACTTCGGCAGCCTCGATCGGGTCCGGGAGGCGAGCGTCGACGAGATCGCAGCCGTGCCCGGCATGCCACGATCGGTCGCCGTGCGCATCAAGGAGCTGATCTGAGCGTGGCGGACGGGGTCTGGATCCTCAGCGGTCTCAGCGGGGCCGGCAAGGCGACCGCGCTCGCCGCCCTCGAGCGCCGCGGCGTGCGCTGCACCGACAACCTCCCCGTCGGGCTCGCCGGCGGGCTGCACGGCGGCGAGGCCCCGGTGGTCGCGGTCGTCGACGCGCGCCAGGGGGAGGCGCTGCGCGGCTTCGTCCCCCCCGCGGGGGTGCGGGTGGTCTTCCTCGACGCCCGCGACGAGGTGCTCGTCCGCCGTCTCGCCGACAGCACCCGGCCCCATCCCTGCGCCGAGGCGGGGGCGGGGCCCGCCGCCGTCGCCGCCGAGCGGCGGCTGCTCGAGGGGATGCGCGCCGCCGCCGACGTCGTCGTCGACACCTCGGCGCTCACCCCCGAGGAGCTCGGACGGCGGGTCGCCGAGGCCATCCTCCCCGACGGCGCGGTGGCGCCGGAGCTCGTCCTCACCCTCTCGTCCTTCGGCTTCAAGTACGGCCCCCAGCTCGAGGCCGACTGGGTGGTCGACGCGCGGATGCTCCGCAACCCGTTCTGGGACCCGGAGCTGCGCCCGCTCACCGGGCTCGACCCGGCGGTGCGCGCCCACGTCCTC
>DATKEY010000122.1:0-39270 GCA_035544475.1 Candidatus Dormiibacterota bacterium | reverse complement strand
GCGGGCTGCCCGGTGGCGAAGCACGGCAACCGCGCGGCGTCGAGCCGCTGCGGCAGCGCCGACGTCCTCGAGGAGCTCGGCGTCGCCATCGCGCTCAGCCCGGAGGGTGTGCGCACGTGCGTCGAGGAGGTGGGGATCGCCTTCCTGTTCGCGCCCGCCTTCCACCCGGCGATGCGCCACGCTGCGGCGCCGCGCAGCGAGCTCGGCATCCGCACCGCGTTCAACATCCTCGGCCCGCTCGCCAATCCGGCGCGCGTCCCGTACCAGTCGCTCGGCGTCGGCGACCCCGCGCTCGCGGCCAAGATGGCGGGGGTGCTCCGCGGTCTCGGCCATCGCCACGCGCTCGTCTTCGCCGGCCCCGGCGGCATCGACGAGCTCGGTCTCGACGGCACCGCCCGCTGCATCGAGGTGAGCCCCGCGGGGCTGCGGGAGTTCGAGCTCGATCCGGCTGCGCTCGGGCTCGGCACGGCGCCGCTCGCCGCGCTCGCCGGCGGCGACGTCCACGACAACGCCGCCCGACTGCGTGCGGTGCTCGACGGAGCGCCCGGACCGGCGCGCGACGTGGTGCTGCTCAACGCCGCCGCCGCGCTCTGGGCGGCGGAGCGCGCCGTGGACATCGGCGAGGGGCTCGAGCGCGCCCGCGAGTCGATCGACGGCGGCGCCGCCCGGCGCTGCCTCGACGGCCTGGTCGCGGCGTCGACGGCGGCGCGCGAACGCGACGCCCGGCCGCGTCCGAAGCCCGCGTCCGCCGCCCGGGGAGCGGGCGGATGACGACCCCGGGCCTGCCGCGGCGGCTGCGCGGCCTGCTCGAGGTGCTCCCCGCCGCCGACGCCGTCGCCGACGTCGCCGCCGGGCACGGGCGTCTCGCGGTCCACCTCGCCGCCCGCTCCCGCCGGGTGATCGCCACCGAGGCGACCGACGGTCCCTACGCGGAGCTCTGCCGCAACCTCGCCCGCTGGGAGGCCACCGACCGCGTCGAGGCCCGCCGCGGCAACGGCCTCGAGCCGCTCGCGGCCGGCGAGGTCGAGGGCGTCGTCGTCGCCGGGCTCGGGGCGCGCCGGCTGACCCGGATCGCCGCCCAGGTGCCCGGCCGGGGCGTCCGCTGGCTCGCGCTGCAGTGCGTCCAGCACCCCGAGGAGCTCGCCGAATGGGTGCGCGCCGCCGGCTGGCGGGTCGTCGTCGAGACCGCCTGCGAGCAGCGCGGCCGGATCTATCCCACCTGGGTGCTCGAGGTCGTCGAGCCGTGAGCACCGGCGCGATGCTCGAGCTCCAGGACCTCGACGACCTCCTCGCCTCGCGGCGTCAGGCGGCGCGGGCGGTGGAGGCGCGGATCGCGGGCTCGCCGCAGCTCGACGCCGCACGCGCCCGGGCCGCCGAGCTCGACGGCGAGAGGCGCTCGCTCGAGGAGCGGGTCGCCGCCGCCGATCGCGAGGCCGCCGCGCTCCGCGACCGGGTGAAGGTGATCGACCGCCAGCTCTACGGCGGGAGCGTGCGCAACCCCCAGGACCTGCTCACCCTCCAGCGCGAGCTCGCCGAGGTGCGCGAGCGGCTCTCCGAGGCCGACGACTCCGAGCTCGTGCTCATGGAGGAGGGCGAGGCCGTCGAGGTCGCCGCCCGGGACGCGGCGGCGGCGGTCGCGGCCATCGAGGGCGAGCGCAGCGCCGCGGCCGGCGACGAGCGGGCGCGGCTCGAGGCGCTCCGCACCGAGATCGCCCGGCTCGAGAAGGACCGCGCCGCGGTCGCCGGGGCGCTCCCCCCCGCGGAGCTCGCCCTCTACACCCGTCTCGCCACCCGGCTCCACCCCGCGGTGGTGCGGCTCCAGGGCGACTCCTGCGGCGGCTGCCACCTTCCCCTCGGGATCCGCGAGGTGCGCGCGGCACGGGCGGGCGGCGAGCTGGTGCAGTGCTCGAACTGCGACCGCGTGGTGGTGCGGTGAGACTGGAGGAGGGCCAGCTCAGCCTCGAGGTCGGTGCGCCGGTGCGCACGGTGGTCGCCTACACCGACGGCGCCTGCTCGGGGAACCCGGGCGCCGGCGCCTGGGCCTACCGCCTCGAATGGCCGGACGGCAGCGTCGAGGAGCGGGCCGAGGCCGAACCGATGACGACCAACAATCGCGAGGAGCTGAAGGCGGTGCGCGAGGCGCTGCGTGCGGTCCGCCGCCGGATCGGCGACGACCCCGGCTGGCGGGTCGTCGTGCGCACCGACAGCATGGGGGCGATCAACTGGCTCGACCCGCGGGCGCCCAAGCGCTGGAAGCGGAACAAGAACCTCGACCTGTTCCCCACCATCGACCCGCTCGTCGACGTCCGGGTGCACTTCGAGCACGTCCGGGGCCACAGCGGCGACCCGGGCAACGAGCGCGTCGACCGCCTGGCGGTCGCCGCGTACGAGAAGCTGCTCGGGCGCTAGCGGAGCCGGCGCAGCACCCGCGCGATCCGGGCGGCGAGGCCCCCGACGGTGTGCCGCCGGGCGTCGACGTTCTTCAGCTGCAGCCGGATCCACTCGTGGTCGGTCATGTCCTGCCCTCCTTGGGCGCTGAGCCGCTTCCCCCGCCTCTCTGTTGTATGCCGCAACGATCGTACCAGAGAAGGTTGCGTGATGCAACGCTTGTTCGTAGACTGGGTTGGATGCTCGAACGCACCTACGACACCCAGGTCTGCTCCGTCGCCCGCGCCCTCGAGGTGGTCGGTGAGCGGTGGACGCTGCTCATCGTGCGCGACGCCTTCCACGGGGTGCGCCGCTTCGAGGACTTCCAGCGCCGGATCGGCCTGGCCCGGAACGTCCTCAGCGACCGCCTCCAGCGGCTCTGCACGCTCGGCGTCCTCGATCGGGTGCGGTACCAGGAGAGGCCCGAGCGGTTCGAGTACCGGCTCACCGACACGGGCCGCGACCTCTGGCCGGTGATCATCGCGCTGCGCGCCTGGGGTGACCGCCACCTGGCGCCGGCGGGACCGCCCGTGCGCCTGGAGCACCGCGGCTGCGGCGGGCGGGTCGAGCAGCAGGTCGTGTGCGCGGAGTGCGGCGAGGCGCTCCAGGCCCGGGACTCCGAGATCCTCCCCGGTCCGGGCGCGGCGCCGTCCCCTCCGCCCTCCCCGGTGGGAGCGGGCGCAGGCGGCTGAGGTGAGAGGGGGGGTGGCGGCGGCCCGGACCCGGCCCGGACCCGCGCCGGCCGCCGGCCCGGCGCGATCGGAGCCGCATCCGCTGCTCGTCGCCGCGGGCCTCGCCGCGGGGCCGGCGATCGTCCTGGGGATGGCCCGCTTCGCCTACGGGCTGCTGCTCCCCGGGATGCGCGCCGACCTCCACTGGTCCTTCGCCCAGGCCGGGGCGATCAACACCGCGAACGCCGCCGGCTACTTCGCGGGAGCCATGGTCACCCCCGCGGTGAGCGCCCGCATCGGCCGCCGCGCCGCCTTCGTCGGGGGCGCCGTCGCCGTGGTCGCGACCCTGGTCGCGACCGCGGCGATGTCCGACTTCGCGACCCTGATGACCCTGCGGGTCGTCGCCGGCATCGGCGGCGCGCTCGTCTTCATCAACGGCATGGACCTGTGCGCCTGGCTGGGGAGGGGTCATTCGAGCACCCGGGCGGCCGTGCTCGTCGGGCTGTTCGTCGCCGGCGGCGGGCTGGGGATCGTGGTCTCCGGGGTGGTGCTGCCCCCGATCCTCGGGCTCGGCGGGCGAGGTGGCTGGCGAGTCGGCTGGCTCGCGATGGCGCTGCTCTCGATCGCGGGGCTGGTGCCGGTGTGGTGGGCGTCCGGCCGGGTCGGCGCGCCCCCTGTGCCGCGTCGCCGGCACAGCGCCGGGTGGCCCGCGCGCCGGTTCGTCCCCAGCCTGGCCGGCTACCTCCTCTTCGGCCTCGGCTACATCTCGTACATCACCTTCGTCGTGGCGCTCCTCGTCCACGAGGGGATGGGCAGCGTCGTCGTGGGGGCCTTCTGGGTCGTGCTCGGCCTCGCGTCGATCGTCTCCGTCCCTCTCTGGGGCCGTGCCATCGGGCGGCTGCGCGGGGGGCGTGGCCCGGCGCTCGTGCTCGCGGTGGTGACCGCGGGTGCGGCGCTTCCGCTCCTCGGCGGCGGTGCGCCGGTGGCACTGCTCTCGGCGCTCGTCTTCGGCGGCGCCTTCCTCGCGGTGGTCACCGCGTTCACCGCCGTCGCCCGCGAGGCACTGCCCCAGGCGCAGTGGGGTCCGGCGATCGCGGGGCTCACCGCGGCGTTCGCGCTCGGTCAGTGCGCCGGCCCGGTGCTCACCGGCGCCCTCTCGGACGCGGGTGGGGTGCGTGCCGGCCTCGGTGTCTCCGCCGGGCTGCTCACCCTCGGCGCGCTCGTCGCCCTCCTCCAACGCCGGCCGGACGCGGCCCGCCCCGGTGCCGGTGGCCGGTGACCGTCTCCCAGCTCCTCGACATGCGCAGCGGCCGCACCCCGATCCCGACGCCCTCTAGAGCGGGCCGGTCACAGCCCCTCCCGGACGTCGAGCACGACCTTGCCGAGCGCCCGGCGCTCCTCGATGAGCCGCATCGCGTCGGCGGCGCGGTCGAGCGGGAAACGCGCGCCGACGACGGGACGGATGCCGCCCGCGGCGACGAGGCGGTCGAGCTCGGCGCCGACCTCGCGGCAGAGATCCGGCTTGCCGAGGACGTAGGCCCCCCACCCCGCGCCGACGACCGCGATGTTCTTCAGCAGCAGGCGGTTGACCTTCACCTCGGGGATGGACCCGCCGGTGAAGCCGACCACGAGCAGGCGTCCGTCCTCACGCAGCGCCCGCAGGCTGTCGGTGAACCGGTCGCCGCCGACCGGATCGAGGACGACGTCGACCCCCTCGCCGGTGATGCGGAGCACCTCCTCGCGCCACGGGCCGTCCGAGCGCACCACGTCGTCGGCGCCGGCCTCCCGGGCGATCCGCTCCTTCTCGGCGGACGAGACGACGGCGATCGTCGTCGCACCGAGTGCCTTCGCCACCTGGAGGGCGGCGGTGCCGACACCGCCGGCGGCGCCGTGCACCAGCACCCGCTCACCCTCGCGAAGCCCTCCCCGCATCCGGAGCGCGAAGTACACGGTGTGGTAGTTGAGGACGAGGGCGGCCCCCGCGGCGAAGTCCATGGAGCCGTCGAGCCGGAAGGTGAGGTGGGCCGGCGCGGTGGCGCGCTCGGCCATGCCGCCGAGCATCGTCATGGCGGCGACGCGATCGCCCGGGGTCAGGCCGCTCCCCTCCGGCGCCGCGACGACCACGCCCGCCACCTCCGCGCCGGGAATGAAGGGCAGCTCCGGCTTGAACTGGTAGAGGCCGCGCGACTGCAGGACGTCGGGGAACGACACCGCCGCGGCGACGACGTCGATGACGACCCCGTGCCCCGGGGTCAGGAAGTGGTCGTCGACCGGCTCCGGGACGTCGACCACTCGCACCGCGTCCGGTCCGGACAGCTCGGCGATCTGCACGGCGCGCATCGTCCGGAGATCCTAGCCGGGGCGGGGAAAGCCCCGCCCCCATCTCAGGGGGCGGGGCCCGGGGGCCTGCAAGCCGGCCTGTAAGCCGGGTTCTGTCCCCACCACCAGTTCGAACCCCCGGCGGTGGGGGACGGCCATCCATCTGGAGCGCCGGTTGCCCGGCGCCTCGAGCGGCCACACCCGGGGTCGGGGACGAGCAGCCCCTGGAGCACCGTGGTGCTCCGCCCCTGTTCGGCCTTGCTCCGGGCGGGGTTTACCTGGCCGGCCGGTCACCCGGCCGCCGGTGGGCTCTCACCCCACCATTTCACCGTTGCCGCGGCGCCGGAGCGCCGTGGCTGTGTCTTTTCTGTGGCACTCTCCTTCGGGTCACCCCGACTGGGCGTTACCCAGCGCCCTGCTCTGTGGAGCCCGGACTTTCCTCGGGCGGACGCGCCGCCCGCGGCCGTCCGGCCGGCTTGCGGGTGTGAGTCTACCCGTGCTCCCGGAGCGCCACGAGGGCCGGTTCATGGCGCTCGCAGAACCACCCGTACATCTGTTCGCGTTGACGGGTGGGGAATGCACTGTTAGTCTTCCGCTTCGAAGTGGTCCAAAGTGGTGAAATGTGGTGAATACGACCCGCCCCCTCGCGACCCCTCCGCAGCCCCCGTGGCCGCCGGTGGGGCCTGACACGCCGTGGTCGGCTCCTATCGCCACGGCGTCGACGCCAAGGGCCGCGTCGCCATCCCCGCGAAGCTCCGCGGCAGCCTCCCCGAGGGCAGCGTGCTGGCCCGGGGCAACGACCGCCGGCTCGTGATCTGGCCGCCCGAGGAGTGGGAGGAGATGCGCCGACGGATCCGGGCCGACCTCCGCGGACCCGAGCTGCGCAGCTGGGAGCGGTACCACTCCGCCAACGCGCGCGCCGTCGACCTCGACGCCCAGGGCCGGCTGCTCATCGACGCCGAGAACCGCCGCTACGCCGAGATCACCGACCGCTGCGTCTTCGTCGGCCTCGGCAACCGGGTCGAGCTCGTGGGCGAGGCGATCTGGGACGCGGAGGAGGCGGCGATGACGCCGGAGCGCTTCACCGAGCTGTACGACATCGCCACCGGCGCCGGGCCGGCGGCGTCCACGCCGACCGCGTGAGCGGACGGCACACGATCCGAGAGTTCACCTACCGTGGTCCTCGTGTCGACCGTGGCAGACGTGGGGACCCCCGAGCACGCCACCCCCGGCGTCCCGCCTGACGGGCACCGGCCGGTCCTTCTACACCCCCTCATAGAGAGCCTGCAGCCCAGACCGGGGCAGGTGTTCGTCGACGGCACCCTCGGTGGCGGCGGCGTCACCGCCGCGCTGTTGGAGCGCGTGCGCCCCGGTGGCCGCGTCATCGCCATCGACCGCGACCCCGCGGCGCTGGCCGGCGCGCGCCGGCGCTTCGCCGCCGCGGGGGACTCCCTGCTCCTCGTGCACGGCGACTTCGCCGACCTGTCCGAGCACCTCACCACGCTCGGCATCCCCGCGGTCGACGGCGTGACCCTCGACCTCGGCATCTCCTCGCTGCAGCTCGACGACCCCGCGCGCGGATTCGGCTTCCGCCACGACGGCCCGCTCGACATGCGCATGGATCCGACCGCGGGGACGCTCACCGCCGCCGACATCGTCAACGGCTGGGGGGAGTCCGAGCTCGCAGCCCTCATCCGCAGGTACGGCGAGGAGCGCTTCGCCCGCGGCATCGCCGCCGCGGTGGTCCGAGCCCGTCGCGAGCAACCGCTCACCACCACCCGCGAGCTCCGCGAGACCGTCGAGCGCGCGGTGCCGCGACGCTACTGGCCGAAGCGGATCCACCCCGCCACCAAGACGTTCCAGGCGCTTCGCATCGAGGTCAACCACGAGCTCGAGAGCCTGGAGCGCGGACTGCAGGCAGCCATCGACGCACTACGGCCCGGTGGGCGTGTTGGGGTCATCGCCTTTCACTCCCTCGAGGACACCCTTGTCAAGAACGCACTCCACGTCGCAGCCCTGAACTGTGTCTGTCCACCCCAGCAGCCCATCTGCACCTGCGCTCACCGGGCCACCCTCTTCCTCCACACCCGCAAGGCGATCAAGGCGGATGCCGCCGAGCTCGCCGCCAACCCCCGCGCGCGCTCCGCGCGGCTGCGGGTCGCCGAGCGGCTCGACACCGGGCTCCGACGCCCGGCGGTCTGACCTCGGCCGGCTCACTCCAGCCCCCGCAACGTCGTTCCCTCGCCTCCATCCAACGTCCCAGCGGAGAACCCGCGGCCGTGCCCGCCCCTGCGACTCCCACCCGACTCGACGACGACACCTTCGACGCCTTCGCCGGCGGCCGCCCCGTTCAGGACGTGCCCGACGGGCTCGAGCCCCCCGGCCGGCGCTCCCGCCGGCGCCGCGGCGGCGGTCCGCGTACGCCCCTGCCGCTGCTGCCGTTCATCCTGCTCGTGGCGGTGATCGGCATCGCGTACGTCGCCCAGTCGGCGCACCTCACCCAGGCGACCTTCGACGCGACCCGCCTCAGCGCGGAGCAGGCGGCGCTGCGCGACGAGAACAGCCGCCTCGGTGACGAGCTCGACCGGCTCCGGTCCGGCGCGCGCATCGACGCCGCCGCCCAGCAGATGGGGATGCGGCCGCCCTCGAAGTGGGCGTACGTCGCCGCGGTGCCGCCGCCCGTCAGCGTCCCCGCCGCCCCCGCGCCGCTGGGGAGGCCCGCCGGCGGTGACGCCATGGAGCGGCTGGTCGCCGCCCTGCGGGGCAGCTTCGGCACCGACGAGGCCGAGGCTGCGGCGCCGTGACGCAGCGCCGCGGCGCAGCGCCTCCGCGCCGCGCTGTGCGCGGGTGGTTCGTCGCCGAGTCGCCCGACTTCCGCAGGCGCGGCCTCTGGCTGCTCGTCCTCTTCACGACGCTGACCGTGGTGCTCTCGCTGCGGCTCGCCGACGTGCAGGTGCGCCAGCACCGGAGCCTCGCCGCCGCGGCGGCGCGCCAGCACGGCATCGACATCACCCTGCGCGCCCACCGCGGCCGCATCCTCGACCGCGACGGCTCGCTGCTCGCCGGCGACGTCCCCGTGTACAGCATCTTCGCCGACCCCGGGGTGATCCCCCCCGACCAGCGTCACGCGGTCGCCGAGCAGGTCGCGCCGATCCTGAACATGGGCCCGTCGCACCTCGAGTCGCTGATCAGCGAGCCCGGGCGCTTCGTCTACCTCGCGCGGCGGGTCGACGAGTCGGTGACCACCCGGCTGCGTGAGCTCAAGCTCTACGGCATCGGCATCATCCCCGAGGACGAGCGCGTCTACAGCCCCTCCCCGCTGCCCGGCGTCTCCTTCGCCAGCAACCTGCTCGGCTTCGTCGACCACGACGGGCACGGGCAGTACGGGATCGAGGCGAGGTACGAGCCGCTGCTGCGCGGTCAGGACGGCATCGAGTCGACGCTGCGCGACGTCGCCGGCAACCCCATCGTGCTCAGCAACGAGCAGCGCCGCGACGCGCGCAACGGCAGCGACCTGCGCCTCGGCATCGACTCGAAGATCCAGTACTGGGCCGAGCAGGCCCTGGCGAAGGGCGTCGCGACGGACAGCCAGGCGGAGTCGGGGACGATCATGGTGATGGACACCCACACCGGGGCCCTCCGCGCCTGGGCCGACTATCCCTCGTACGACGCCAACCACTACTCCCAGAGCGACATCGGCCTCTTCCGCGACAGCGCGGTCGACTACCTCTACGAGCCGGGCTCGGTGATGAAGGTCGTCACCTTCGCGGGCGGGCTCGACCACCACCTCCTCACCGCCGACCAGACCATCAACGAGCAGCAGCAGACGATCGGCGGCTTCCTCATCCACGACTGGGACAACCGCTCCCACGGGAAGGTCACCTTCCAGTGGGTGCTCGACGACTCCCTCAACAACGGCGCCATCGAGGTGATGCGCCGCCTCGGGAAGGACGCCTACTACCAGAACCTGCTCGCCTTCGGCATCGGCTCACCGACGGGCATCGACGTCGCCGGCGAGGTCAACCAGCCACTGCGCCAGCAGCGGGTGTGGACCGACGTCGACTACGCGACCGCCTCCTTCGGGCAGCAGGTCCAGACGACGCCGGTGGAGATGCTCGCCGCCGTCAACGCCGTCGCCAACGGCGGCGTCTGGGTGCAGCCCCACGCCGTGGAGGCGATCGTCGATCCCCAGACCGGCGCGCAGACGCCGTTCGTCCCGCGCACCCGCCAGGTGATGTCGCCGGACACCGCCCATTACCTCGCCCACATGATGACCGGCGTCGTCGAGGACCACGGCGCCTCCGGCTTCCTCGCCAAGATCCCCGGGTTCAAGGGCCTGATCGGCGGCAAGACCGGCACCGCGAGCATCGCGGTCAACGGCGCCTACGGCGCCGACACGATCTGCTCCTTCGTCGGCTTCCTGCCCGTCGACAACCCGCAGTTCACCGCCTTCGTGATCATCCGCAAGCCGCACGAGAACAAGACGCCCCACGAGGGCGCCTATCTCGCCGCGCCGGTGTGGAAGAGTGTCGCCCAGATCGCGGTCGACACCTGGAAGATCGTCCCGTGAGGGGGACTCCGCCCGGGGGGGTCTCGGCGGGCGGAGGCGTGGCGCTCGCGCCCGCCTCCCCCGCCGCTCCGAAACCGTCCCCGGGGCTTCTCCGTACCATGTCCGCGATGCGGCTCACCCCGGCGGACCTGGCGCGGCTCTTCGGCGGCCGCCTCGAGGGCGCGGGCGAGCCGTCCACGCCGCTCACGGCGATCGAGACCGACTCCCGCAACGTGCGTCCCGGCGGCGCCTTCGTCGCCCTCGCCGGCGAACGGATGGACGGCCACGCCTACGTCGCCGCCGCCGCCGCCGCGGGGGCGGCGGTCGCCGTCGTCGCCGCCGGCCGCGAGCCGACCGGGGAGGCTCCGCCCCTGCTGCTGCGTGTCGACGACACCGCCGCGGCGCTTCGCCGCGCCTGCCGCGCCCGCCTCGACGAGCTCGGCTGCGCCGTCGTCGGAGTCACCGGCAGCGTCGGCAAGACGACCGCGAAGGAGCTCTGCGCGCTCGCGCTGCGCGGGCGCGACTCCGCGGCCACCCCGGGAAACCTCAACACCTGGACCGGGATCCCGATCTCGGTGCTCGCGCTCACCCCGCCGGTCGGCGTCTTCGTCGCCGAGATGGCGATGTCGGCGCGCGGGGAGATCCGCGACCTCTGCGGGTTCACCGCTCCGCGGACGGGGGTGCTGCTCAACGTCGGGCTCTCCCACGTCGAGCTGCTCGGCTCGCTCGCGGCCATCGCCGAGGCGAAGGCGGAGCTGCTGGAATCGCTGCCCGCCGGCGGCGCGGCGGTGTGCAATGCCGACGACCCCGAGGTGCGCCGGGTCGCGGTGCGCTCCCCCGCGCCGGTGACGTGGTTCGGTCTCGACGCCGCCGCCGACTATCGCGCCGTCGACGTCGTCGACGGCGGGCTCGAGGGCGTGCGCTGTGTGCTCGTCGGCCCGGACGGCTCGGCGCCGCTGCAGCTGCGGGTCCCCGGGCTCCACACCGTCCGCAACGCCTGCGCCGCCGCGGCCGTCGCCGGGCTCCACGGCGTCGGGATCGCCGAGGCGGCCGAGCGGCTCGCCGCCTTCGAGGCGCCGCCGCAGCGCGGGGTGGTGCGTCGCGGCGCCGAGGGTGCGGTCATCGTCGACGACAGCTACAACGCGAGCCCGGCGTCGGTCGCCGCGGCCCTCGAGGTGCTCGCCGGAAGCGGCGCGGCGCGACGTCTCGCGGTGCTCGGCGACATGCTCGAGCTCGGCGATCATGCCGCCGATGCACACGCGGAGGCGGGACGGCAGGCGGCGCGCGCCGCGACCGCGCTCATCGCCGTCGGTGAGCACGCCCCGCTGATGGTCGAGGCCGCGGTCGCGGCGGGCATGCCCGCCGACCGCGCGCGCGTCGCCGCCGACGTCGACGAGGCGGCACGCCTCGCCCGGGCCGAGTGCGCCACCGGCACCGTGGTGCTCGTGAAGGCGAGCCACGGCGTCGCGCTCGAGCGGGTGGTGGAGCGGCTGCTGCGATGATCCGGTCGCTCCTCGCCTTCGCCGGCTGTCTGGTGGTGGGGCTGCTCCTCTACCCCGCGCTGATCTCGACCCTCGCGCGTCTCAAGGCGGGGCAGCGAGTGCAGGCCTTCGTCCCCGCGTCGCACCGGGGCAAGGCGGGGACGCCGACGATGGGCGGGGTGCTCTTCTGCACCCTTCCGCTCGTCGCCTGGGCGGTCCTCGACCACAGCCGCGCCGGCTTCGTCGCGGTCTTCGCGATCGTCGCCGGCGCCGCCATCGGCATCGTCGACGACCTCGCCAACATCCGCGGCCGCGGCGCGCTCGGGCTGCTGGGCCGGCAGAAGCTCGCCCTCCAGGCGCTCGTCGGGCTGCTCGTCGGCATCGGCCTCGACGCGGCCTCGCTCACCCAGGAGGTGATCCCCGGCGCCGGCGCCGTCGACCTGCACTGGGGGATCGTCCCGCTCGCGGTGCTCGCCGTCGTCGCGTGCAGCAACGCGGTGAACCTCACCGACGGCGTCGACGGCCTCGCCGGCTCGTGCTCGGTGATCGCCCTCGTCACGATCTGGGCGATGGCCCAGCACGGCGGCAACCGTCCGGTGGCGGTCGTCGCCGCGTCGCTGACCGGCGGAGTTCTGGCCTTCCTCTTCTACAACTGGTGGCCGGCGCGGGTCTTCATGGGCGACACCGGCTCGCTCGCGCTCGGCTGCGGCCTGGTCGCGCTCGCCGCCGAGGTGCGGCTGCTCTGGCTGCTGCCGCTGCTCGGCGCCGTCTTCGTCGCCGAGACTCTCTCGGTGATCATCAACGTCACCGCGATCCGGCGCTTCGGCCGCCGCGTCTTCCGTGCCAGCCCGCTCCACCATCACTTCGAGGAGCTGGGGTTGCGCGAGCAGCGCCTGGTGGTCTGCTTCGCGGGCGCCGCCGCCGTCGCCGCGCTCCTCTGCGCCGCGCTCGCCGTGCCCTCGGGGGTGGGGGCATGAGCCGGCGGGCGATCGTCGTCGGGCTCGGGATCAGTGGCGCCGCGTGCGCGCGGGTCCTGAGCGCCGAGGGCTGGCGGGTGCTGGTCGTCGACCGCGGCGACGGCGAGGCCCAGCGGCGGACGGCGGCGACGCTGCCGCCGGAGGTCGAGGTCGCGCTGGGCGGCTACGACGACGACGTCGCCACGGGCGCCGACATGGTCTGTCCCAGCCCGGGTGTGCCCTGGGACGCGCCGGTGCTCGAGAACGCGCGCCGCCACGGGGTGGCGGTGCGCAGCGAGATCGACCTCGTCTTCGAGCGCTGCCCGGCCCCGATCGCCGGGGTGACCGGGACCAACGGGAAGACGACGACCACCGCGCTGCTCGGCGCCGTGCTCGGCGCCGCCGGGGCGCGGGTGCACGTCGGGGGCAACATCGGCGAGACGATGCTCGACCGCCTCGGCGACGTGCGTCCCGACGACTGGGTGGTCCTCGAGCTCTCGTCGTTCCAGCTCGAGTCCGCGGCGGACCCGCGCTGCCGGCTGGCGACGGTGCTCAACCTCACCCCGGACCACCTCGACCGCCACGGCACGATGGAGCGGTACGGTCTCGCGAAGCGGCGGCTCGTCGAGGCCGCCGACCCCGACGGAGCCGTCGCGCTCAACGGCGCCGATCCGCTGACCCGGGCGATGGCGCCGGCGTCGGCGGCCCCGGTCCGCCTCTTCTCGCCGGACCCCGGCGACCTCGCCGGCGGCGACGGCGCGACCGTCGTCGGCGGCGAGGTGACGAGCGTCGAGGGCGGCGTCGCGGTGGCGGTGATGCCGGTGGCGGAGATCCCGCTGCTCGGCGCCCACAACGTGAGCAACGTGCTCGCCGCGGTCGCCCTCGGACGCGCCGCGCGGATCCCCGCCGCCGCCCTGGCCGAGGCGGTCCGCGGCTTCCACGCCGTCGCCCACCGGCTCGAGCCGGTGCTCGAGAGCGACGGCGTGCTCTGGATCAACGACAGCAAGGCGACCAACGTCGACGCCGCGGTCACCGGCCTGCGCTCGCTCGGCGACCGGCCGGTGGTCTGGATCGGCGGCGGCGGGAGCAAGGGGGTCGGCCCGGAGGCGCTCGCCGCCGAGGTCGCGGCCCGGGCCCGCCACGCGGTCGTCAACGGCGCGACCGGCGCCGAGCTCGACGCGGCCCTCGCCGCCGCCGGCTGCGCCGCCCGGACCCGGGTCGCGACCCTCGCCGAGGCGGTCGCCGCCGCCCGCCGCGTCGCCCGCCCCGGAGACGCCGTGCTCCTCTCTCCCGGCTACACGAGCTTCGACCAGTTCTCCGGGTTCGAGGAGCGCGGCCGGGAGTTCGTCCGGCTCGTGCGGGAGATCTGTTCCACCGCGGGGCGCTGCTGATGGGGGCCGAGGGGACCCGGCTGCGCACCCCCGCGAGGCGGGCCGGCGCGCCCCGTCCCGCGGCCCGGACCGCGGTCCCCCGACCGGCGGGGCGGACGCTTCCGCCGCGGCCGGCGCCCGGCCGCGCCGCACCGCGGGTCGAGCGCCGCCCGTCGGCGCCGGTCCAGAGCTTCCGCAGGCCCTGGTCGGCGCGGTCCGCCGGCGCCGCCGCCCGGGCGACGGTCACCACCCTCTCCCAGATCGACGGCTGGCTGCTCGCGCTCATCGCCGGGCTCTGCGCCTTCGGGCTCGTCATGGTCTACAGCGCCTCCGAGGCGCTCGGCTATGCCTGGTACGGCAATCCGGGCTACTTCTTCCAGCGCCAGTTCGTCTGGCTCGGCGCCGGGGTGCCCCTCATGCTCGTCGCCGCGCGGATCGACTACCGACGCTGGGCACGCTGGTCGCGGCCGCTGGGGGTGGCGACGCTCGTGCTCCTCGTCCTCGTCCTCGTGCCCCACCTCGGCTCGGAGAGGCTCGGCGCGCGCCGCTGGTTCACCCTCGGGCCGCTCTCGGTCCAGCCCTCGGCGGTGGCGACCCTCGTCGCGATCGTCTGGTTCTCGCGCTGGCTCTGCGAGCGCGGCGCCGCGATGCGGGTGGGCCGGACCGCGCGGCAGTTCGGGGTGCTGCTCACCGTGGTCCTCCTCATGGTGGTGTTGGAGCGCGACCTCGGCAGCGCGGTCGTGCTCGCCGCCATCGGGCTCGTCCTCGCCGCCCTCGGCGGGGTGCGCAAGCGCCACCTCGCCCAGATCGGCGGCACCCTGCTCGGGCTCGGCTGGATCGCCATCCACCTCGAGTCGTACCGCTCCAGCCGGCTCCACTCGTTCCTCTCGTTCGACCCCTTCAAGGACCCGCTGAACACCGGGTTCCAGGGGGTGCAGTCGCTGCTCGCGCTCGGCAGCGGCGGCCTGCGCGGGGTCGGGCTCGGCAACTCCATCCAGAAGTTCCAGTGGCTGCCGGAGGCGCACACCGACTTCATCTTCGCGATCATCGGCGAGGAGCTCGGCTTCATCGGCTGCCTCGCCGTCCTCACCGCCTTCCTCATGCTCGGCTGGCGGGGGGTGCGCGCCTCGATGCGCGCCCCCGACGCCTTCGGCGCCCTGCTCGCGGGCGGTATCGTCGCCTGGATCTGCCTTCAGGCGTTCATCAACATCGGCGCGGTCACCGGCGTCCTCCCCACCACGGGGATCCCGCTTCCCTTCATCAGCAGCGGCGGAACCTCTCTGCTCATGACGCTGGTCGCCTGCGGCGTGCTCTGCAACATCTCGGCCCAGGGCCGGGCACAGGGGGAATCCCGACGTGCGCACGTTGATCGCTGGCGGGGGGACGGGGGGACACCTCACACCCGCGCTGGCCGTCGCCCAGACGCTGCGACGCACCGATCCCGCCGGTGAGGTGATGCTCGCGGGCCGGCGCGGCGGCATCGAGGAGCGGATGGTCCCGGCGGCGGGTCTGCCGCTGTTCACCCTCGCGGTGCGTGGGGTCGACAGCTCGCGCCCGCTCAGCGCGGCGCTCGCGCTCGCCCGGCTGCTCCCGGCGGTGCTCGCCGCGCGCCGGATGCTCCGCGGCTTCGCCGCCGACGTCGTCGTCGGCGCCGCCGGCTACGTCTGTGTCCCGGTGGTGCTGGCGGCGCGCAGCCTGCGCATCCCGGTCGTGCTCATGGAGCAGAACGCGGTGCCGGGGCGGGCGGTGCGCCTGCTCGCCGGCGGGTCCCGCGCCGTCGCCGCCTCCTTCGCCGAGACCGCCGAGCGGTTGCCGCGCACCCGGGTGGTGCACACCGGCAACCCGGTCCGCGAGGAGGTGCGCGCTGCCGCGCCCGCACCGCTTCGCGACTCCTGCGAGCACCTCCTCGTCATGGGCGGGTCACAGGGCGCGCAGCGGATCAACCGCGCGCTCGGCGAGTGCCTGGTGACGCTGCTCGAGCGCCATCCGCGGCTGCGCGTCACCCACCAGTGCGGGGCGCGCGACGCACAGTGGGCCGAGGAGCTCGCCGCCTCGCTCTCGACGCCGCTGCGCGAGCGCTACACGGTGGCTCCGTTCTTCGACGACATCGCCGAGCGCATCCGCGACGCCGACCTCGTGGTGATGCGCGCGGGCGGCTCCTCGCTCGCCGAGGTCAGCGTGCTCGGCCGGCCGATGCTCCTCGTCCCGTATCCCCACGCTCGCGCCCACCAGGTGGACAACGCGATGCCGTACGTCCGCCGCGGCGCCGCCCGGCTGCTCACCGACGAGGAGTGCACGGGCGAGCGGCTGCGCGCCGAGGTCGAGGCGATCGCCGGCGACGCCTCCGGGTGGCGCGAGATGGCGCGCGCGAGCGCCGCCGCCGGCCGGCCCGACGCCGCCGAGCGCGTCGCCGATCTGCTCGTCGAGGTCGCCGCCCGGCGATGAGCACCCGGCACGTCCACTTCCTCGGCATCTGCGGCTACGCGGTGAGCGGCGCCGCGCTGCTCGCCCGCCAGCTCGGCTACACGGTGACCGGCGCCGACGAGGACGCGTATCCGCCCACCACCGACACGCTCACCGCCGCCGGCATCCCGTGGACGAACGCCCACGCCCCGGAGAACCTCGACCGCTGGGGCATCCCCGACCTCGTCGTCGTGGGCAACCAGGTGCGCGCCGGCAACGTCGAGTGGGAGGAGGCGCGCCGCCGCGGGCTGCCGACCACGAGCGAGGCGGAGTTCTACTTCGAGCTCACCGCCGACCGGGTGCGCGTGGCGATCTGCGGCACCCACGGCAAGAGCACGACCTCGTCGCTCCTCGCCCACATGCTCGAGGTGGCGGGGATGTCCCCCGGCTTCCGCCTCGGGGTGACGTCGCGCGACTTCGGGGTGAGCGCGAGGCTCGGCGAGGGACGCGTCTTCGTGATCGAGGGCGACGAGTACACCACCGCGCCGTGGGACTCGCGGCCGAAGTTCCTCCACGCCCATCCGGAGCTCGCCTGCGTCACCCGCCTCGAGCTCGACCATCCCGACGTCTACCCCTCCTTCGAGGCGTACCGCGCACCCTTCCGTGAGCTCGCATCGACGATGCCCGACTCGGGTCTGCTCGCGCTCTGCGCCGACGACCCCGAGTGCCTCGCGCTCGCGCCGTACGCGAGCTGCGCGGTGACGACGTACGGCGAGTCCGCGAGCGCGGAGTGGCGCATCTCGTCCGAGCCGGACGGGACGCTCGCCTCCCGCCAGGGCTTCGCCATCGACCACGAGGGACGGCGGATGGCCGTCGAGCTGAGCGTCCCCGGCGCGCACAACCGGCAGAACGCGACCGTGGCGCTGCTGCTCGCGCTCCGCCTCGGCGCCGACCTCGACGCCTGCCTCGACGCGTGCCGCAGCTTCCGCGGCGCCGCGCGCCGCTTCGAGGTGGTCGGGCGTCCCGGCGGGGTGGTCGTCGTCGACGACTACGCGCACCATCCCACCGAGGTGGCGGCGACGGTGAGCGCCGCGCGCGGCGCGGCCGCGGGCCGGGTGATCGCCGTCTACGTGCCGCACACGTACTCGCGCACCCGTACCCTGCTCGCCGACTACGCCACCAGCTTCGCCGGCGCCGACGAGGTGCTCATCGGCCCGATCGAACCGGCGCGCGAGCGCCACCTCGAGGGCACGGTGTCGAGCGCGGACGTCGCCGAGGTCGCGCGGGCGAGCGCTCCCGCAGAGAGCGTCGCCGGTCCCGAGGAGGCGCTCGCGCGCGTCGTCGACAGCGCCCGCGCCGGCGACGTGGTGCTCTGCATGTCGGTCCGCGGCTTCGACGACTTCGCGCGCCGTGCGGTGGCCGCGCTCGAGGAGCGCCGTGGCTGACGCCGGCTGGCTCGAGAGCTGGCCGGGCGCGCGCCGCGACGAGCCGCTCGCGCGCCACACCCAGTTCGGCATCGGCGGCCCCGCCGACTGGCTCGTCACCGCGGGCGACGCCGGCGAGCTCGCCGAGCTGCTGCGCCGCAGCCACGACTCGGGGATGCCGGTGTTCCTTCTGGGCGCCGGGAGCAACACCCTGGTGCTCGACGGCGGCATCCGCGGGCTGGTGGTGCGCCTCGGCGACCGGCTGCGGCGCTGGCACGCGATCGACCCCGTCACCGTCGAGCTCGGCGGCGGCTGCATGATGCCCCGCGCCGCCCTCGACCTCGCCCGCCGCGGCATCGCCGGCATGGAGTTCGGCATCGGGATCCCCGGCACCTGCGGGGCGAGCGTGCGCGGCAACGCCGGCGCCTTCGGCACCGAGATCAAGGACGTGATGCTCGAGTGCGACGTCCTCGATCCCGCGGGCGGGCAGAGTACGCTCACCGCGTCCGAGTGCGGGTTCGTGTACCGGCGGTCGCGGTTCGTCGACGACCTCGCCGGCCGGGTCGTGGTCGCGGCACGGTTCCGCGTGCACGCCGACGACCCCGTCGCGGTGCGTGAGCGCACCGACTCGGTCACCGCGCAGCGCAAGGCGGCCCAGCCGTGGGGGTCGCGCAGCCTCGGCAGCGTCTTCAAGAACCCGCCCGGCGACTTCGCGGGACGCCTCGTCGAGGCCGCCGGCCTCAAGGGACGGCGGGTCGGCGGGGCCGAGATCGCCCTCAAGCACGCCAACTTCATCCTCAACGTCGAGCGGGCGAGCGCGGCCGACGTGCTCGCCCTCGCGGACCTCGCCCACGACACCGTCCTCGAGCGTTTCGGCGTCGACCTCGAGCGCGAGATCGTCTGTGCCGGTGAGCCCGGCTGCGCGTCGACGGTGGCGGCGCGATGACGCGCCGGCGTGTCGCCGTCGTCTGCGGCGGCGCGAGCAGCGAGGCGGCGGTGTCGCGCGACAGCGGCGCCCAGGTGCTGACCGCCCTCCGCGCCCGCGGTCACCACTGCACCCTGCTCGAGTGCGACGCCGAGCTCCCCGCGCTGCTGCTCGACGGCGGCTATGAGGTCGCCTTCCTCGCCGTGCACGGAAGGTACGGCGAGGACGGCGCGGTGCAGGGGACGTGCGAGCTCCTCGGCATCCCGTACACCGGGAGCGCGGTGCTCGCGTCCGCGCTCTGCTTCGACAAGGCGGCGGCGAAGCGGGTGATGAGGACGGCCGGCGTCGCCACCCCGGACTGGAGGCTGATCCGCCGCGGCCGCGACGCCGCGCACGCGATGACGGCGATGACCGAGGCGGCGGCGGAGCTCGGTCTTCCCATGGTGGTGAAGCCCAACCGCGGCGGCTCGACCATCGGGCTCAGCATCGTCGAGGACAGCTCCGGCCTCAACTCCGCGTACGAGGTCGCCGCGGCGCACGACTCGGTCCTCTGCGAGCGTCGCATCAGCGGGACCGAGATCACCATTGGTATGCTCGGGGACGATCCGCCCGAGGCGCTTCCCACCCTCGAGATCGTCTCCCACCGCCCCCTCTACGACTATGCAGCGAAGTACACCGCGGGTCAGAGCGAGCACATCATCCCCGCGCGTCTCCCCGAGCGCCAGCGGCTCGACGCCCAGAGCGCTGCGACACGCGCCCACGCCGCGCTGGGGTGCAGCGGCATGTCCCGCGTCGACGTCATCGTCGACGCCGCCGGCGTTCCCTGGGTGCTCGAGGTGAACACCACCCCCGGTCTCACCGCGCTCTCGCTGCTCCCCGACGCGGCGCGCGCCGCGGGCATCTCCTTCGAGGCGCTCTGCGAGCGCATCCTCGAGGACGCGCTCCAGCGCCGCCCGGCGACCGGTCCGTCGCGGGTCGCGCCATGAGCCCCACCGAGATCGCGCAGCGCCGGGCGCAGTCGCGTGAGCTCGCAGCGCGGATCGTCGACGCGCCGCGCGTCCCCCGCCAGTTCAGCCTGGCGCCGGAGACCGCGCTGCGGGGGTCGACCCGGCGCCGGCTCCACGGCCCGCCGGCGCGGGTGGCACGGCAGCCGCTCGCGGTCCGCGGGAGCCGCGGCCGCGGCGCGATCGTCCTCGTGCTCGCCGAGCTCGCCCTGCTCGTCGCCCTCCTCGTCCTGCCGACCTTCCACGCCGCCGGCATCGACATCCGCGGCGCCCGGCTGCTCTCCCACCAGGCGGTGCTCGACGCCGCCGGCATCAGTGACACCCAGAGCATCTTCACGATCGACGGCGAGGTCGTCCGCCAGCGGCTCGAGCGGCTGCCCTGGGTGCGGCGAGCGGTCGTCGAGACCGAGCTCCCCTCGACGGTGCGGATCACCGTCACCGAGTGGGAGCCGGTGCTCGAGGTCCGCCGCGGCGACACCAGCATGCTCGTCGCCGCCGGTGGCGCGACGGTCGACCGCCGGTCCGTCCGCGCCGACGCGGTCCCGCAGGTACCGGTGCTCGTCGACGGGCGCGCCGTCACCGGCGACCCCCCGCCGCTCGACGACAGCCTGATCCGGCTGCTCCCCGCCATCGCCGCCGGGTTCCCCGAGGCCGTCGGGTGCGCCGTCGCCGAGTTCCGCTGGCAGGCGGACGGCCGCCTCGCCATCGACTCCGCCTGCCGCTGGAGCGCGATCCTCGGACGGGCCGCGGCGCCCACCGAGGTGGCCGGGATCCCCACCCAGATCGCGGCTCTCGCCGCGCTCAAAGGCCGGCTGAACTTCACCAAGCCGGACTTCGGCTACGTCGACCTCGAGGACCCCTCCGCGCCGGCGGTCGGGGGCACCCCGGGTTCGCTCCACCCCGCGGCGGTGGCCGCGGCGCCTCCGCCGGCGCCCGCGACCGTGCCCGCTCCGGCGGCGGCGAAGCCGCAGCCGACCGGACAGCCGGCGCGCACCCCGGCGCCGACGCCGACCCCGACCCCGGCACCCACCCCCAAGCCGTCGCCGACGACCTACAGCTTCACGGTGGGGCCGCCCCGCCGCTGACGGCCGGCGCGTCGCGGCGGCCCTTCCGGCACCGCACCGCTCGCGATGTATCCGCAGCCGCCGGCGACCTCCTCGACGGCGAGCCCGGGGACGAGTGTGCCGAGATGGCTCCAGGGCTCCGAGAAGCCCTCGAAGGTGGTGACGAAGGGACGGTTGGCCAGCCACATCCCGACGTTGAGCGGGGCGCCGAACGGGGTCCACCACGGCGTCCACTTGCAGCCCGCGGCGACCACCCTCCCCCCGGGCCGCAGCCGGGCGAGGACGTTGGTGAGGGCGCGGGGCGAGCGCATCACGTCGTGGGCCGCGCAGATGAGGAGCGCGTCGGCGCCGTCGGCGAACGCCGCCTCCTCGGCGGAGGCCTCGACGAGGACGACGTTCTCCCAGCCGGCCCGCTGGACCCGCTTGCGGGCCTGGGCGAGCATGTGGGGGCTGAGATCGACCCCGATCACCGTGCCCTCGTCGCCCACCCGGCGCTCGAGGTACGGGAGGTTGAGGCCGCTGCCGCAGCCGACGTCGACGACGGTCTCCCCCGGGACGAGGCGCAGGGCGTCGGCGGCGCGCTCGCGCCACGGCGCTGCGGCCGCGGTGAGCCGCTCGTAGGTGGCCGCCTGGAGGCGGTAGAGGCGCCGCGCCGCCGCCGGGTCGGGGGCGCCGCGCAGCCCCAGCGGGTCCAGCAGCGCCCGGACCGCGCCGGACGCGCTGGAGCGCAGGCCCCTCCCCCCCATCGCCTGGCTAGACCGTGGCGGGGTCGGGGGCGCGGTCGAGGGCGTGGCGCTCCTCCTCGCCGAGCGTGCGGCGGGCGCGGAGCAGGGCGCCGTGGGCGCGCCGCAGGGGCTCCCCGTCGCCGCCCCCGGCGCGGGTGATCTCCTCCTCGAGATGGCTCTCGACGGTGCGCAGCGCCGCCATCGCCCGGCGCAGGGCGTCGACCGCCTCCTCCTCGGCCTGGCCGTGCCCGGTGATCTCGACCGGCGCCGGGGCAGGGGAGAGGTCCCCGGCGACGAGCCCGATCACCTCGCGGGCGCGGGCGACGCACTCCTCGACCGTGGGGGCGGTGGCGGTCCACCCGGGCAGGTCGGGAACGACGGCGACGTGCCCCTCGTCCGCGGCGGGCTGGACGACGATGGTGTATGCGTGCATGTGACCTCCTCAGGCGCGACCGCGACGGTCGCGTCGATGCGGCGGCCCACTCCCCCCGGGACCGCCCAGTGTGCGCGCATCCCGCGTCAAGTCAAGTCCTCGCCTCACCGGTCCTCGCCTCACCGAGGAACTGCCGGATCGCGGACGCGGTCGCGGGATGGGTCATCACCCCGTAGTGGTTCGCGTCGACCTCGACGACCTCGGCGCCGGGGACGGTGCGGAGGAAGCGGTCACGGTCGGAGCCGCCGACGACGTGGCCCCCGCCGCCGAGAAGCGGCCTCGTCGCCCGCACCAGCAGCACCGGCATCGTCAGCCGGCCCCACAGCGCATGGGGGTCGCGCCAGCTCCCGTACGCCATGTCCTCGAGCACTGCGACCGGGTCGGTCCGCGGGCGCACGACGCCGCCCTCGGCGACGAGCTCGTAGCGGAAGGCCCGCTCCCAGTACTCGTTCCAGGGCGTGACCGCGCCGGTGAGACGGACCCGGTCGAGGTAGGCGTCGGCGGAGCGGCTCGGTCCCGCGAGCCGGCGGACGACCCGGACGATCGCGGTGACGGCGAGCAGGTCGGGGAGGCCGAGGCCGTCGATGAGGACGAGGCGCCGGATCGCCCCCGGGTCCATGGCGGCCATCTCCATCGCGACGAAGGCGCCCATGGAGTGGCCGATCACGTCCGCCGGCGGCGGGGCGACCTGGGCCGCGACGGCGAGAACGTCGCGCGCGTGGCGGCGCCAGCCGTACGTGCCCGGCGGGGTGATGCTGCTGTGGCCGCGGCCGCGCAGGTCGACGGCGACGAGCTGCCTGCCGAGCCCGCCGAGGTGCTCGCCGAGGTAGTCGAAGCTCCGCGAGTTGGCGCTGATCCCGGGGATGCCGACCGCGAGCCGGCCCCGAGCCGACCCCCACCGTTGGGCCCGCAGCCGCCCGGAGGGGAGGAGGAGGTCGAGCGACGCCGGCTCCGCCGCCGGCGCGTGCTGCGGCCGATCGGCGCTGGTCAGCGCTCGCGCTCCCACGGCCGGGCCGCGAGCAGCGCGCTGAGGATGGCGCGGGTGGCGGGGGAGCGGTTGAGCGTGTAGAAGTGGATGCCCGGGGCGCCGCCCGCGAGCAGCTCGGCGCACTGCAGCGTCGCCCATGCGACCCCGAGCTGCATCACCGCGTCGGGCTCGTCGCTGCGCCGCAGCAGCGCCTCGCGCAGCCGCGGCGGGACCCGCGCGCCGAAGAGGCTGCCCTCGAACCGCGAGAGCTGGCGCACCGAGGTGATCGGCATGATCCCGGGGATGATCGGGACGGTGATCCCCGCCGCCCGGGCACGGGCGAGGAAGTCGGCGTAGGCGTCGTTGTCGAAGAAGAGCTGGGTGATGAGAAAGTCGACGCCGCTCTCCACCTTGATGACGGTGTGCCGGAGGTCCTCCTCGAGGCTCGCGGACTCGGTGTGCCCCTCGGGGTAGCAGGCGCCGCCGATGCAGAAGTCGTACTCCCGGCTGATCATCGCGGCGAGCTCGCTGCCGTGGTCGAGGCCGCCCTCGACGGAGCGGAACGCGCTCTCGCCCTGCGGCGGATCACCACGCAGGGCGAGCACGTTGTCGATCCCCGCGTCGCGCAGCGAGCGCAGGGTGGAGTGGAGCTCGTCGAGGGTCGCGCCCGCGCAGGTGTAGTGCGCCATCGGCTCGATCCCGGTGAGCGCGCGGATGCGGGTGACGAGCTCGAGCGTCCGGGTGCGGGAATGGTTGCGGCAGGTCACCGAGACGAAGGACGGCTCGAGCTCGCGCAGCTCTCCGAGCGCGCGGAGGAGGTTCTCCGTGCCCGCCTCGGTGTCCGGGGGGAAGAACTCGAAGGAGAAGATCGGGCGCCGCTCGGCGAGCATCTCGGTGATGCGCATGGACGGGTATCGTGCCCGATTCCCGCGCGCCGGCGGCCGGGGGGCATTCCCCGGTGGTAGGTTGCGCGCCATGCTCGCCGCCTATCTCGCTCGCACCGGTGGGGACGATCCCCTCGCCAATCTCGAGGTCGGTGACCTCCCGACCCCCGAGCCCCGCCCCGGCTGGGCGCTGCTCAAGGTCGAGGCCGCCTCGCTCAACCACCACGACCTCTGGCTGCTCAGGGGAGTCTCCGCGAGCCCCATCGAGCCGCCCCAGGTGCTCGGGACCGACGCCGCCGGCACCGTCGCCGCCTATGGGCCCGACCCCCCCGCAGGCGTCCCCGAGGTCGGCTCGCCGGTGGTGCTCCACGCGGTGATCAGCGACGGCACCTGCGCCGCCTGCCGGCGTGGCGAGGAGCTCTACTGCAGGAGGATGGCGCTCTTCAGCGACAAGCCCTACGACGGCACCCTCGCCGAGTACGTCGCGGTGCCCGCCACCAACCTGATCCCGCGGCCCGCCGAGCTCGACGCCGCCGACGCCGCCTGCCTCCCGACCGCGTACCTCACCGCCTACCGGATGCTCTTCACCCGCGCCGGGCTGCGCCCCGGGTCGACCGCGCTCATCCAGGGCGCAGGAGGAGGCGTCGCCACCGCGGCGCTCGTCCTCTGTCGCGCCGCCGGGATCACCACGATCGCGACCTCTCGCGACGAGGCCAAGCGCGAGGCCGCGCTCGAGCTCGGCGCCGTCGCCGCCCTCGCCCCCGACCGTGCCGCCTCCAAGCAGGTGCTGAGCCTCACCGGCGGAGTCGACGCGGTCATCGAGACGGTGGGCGAGGCGACCTGGGACATCAGCCTGCGCTCGCTGCGTCCCGGCGGCGCGATCGTCGTCGCCGGCGCCACCTCGGGGGGCGATCCCCCCGCCCAGCTGAACCGGGTCTTCTACCGGCAGATCTCGGTGATCGGCTCGACGATGGGGACACGGGGGGAGCTCGAGCGGCTGATAGCCTTCGTCCGGTCCACCGGCCTTCGCCCGCTCATCGACCGCACCTACCCGTTGGCCGAGGCCGGGGCCGCGCTCGGACGGATGGCGGCGGGCGAGCACCAGGGAAAGATCGTCCTCGTCCCCTGAGCTCGGGAGAGCGTCCGGCGCGCCTCGTGCGTACGGGGTCTTCGGCCGTCCGAGGTCGTGGTTTTCGTCCTTTACAGGGTCCCGGGCCGGTGCTACGGTTTCCGGGCGTCCGCGGCCCGACCGGGGCCGCAGCCGACAGGGCTTCATCAGCCAGGTGCAGTGATGAGGCCCTGTTTGTTGTTCTCGGGTGTACTCGGCGCGTCCGATCATCCCGGGTGAGCTCGCCGCCCCCCGGTGAAGACCGCTCAAAGCCCCCTGACCGACCGTTCAGAAGACGCCCACATATTGTGCCGTCCTCCGGGCGCAAACCCGACATCTTGCGGTTTTGCCGCCGCGAAGCCCTATGCCGACGCCGAAGCGACGGCTATACTCGTCTCCCAATGTGAGCCGAGCGCGCCGTGTCGCCGCCCTCGACCTGGGGACTACGAAAGTCTGCTGTGCCGTGGCCGACGTCGCCCCCGAGGGCCTGGTGGTCCAGGGGACCGGGGAGGCTCCGTCCCGGGGGATGCGCAAGGGCGCGGTGATCGACATCGAGCGTGCCGCCGAGGCCGTGGCGGAGGCGGTCGACGCCGCCGAACGGATGGCCGGGGTGGAGGTGAGCCAGGTCGTCGTCGGTCTCGCCGGCGGGCACATCGCCTCCCAGGCGAGCCGCGGGCTGGTCGCGGTCGGCGCCGACGCGAAGCGCTCGCGGGAGGTCCGCCAGCAGGACGTCGCCCGTGCGGTCGAGGCCGCGCGCGCCGTCGGCGTGCCCTCCGACCGCGAGATCGTCCACCTCCTCCCTCGCCACTTCACGGTCGACGGGCAGGACGGGGTGCGCGACGCCCTGGGGATGACCGGGATGCGCCTCGAGGTCGAGGCGCTCATCGTGACCGGCGCGACGACCGCGATCCAGAACGTCGTCAAGGTGGTCCACGAGGCGGGCCTCGACTGCGAGGACCTCGTCCTCCAGGCGCTCGCCTCCGCCGAGGCGGTGCTCGCCGAGGAGGAGCTCGAGCGCGGCGTCGTCGTCGCCGACGTCGGCGGCGGGACGACCGACGTCGCCGTCTTCTGCGGCGGGAGCATCGCCCACACCGCGGTGATCCCGGTCGGCGGCAGCCACGTCACCGGCGACCTCGCCGTCGGGCTGCGCAGCGACCTCGAGACCGCGGAGATCATCAAGCGCCAGTACGGTCACTGCCTCCAGCTCACCCTGCCCGCCGACGCGACGGTGACGATGACGCCGATGGGCTACGAGGAGGCGGTGCAGGTCCCGCAGCGCTACCTCGCCGAGGTGATCGGCCCGCGGGCGCGGGAGATGGCGGCGCTGATCGTCGCCGAGGTCGAGCGCGCCGCCACCCCCGCGTCGCTTGCGGGTGGGATCGTGCTCACCGGCGGCGGCGCCCTGCTCCGCGGCTTCGCGGAGATCGCCCAGCAGGTGACCGACATGCCGGTGCGGGTCGCCTCCCCGACCGGCATCGGTGGCATGGACGAGCTGCTCGCCGGCCCCGACCACGCGACCGTGGTGGGGCTGCTGAGATGGGGGGCCCGTGCCCGGGCCCGCAACGGAGTGCGCAGCAACGGGCGCAGCAACGGTCACGGGCACGGTGGCGATGACGGATTCAGCGAACGTTTTGGACGGTGGTTGCGTGAACTTTTCTGAACGCATGCGGCTCTATGGCCTCGGCTCCGGTGACGGGGACGACTCCAACGGCGATCAGCCCGCGCCGCCACCGAGAGCGAATGGACCGGTCCCACGGTCGTCGCACGGCGACGCGACCACGTACAGAGGGGCGCGGGAGGGGCACTCCCCACAACGGCCGAGGACGGAGATGCGAGAGGAGCTGCCGGTGAAGGACATGGATCGGACCCTCGAGGGGAACGCGCGCATCAAGGTCGTGGGGATCGGGGGCGGCGGCAGCAACGCCGTGAACCGGATGATCCGCAGCAAGCTGCGTGGGGTCGAGTTCATCGCGGTCAACACCGATCTTCAGGCGCTCAACAGCAGCGAGGCGCCGATGAAGATGCACATCGGCCGCAAGCTCACCCGCGGCCTGGGCGCCGGCGGCAACCCCAGCGTCGGCCAGGACGCCGCCGAGGAGTCGCGCGAGGAGCTGCAGAAGCTGCTGGCCGACGCCGACATGGTCTTCGTCACCGCCGGCATGGGCGGCGGGACCGGGACCGGCGCCGCCCCGGTCGTCGCGGAGATCGTCCGTGCCCAGGGTGCGCTCACCATCGGCGTGGTCACCAAGCCCTTCCGCTTCGAGGGGGTGCGCCGACAGAAGGCGGCCGAGGAGGGCATCAGCAACCTCCAGTCGAAGGTCGACACCCTGATCACCATCCCCAACGAGCGGCTGATGCAGGTCACCGACAAGAAGACCACCATCACCGACGCCTTCCGGATCGCCGACGACGTGCTCCGCCAGGGTGTCCAGGGCATCTCCGACCTGATCACCTATCCGGGACTGATCAACCTCGACTTCGCCGACGTCAAGACGATCATGTCGGGCCAGGGTGCGGCGCTCATGGGGATCGGCTTCGGCAGCGGCGACACCCGCGCCGCCGACGCCGCCCGCGATGCGGTCGCGAGCCCGCTGCTCGAGACCACGATCGCCGGCGCCAAGGGGATCCTGCTCAACGTCACCGGCGGTACCGACCTCACCCTCTTCGAGGTGAACGAGGCGGCGCAGCTCGTCGCCGAGTCCGCCGACCCCGAGGCCCAGATCATCTTCGGCACCGTCATCGACGACCGCTCCAACGGCGAGGTGAAGATCACCGTGATCGCCACCGGCTTCGCGCCCCGCGAGGAGCTCGTCGCCACCGCCGGGTACGAGCCGAACGCCCGGCAGTACTTCGCCACCGAGCGCTCGCCGGTGCCCGCGGCGCCACCGAGCTACAGTGTCGACGACCTCGACATCCCGGCGTTCCTCCGCGACCGCCGCTGAGCATCCGCGGGGGCCCGGGACCCGCCGGGCCTCCGCAGACAGTCCTCGGTCATGAGATGCCCCTACTGCGCCCACGGCGACTCCAAGGTCGTCGACTCCCGCGACTCGGAGACCGGGGAGGCGATCCGGCGGCGCCGTGAGTGCCTCTCCTGCAAGCGCCGCTTCACGACCTACGAGCGGGTCGAGTCGGTCCCGCTCTACGTGGTGAAGAAGGACGGGCGGCGTGAGGAGTTCGACCGCCGCAAGCTGCTCGGCGGTCTGCTCACCGCCACCAAGAAGCGCGAGGTCGCCCCGGCGCGGCTCGAGGCGCTGGTGGAGGAGATCGAGAACGCGCTCCGCGGCCGGGGCAGCTCGGAGATCCCCAGCCGCGAGCTCGGAGAGCTGGTGATGGAGCGGCTGCGCGACATCGACGAGATCGCCTACGTGCGCTTCGCCTCGGTGTACCGCTCCTTCAAGGACATGGCGGACATGCGCGCGACGATCGAGCAGCTCCTCGCCCAGCCTCCGGGGACCCGCCGGCCCGAGCCGCGCCGCGCCCGGCCCGCCCGACCCGGGGACGGCGAGCTCCCCCTCGACCTGGGGAAGTGAGGGGCCGACCGGCCGCCTCCTGACGCGTTCGGGAGGACCCTGCAACGGCGCCGTGACATCGCGGTCACGAGGCTCGCCGCCGGGCCGTCGCGCCGCCCGACGTACGCCACGCTTTTCCTGCGACCACACATCGCGGAGGAAGAGGGATGGACTTCACGGCGCGGCTCACCAACACGCTCTACAACCGGATGCTGGCCCTCGTCGTCGCCTGGGCGGGCCTCGCGGTTCTCGGGGTCGTCGGCTCGGCTCCCGTCCACCTCGGCTGAGCGAGGCCCCGGACAGTCCCCTCAATCGGGGCGGTCCCACCCGGACGCCGGCACAGCGACGCCCGCGCCCGCGGCCGGTCGCCTCAAGTGATGCGTGCGGCGTTTGTCCGCCCCCTCCGTAGCCCGGGTCGCCCGGCCACGTCGAGACTGGGCACATGGCCGTCCAGACCGACCGCGCGCTGTGGCAGCAGAAGATCGACGTCGAGCAGGTCAAGCGTGAGGGTCTCGACGTCGACCTCGACCGCCTCGAGCGCGAGGGCTACGAGAGCCTGACCGCCGAGGAGTTCTACCGGCTCAAGACCTGGGGAGTGTGCAGCCAGCGCACCCCGGGGCTGCACATGATCCGCGTCCGCGTCCCCGGCGGACGGATCACGACCGGCGAGCTGCGCGGGGTCGCGAACCTGTCGGCACGGCTCGCCGACGGCGAGGTCCACATCACCACCCGCCAGAACCTCGAGCTCCACTCCGTGAAGAGCCGCAGGGTGCGCGAGGTCCTCGAGGGGGTGACCGCCCTCGGCCTGACCACGCGCTCGGCGTGCGGCCACACGGTCCGCAACATCGTCGGCTGCTCGCGCTCCGGGGTGTGCGCACGTGAGCCGTTCGAGACCCGGCCGGTGGTGCTGGCGATCCACCGGTTCTTCCTCGACAACGCGGCGCGGTACAACTCGCGCCTGCCGCGGCGGCTGAACGTCTACGTCGCCGGGTGCGACGGCTGCATGGCCCACGCTCAGATCAACGACCTCGGCTTCGTCGCCACCACCCGTGACGGCGTCGACGGGTTCCAGCTCTGGCTCGGCGGCTCGCTCGCGTCGAACCCGAGGCTCGCCCACCTCCTCTTCGAGTTCGTTCCCGCCGACGAGGTGCTCGCGGTCACCGAGGCGGTCGCCGAGACGTACTGCGAGCACGGCTTCCGCGACCGTCCGGCGAAGGCGCGTCTCAAGTTCCTCATCGAGGAGTGGGGGGCGGAGCGCTTCACCGCCACGGTGCTCGCGAAGCTCCACGAGCTCCGCCCCGACACCGGGGCCATCGCCGGGACCCGACCGGTGGTGATGGGTGGCGACCGCCGGCCCGTCGGCGGCCATTGCGGGGTCGAGCAGCAGCGCCAGGAGGGGCTCTTCATCGTCGAGGCGCACGTGCTGCTCGGCGACCTCACCGGCTGGCAGATCGAGAGCGTCGCGAGCCTCGCCGACGAGTACGCCGACGGAGCCGTCTACCTGACGAGGGAGCAGAACCTCGAGCTCCACGGCGTCGCCGCCGAGCACGTCGAGCGGGTGGCCGACGCGTTCGCAACCGTGGGCCTGCCCGCGCGCGGCGCCGGCAGCCTCGTCGACGTCCAGGTCTGCGCCGGGACCGAGTGGTGCGTCTGGGGGGTGGGCGACTCCCGCGGCCTCGCTCGCAGCATGGCGGCGGACCTCACCCCGCTCGTCGAGGCCGAGGGGTGCGCCGAGCCGCTGCGGGTCCACATCTCCGGCTGCGCCCACGGCTGTGCCCAGCACACCGCCGCCGATGTCGGGCTCCACGCCGTGATCATGCGCGACGCGGAGCGCAACCAGGTCGACGGCTACGAGGTCCACGCCGGCGGCCGGCTGGGCGTCGACCCGGTGCACGGCCGCCGCGTGGGCCGCGTGCTCGGGGTCGGCGCCGGGGCGGCGACCGCAGCCATCCTCACCCGCTACCTGCGCGAACGCCTCCCCGGCGAGGCGATGCCGGAGTTCGTCGAGCGCGTCGGGAAGGACGGCGTGATGCCCACCGGCGCGGAGGCCGGCGACGACGAGGACGCCTCCAGGTAGCACCGCGGTGGCGGCCGTCGCACGGGCCGCGGCCGTCAGACTCGGGGCATGGCCTCCACCACGCTCGACGTCGCCGGGGCGATCGTCGCGGCGCGCGCCCGTATCGCCGCCGCCGCGCAGCGGGCCGGGCGCGACCCCGCGGCGGTCCGGCTCGTCGCGGTCTCCAAGACGGTGGCGCCGGAGCGGGTCGCGGAGGCGCTCGCCGCGGGGGTGACCGACCTCGGCGAGAACCGGGTCCAGGAGGCGGTCGCGAAGCGGCCGCAGCTGCCCGAGGGGGTGCGCTGGCACATGGTCGGCCACCTCCAGACGAACAAGGCGGCACGGGCGGCCGCGACCTTCGCGGTCGTGCACTCGGTCGACAGCGTCCGCCTCGCCGAGCTCCTCGCCGCCCGGCGGCCGGTGGGGCTCGGCGACCTCGAGGTGCTCCTCGAGGTCGAGCTGACCGGCCTCCCCGGGCACACCGGCTTCGCCCCCGGGGACCTCGGCGAGGCGGTCGAGGCGATCGGCGGCCTCGACGGCCTGCGCCTGCGGGGCCTGATGACGATGGCCCCGCCGGTCGCCGACCCGGAGCAGGCGCGCCCCGCCTTCGCAGGGCTGCGGCGGCTGCGCGACGAGGTCGAGCAGCGCGGCGGGGTCGCGCTGCCCGAGCTCAGCATGGGGATGAGCGACGACTACGAGGTGGCGGTGGAGGAGGGGGCGACGGTGGTGCGGCTCGGCCGGGCCATCTTCGGCGAGCGGCCGCCGCGCGTACCGTAGGATTGCGCCCACCCATGCCACGCTTCACCCCCGTCCCGCCTCGTGCCGCCCTCGCCGAGGGCGAGCGTGAGGTGCTCGCCTTCTGGAAGGAGGCCGACGTCTTCGCGCGCACCCTCGCCCGCCGCGACGGCGCGCCGCCGTTCGTCTTCTACGAGGGCCCGCCCACCGCCAACGGCCGGCCCGGCGTGCACCACGTGCTCACCCGGGCGTTCAAGGACCTCTTCCCCCGCTACCGCCAGATGGCGGGGTACCAGGTCGACCGCAAGGCCGGCTGGGACACCCACGGTCTGCCCGTCGAGCTCGAGATCGAGCGCAAGCTCGGGATCAGCGGCAAGCGTCAGATCGAGGAGTACGGCGTCGCGCGCTTCAACGCGCTCTGCAGGGAGTCGGTGAGCGAGTACATCGACGACTGGGAGGCGATGACCGAGCGCCTCGGCTTCTGGCTCGACATGGAGCATCCCTACCGCACCTACGACAGCGCCTACATCGAGTCGGTGTGGTGGAGCCTCCGGCGGATCTGGGACGCGGGGCTGCTCGAGCAGGACTACAAGGTGGTCCCGTACTGCCCGCGCTGCCAGACGTCACTGAGCTCGCACGAGCTGAGCCAGGGCTATCGCGACCACGTCCCCGACCCGTCCGTCTACGTGAAGTTCCTGCTCGACGAGTCCGGCGGGGATGTCTCCCTGCTCGCCTGGACGACGACGCCGTGGACGCTCCCCGGCAACGTCGCGCTCGCCGTGCACCCCGACGAGACGTACGTGCGGGTGCGTCTCGACGGTGGCGACGTGATCCTCGCCGAGAAGCGGCTCGAGGTGCTCCGCGGCGAGGGTGAGGTGGTCGTGCGGATGCCGGGCTCCGACCTCGTCGACCGCACCTACGCCCCGCTCTTCACCGAGATGATCCCCGAGGGGAAGGCGTTCGTCGTGGTCTCCGCGCCGCAGCTGGTGTCGATGGACGAGGGCACCGGCATCGTCCACACCGCCGCCGCCTACGGCGAGGCCGACCTCGAGCTCTGCCGCCGCGAGGGGGTCGCGATCCGCCACGTCGTCGGGCTCGACGGCTGCTTCCTCCCCGAGCACGCGCGCTACGGCGGCCAGTTCGTCAAGGAGGCGGACCCGCAGATCGTCGAGGACCTGCGTGCCGCCTCACGGCTGCTCCGCGCCGAGACCATCGAGCACACCTACCCCTTCTGCTGGCGCTGCGAGTCGCCGCTCATCTACTACGCGCTCACCTCGTGGTTCATCCGCACCACCGAGGTGAAGGACCGCCTGCTCGCCCACAACCGCAGCGTCGCCTGGCAGCCCGCGCACATCCGCGACGGCCGGATGGGGAACTGGCTCGAGAACCTCGTCGACTGGAACGTCTCGCGCAGCCGCTACTGGGGCACCCCGCTGCCGATCTGGATCTGCGAGAGCTGCGACGCGAAGCGCTGCGTCGGCAGCGCCGCCGAGGTCGGGCTGACCGTCGACGACGATCTCCACAAGCCGTTCATCGACGACGTCACCCTGGCCTGCGCCGAGTGCGGCGGGGTGATGCGGCGCTGTCCGGACGTCATCGACTGCTGGTACGACAGCGGCGCCATGCCCTTCGCGCAGTGGCACTACCCCTTCGAGAACGCCGACTGGTTCGAGACCCATCACCCCGCCGACTTCATCTGCGAGGCGATCGACCAGACCCGGGGCTGGTTCTTCACCCTGCTCGCCGAGAGCACCCTGCTCTTCGACAGGCCCTGCTACCGCAACGTCATCTGCCTCAGCCACGTCGTCGACAAGCGCGGCAAGAAGATGTCGAAGTCGCGCGGCAACATCATCAACCCCTTCGAGCTCTTCGATGAGTTCGGGGCCGACGCCACCCGCTGGTACTTCTACGCGAGCGTGAGCGCGGGGACCGAGTACCGGGTCGCCCCCGAGCTCGTCCAGGACGTGGTGCGGCGGTTCATCCTCACCCTCTGGAACGTCTACAAGTTCTTCGTCGAGTACGCGGAGATCGACGGGTTCGATCCCGTCGCGCCCGCGCCGGCGGTGCTCTCACGCCCGGTGCTCGACCGCTGGGTGCTCGCCCGACTCGCCCAGACGATCGACGGGGTGCGAGCCGCCCTCGATGCCTACGACGCCACCGACGCCTCGCGGATCATCGAGGCCTTCGTCGAGGACGTCTCGAAGTGGTACGTGCGCCGCTCGCGCCGGCGCTTCTGGAAGAGCGACAGCGACGACGACGACAAGCGCTCCGCCTACGCCACGCTCTTCACCGTGCTCGACGCCCTCTCGCGGCTGATGGCACCGTTCATGCCCTTCCTCGCCGAGCGCATGTACCGCAACCTCAACGGCCTGACCGGCGACGAGCCGCCCATGGAGGGCGTCGCCGACTCCGTGCACCTCACCGATTACCCGGTCGCCGCGGGGGTGACGCGCGATCCCGATGTGATCGCGGAGATGAGCAGGCTGCGCCGCCTCGTCGAGGAGGGGCTGGCGGCGCGGGAGGCGGCGAAGATCAAGGTGCGGCAGCCCCTTGCGCGCGCGACCATCCGCGGCGAGCGGCTCGACGCCGAGCTCGAGGCGATCTTCGCCGACGAGCTCAACGTCCGCGCGGTCGACTGTGCGCCGCGCGCCGGCGAGCACGAGGACGTCGTCCTCGACACCGTGATCACCGACGAGCTCCGCCGCGAGGGCATGGTCCGCGAACTGAGCCGCAAGGTGAACGAGCTGCGCAAGCAGGCCGGGCTCGCCCTCGACGACCGCATCGTTCTGTACATCGATTGCGAGGGCGAGCTGCGGCGCGCGGTCGAGGAGCATCGCGAGCACCTCGAGCGCGAGACCCTGGCGGAGCGCATCGCCCTCGCGCCGTTCGACGACGGTGCCGTTCTCGTCCACTGGGAGGGGACGATCGGCGGCGAGGGGGTGCGCCTCGGGGTGGCGCGCGCGTGAGCACCGCGCCGCGGCCCGCCGGCTCGCCGTGGCGCGGTCTCGCCATCCTGCTCGGCTCGGCGGCGGTGGTGTTCGGGATCGACCACCTCACCAAGTGGCTCGTGGTGCGCGACATCGCCTACGGCGACCAGGTGCCGGCGAGCGGGCCGATCACCCTCCACCACATCCACAACACCGGGGCCGCCTTCGGCCTCTTCCCCGGCTTCCAGGCGGCGTTCCTCGTCGTCGCCGTGGTGGTGAGCGTGTACATCCTCGTCGTCGGTCACCGCGCCGGCAACGGCGTGCTCACCCAGATCACCCTCGGAGCGGTCCTCGGCGGCGCGGCGGCGAACGCCGTCGACCGCTTCCGCCAGGGCTATGTCGTCGACTTCATCGACCTCCACCGCTGGCCGGTGTTCAACGTCGCCGACGCCGCCATCGTCGCCGGCATCGCGGTCACCGCCTTCACCCTGAGCCGGCGTCCCACCCACGCCCGCGAGAGGGCGCGGTGATCGCCGCGGTGGAACCCGTGCTCGACGCGACCGCTCCGCGGCTCGACGTGTGGCTGGTGCGCGAGCGCGGCTGCAGCCGCACCGCGGCGCGGGCGCTCATCGACGCCGGCCGGGTGCGGGTCGACGGCAGGCCGGGTCGGCCGGGTCAGCGCGTCGACCCCGGGACGGCCGTCGAGGTGCTCGATGCGGCGGCGCCGGCCGCGGTGCCGCGCGAGGTCGCCGAGGCGCCGGAGCTGCGCATCGTCCACGAGGACGAGTGGCTCGCGGTCGTCGACAAGCCCGCGGGTCTCGTCGTCCACCCCGCGCCGGGCCATCCCGAGGGCACGCTCGCCGACGCGCTCCGCCGCCGCGGCGACACCTGGTCGACCGCGGGCGGGGAGGACCGGGCGGGCATCGTCCACCGCCTCGACCGATTCACCAGCGGTCTGATCGTGGTCGCCAAGACCGAGGCGGCGCACCGCGCGCTCGCCGCCCAGCTCGCCTCGCGCACCCTCGGCCGCACCTACTGGACCCTGGTCTGGGGGAGCATCGCGGAGTCGACCGGCGAGATCGACGCCCCGATCGGCCGCGATCCGCGTCACCGCCAGCGGATGGCGGTCGTCGACGGCGGCCGGGCCGCCCAGTCCGACTTCCGCGTCGTCGAGCGGGTCGCCCAGGCGACCGTCCTCGACGTCTCCCTGCGCAGCGGGCGCACCCACCAGATCCGCGTCCACCTCGCCTGGGTCGGCCGCCCGGTCGTCGGCGACCCGCTCTACGGCCGTCGCGACGACCCCCACCGGGGCCGTCCCGCGCTCCACGCCCGCCGGCTGCGCCTGGTCCACCCCGCGGACGGCGCCGAGCGGGTCTTCGAGTCGCCGCTCCCCGACGATCTCGTGGCGCTGCTCGAGCGGGCCCGGAGGGGCGAGTTGTGAGCGGGAAGTGCATCGTCCTCAGCGGGCCGAGCGGCGTCGGCAAGGACACCGTGCTCCACGAGCTCTTCAGCCGTGACCCGCGGCTGCGCTACAGCATCTCCTACACGACCCGGCCACCCCGCCCCGGGGAGGTCGACGGCGTCTCCTACACCTTCGTCGACGAGGAGAGCTTCCGCCGGCTCGAGGAGGACGGGGAGTTCCTCGAGACCGCGACCGTCCACGGCAACCGCTACGGCACCTCCCGCGGGCGGGTCCAGGCGATGCTCGCGCGCGGCGAGCACGTGATCCTCAAGATCGACGTCCAGGGCGCGGCGACCGTCCGCGACCGGCTCCCCCAGGCGATCTTCATCTTCCTCATGCCGCCGTCCCTGGAGGTGCTCCGGCGCCGGCTTCGCGACCGCGGCACCGACGACGACGACGCCCTCGCCCGCCGTGACGCGGACGCGGTGCGCGAGATGGCGGAGGCCGAGCGATACGATCACCTGGTGGTCAACGACAGCGTCGAGCGGGCCGCCGCTCAGATCCTCGACATCGTTGAGGCCAGCTGTGGCGCCAACGCCGGCTGACCTGGCCGGGCGCCGGGTCCTCCTCCACGTCAGCGGCAGCATCGCCGCGTACAAGGCGTGCGAGATCGTCACCCTGCTGCGCAAGCGCGGCGCCGACGTGCGGGTCGCGATGACCCACGCCGCGACCCGCTTCGTCTCTCCGATGACGTTCCAGAGCCTGTCGGGTCACGCCGTCGCCGCCGACCCCTGGGAGCCGGGGGAGGGTGGCGTCTCCGCTCACGGCATGGCCCATCTCGGGCTCGGCGGCTGGGCCGAGGTGCAGGTCGCCGCGCCCGCGTCCGCCGACCTGATCGCCCGCCTCGCCCTCGGCCTCGCCGACGACGCCGTCACCGCCACCGCACTCGCCTGCACGGCGCCGCTGCTCATCGCCCCGGCGATGGAGACCCGGATGTGGGAGCACCCCGCGACCGCGGCCAACCTCGCCACCCTGCGCGCCCGCGGCGCTGCGGTGGTGGGGCCGCTCGCCGGGCGCCTGGCGAGCGGCGAGGAGGGGATGGGCCGGATGGCCGAGCCCGCCGAGATCGTCGAGGCGTGCGCCGCCCTTCTCGGCGGCGCCCACGCCGTGCTCGCCGGCCGCCGGCTGCTCGTGACCGCGGGCGGCACCCGCGAGCCGGTCGACCCGGTCCGCTACATCGGCAACCGCAGCAGCGGGCGGATGGGCAACGCGCTCGCCGCCGAGGCGCTCGGGCTCGGCGCGTCGGTGACCCTGGTCACCACCCTGCCACCGCCCCCCGCCCATCCCCGGCTCGCCGTCGTCGAGGTCGCCACCGCCGCGGAGATGCTCGACGCCGTCCGCGCCCAACTCCCCGGCGCCGACGTGCTGGTGATGGCCGCGGCGGTCGCCGACTGGAGGCCGGCCGCTCCCTCCGAGCGCAAGCTGAAGAAGGGCGACGCGACCCTGCACCTCGACCTCGTTCCCACCGCCGACATCCTGACCGCGGTGCGCGACCGCGCCGCCGAGCTCGGGGTGATGGTCGTCGGTTTCGCCGCCGAGACCGACGACCTCCTCGACAACGCCCGCTCCAAGCTCGAGCGCAAGGGCCTCGAGCTCATCGTCGCCAACGACGTCGCCGTGGGGATGGGCGGCGAGGAGAACGCGGTGACCATCCTCGGCCGCGAGGGCGTCGTCGCCGAGGTGACCCGGGCGCCGAAACCGGAGGTCGCGCGCCGGGTGCTCGAGATCGTCGCGGCGAGGTGGGCGGCGCGAACGGCGGGCTGAGGAGCCTCGTCGAACTCATGTTCGGTGTCAGAATCCCGGCGTGAGGTACGCGGCGATCGTCCCCGAGCTGCGCTCGATCCTCCCCAGGGACACCTTCACGTACGCCGTCGGCGCCGAGCACGCCGAGACGGCCGTGCCCGGGGCGCGGGTGCGGGTGCCCTTCGGCGAGCGCGAGGTCATCGGCCACGTCCTCGAGCTCGTCTCCGACTGCGAGGTCGACTCCCCGAGGGCGATCATCGAGGTGCTCGACGAGCCGCCCCCGCTGCTCCCCCATCTCGTCGAGCTCGCACGGTGGGTGGCCGCCCGCTACCGGGCGCCTCTCGGCGAGGTGGTCAAGGCGATGCTCCCCGCCGGCGTCCGCGCCGCCCGCCCGCCGGGACGCAAGCGCGGGCCGCGCACCGCCTCGAGGGGGGCGCTCGCGGCCGCCGAGGCGGGCCCGCCCGAGGTCCCCCTCGATCTCACCCCCGGGCAGGAGGCGGCGGTCGCGCCGCTCCGCCGGGCGATCGCCGAGCGCCGCCACGTCCGCCTCCTCCTCCACGGGGTGACCGGATCGGGCAAGACCGAGGTCTACCTCGCCGCGATCGCCGCCGCGCTCGCATCCGGGCGGCGGGCGCTCGTCCTCGTCCCGGAGATCAGCCTCACCCCGCAGACGATCCGCCGCTTCGCCGCGCGCTTCCCGGGCCGGGTCGCGCTGCTCCACTCGGCAATCACCGACGCCGAGCGGGCCGCGACCTGGCGGCGCATCCGCGACGGCGACGCGGACATCGTCGTGGGCTCGCGCAGCGCCGTCTTCGCTCCGCTCGCCGACCTCGGCGTCGTCGTCGTCGACGAGGAGGACGCCTCCGCGTACAAGCAGGACCGGGTGCCCCGCTACCACGCCGTCGAGACCGCACTCGAGCTCGGCCGGCTCTGCGGCGCAGCGGTGGTGCTCGGCTCGGCGACGCCCCGCCTCGAGACGTTCTTCCGCGCCCACCGCGGCGACCTCGAGCTCGCCGCCCTCCCCGAACGGATCGCCGGGCGGGCGCTGCCGCCGATCGAGGTCGTCGACCTCCGCGAGGAGCTGCGTGCCGGCAACCGCAGCCCGCTGTCGCTCACCCTCGAGCGTGCGATGGAGGAGTGCGCCGCCGCGGGCGGGCAGTCGATCCTCTTCCTCAATCGCCGCGGCACCGCGACGGTCGTCGTGTGCCGGTCCTGCGGCGAGGCGCTCGGCTGCCCCAACTGCAGTGTCTCCCTCGTCCTCCACCTGGGCCGCGACCGCTGCGACTGTCACTATTGCGGAGCCTCGCGACCGCCGCCGCGCGAGTGCCCCTCCTGCGGGTCGGCGGCGATCCGCGGGCTGGGGATGGGCACCGAGCGGCTCGAGCGCGAGGTGCACGACCGCTTCCCCGCCCTGCGGCTGCTGCGCATGGACCGCGACACGGTGCAGAAGCGGGACACCTACTTCGAGATCTACGACGCCTTCGCCCGCGGCGAGGCGGACTGCCTGATCGGGACCCAGATGGTCACCAAGGGCTGGGACCTCGCGGGGGTACGGCTGGTCGGGATCGTCAACGCCGACACCGCGCTCCACCTCCCCGACTACCGCAGCGGCGAGGTCACCTTCTCGCTGCTCACCCAGGTCGCCGGTCGCGCCGGACGCGGCGGGGGTTCCGCCCGCGTGATCCTCCAGACGTACAGCCCGGGTCACTACGCGGTGCGTCACGCGCTCGGCCACGACTACCTCGGCTTCGCACGCGAGGAGATCCGCATTCGCAGGGCGACCGGCTTCCCCCCCTACAGCCGGCTCTGCGTCTGCACCGTCGCCCACCGCGAGGACGCCGAGGCCGAGAGCAGAGCCCGGCGGGCGGCCGAAAAGCTGTCTGCTACACTGGCCCCCGGCCTGGGTGTCGACGTCCTGGGACCCACGCCGGCCTTCCTGCACCGCCTTCGGGGCGAGTACCGCTGGCAGATCACGGTGCGGGGGGCGTCCCTGGAGGGGGCCCTCCCCCATCTCCCGACAGAGCGGGGCTGGAGCATCGACGTCGATCCCGCCCTCTGAGGTTCAGCGTGGCGCTTCTCGAGATCATCACCCGCGACAATCCCCGGCTGCGGCTCAAGGCCAAGCGGG
>DATKEY010000121.1:0-9886 GCA_035544475.1 Candidatus Dormiibacterota bacterium | reverse complement strand
GACGACGGCATCGAGATCGTCAGCGGTCCGGGTGCGCCGATGCGCGGAACGCGGTCGCGTGCCGACCTCGCCCGCCGCCGCAGCGAGGCGCTGCGCCCCGCCAACCGCGCCGATGCCGGCTCCGACGACGCCGCGACGGCGACCGCCCCGCCGGTACCGGCCGACCGGCCCCTGCGCCGCGAGCCCACCGTCGACGAGCTGCTGCCCCCACCGGCGCGGCCGTCGAGCCTCACCGGAGCCGCGGCACCGCCCCCGGCGCCCGTGGTCGAGGAGCAGGACGACTGGACCCCCTGGCGGCCCGCCGAGCCTGCCGCCGAGGCGCCGCGCCGGCGTCGCGCCACCCCCGCCCCCGCCGGGGCGGCGGCCGGTGCGGAGGCGCCCGCCGCGACCCGCACCGTCGACGGCCGCCGGCTCGCCGTCGTCCTCGGGGCGGCGATCGTGCTGATGTTCGTGGTCGGCGTCGCGAGCGCCCGCTCAACGTCGCCTCTCCCGATCACCTCGTCGAGCGACCACTCCGCGCCGCCGCCCGCGGAGGGCACCACGCCCCAGCGCCCGGCGGTCGTCGCGCCCGCACCGCCCCCGGCGGTGGTGGCGCCGGCGCCGAAGCCCGCGGCCGCGCTGCCGGCACTGACCGGGACGGTCACCGTCGGTGACGGCGCTCCCGGCTGGAGCGTGCAGGACATCCGCTACGGCGCCCACACGGGCTACCTGCGAATGGTCCTCGACCTCGTCCCGGCCGCCGGTGCCGCCTCCGGCTCGCCGCACGTGACCCTCGGGTTCCAGGACCCGACGACGCTGATCATCAGCCTCGACCAGGTCGTCGCCCACGGCGCCCCCGGGCAGCCGCTCGCCGGGGGGCTGGTGACGTCGGTGAGCCTGCTGACCCCGCCGCCGGCCGCCGGCTCGACCGCCTACGTCGTCAAGCTCGCCCACCCGGTGACCTTCACCCCGAGCTTCGCGACCGGGCCGCTGCGGCTGATCCTCGACCTCCACTGAGACGAAGAACCCTCCCGCCACACCCCCCACCCTCCGCCCTGGTGACGGGCCGGTGACGGGTCCGGGGTCAGCGCGAGAGCGCCGGCTCGGCCCTCGCCTCGCGGTCGGCGGCGGCACGCCGGGCGACGTTCACCACCTCGCCCGCCGCGATCGGGCGGCGCGAGCGCACCTCGATGTCGCAGGTGAGCGATCCCTCCCCGGTGGTCACGAGCGCCCGGGGCCACACCTCCACCCGGTCGTCGCCGTCGAGCCCGAGTGCCTCGGTGAGGGTCCGCTCGAGGCGGGCGACGCCGACGTGGCCGGGGAGGGTCAGGGTCACCGCCGAGCGCACCGGCACGCTGTCGGTGCGGCCGATCGCGGTCATCGCCACGGCGTTCGGCACCGTGAGCTGCTGGCCCATGGAGAGCAGCGTCGTGTACATCGCGCCGATCTGGAGGACGACGCCGTCGGCCTCGACGCCGCTCGACGAGGTCGACCGCAGATGCACCCAGTCGCCGACGCGGTACGGGCGGGCGAGGCTGATCACCAGCCCGGCGAAGAGGTTGGCGAGCGACGACTGCGCGGCGGCGCCGACGATGACGCCGAGCACCGCGCTGCCGAGGATGAACCCGGAGAGGTTGACCCCGAGCGCGGAGGTCAGGAAGAGCGCGAGCAGCCCGTACGAGACCCAGGACGCGACCCCGCGGACCGCCGCGAGCGAGCCGCGGTGCGAGCCGCGCTGGAAGAGCGCCTCGAGCACCTGGTGCACGGTGACCGCGCCCGCGATCGCGGCGGCGATCAGCACGCCGAGGCGGACGACCGGCGCGTACCGCTGCGGGACGATGTGCACGATGTCCGTCTGGATGGTCAGCACGACGACGAGCACGGCGCCGCCGGCGGCGGCCGCGGCCCATGCACGAGAGGCGCCACCGACACGGGCGGACAGCGTCGCGGGCGCGCGTCGAATCCACATGCTGAATCTCCCCTCGATCAGGCGTGCACCGGAGCCCGCGTTGAAACCCCTCGCTCCAACCCTACCCGGATGGTCCCCCGCGGATCAACGTCGCGCGGCGGACGGGTTCAGGCCTGCGGACGGCGTGCGAAGTTCGCGCCGATGAGACAGAGCACGCAGAGGATGAGGGCGAGCACGGCGTGCTTGTAGTGGCGCGCCTCGGAGCTCGCGAGGAAGCTCGTCGTCGTCGACAGATAGAAGATCGCCGCGACCGCGAACACCGCGGCGAGGACGAGGAGCCCGATGGCGAGCGGCATGTTGCCCTCGCGTTGTGTCCGCATGGTCGCGCGTCCTCCGTGAGCCGTCACCTGGCGAGCACCAGGGCGGTGATGCCGAGCGCCGCGCAGTACGCGGCGAAGGGGTCGAGCCGTCCGGCGCGGAAGTAGCGGATGAGGAACCGTGCGCTCAGGTACGCGACGACCGCGGCGAGCACCGAGGCCCCGAGGTAGGTGCCGACCGGGACCCCGGAATGGAAGAGCTGGGGAACCTCGAGCACCCCGGCGGCGAGGATGATCGGCGTCGCGAGCAGGAACGAGAACCGCGCCGCCTCCTGGTGGCGCAGCCCGGCGACGAGGCCCCCGGCCATCGTCACCCCGGCGCGCGAGATCCCGGGGAGGAGCGCCAGGCACTGGCAGGCGCCGACGAGCAGCGCCGAGCGCACGTCGAGGCCCTCGGCCCCGCGGAAGGCGGCCTCGCGGTCCTCACCGGCGGCGGCGTCGACGCGCGCGCGCCGCTCGTCGCGGCGGCGCAGCTGCTCGGCGCCGAGCAGGATGGCGGCGTTGACGACGAGGAACGCCCCCGCGGCCCGGGGGTTCGCGAACAGCGACTTGAGCGGGGTCTCGAGGAAGAAGCCGGCGATCCCGGTGGGGATGGTGCCGGCGACGATGAGCAGCGCGAGCCGCTCGTCGGCGTCGGTGATGCGTCCGCGCACCGAGGCGCGGACGAAGCCGGCGGCGATCCGGACCCACTGCTCACGGTAGAGGAGGAGGAGCGCCGCCGCGGTGCCCAGATGGAGGAGCACCAGGAAGGGCACGAAGCTCTCGTCGGTGGGACGGAAGTCGAGACGGAGCAGGTCGGGGACGACGACCGCGTGCCCGAGCGACGAGACCGGGAACAGCTCGGTCGACCCCTGCAGCAGCGCGATGAAGCCGGCGAGCCATGCGGACATCCGCGCGGGACCTTAGCAGACGCGACCGCAAGATCCCCGGCCGCGCGGTCGTTCCTCCTCTGCTCCTCGACCCTCGGAGGATTCCCCATGCCCGTACGTCTGTCCCTGCGGCTGGTGCTCGCCGGTCTCGCCGGCCTCGTGGTGGCGCTGGCGGTCATCGTCGCGTTCGCCGGGCGTCCCGCTCCCGGCCCCGGTGCCTCGGCCGCCGCCGGCGCGCAGGCGTGGGCGATGATCGATCACCTCTTCCACGTCGACGGCCGCGTCCCGGGCACGTCGGCGGGCGGTCCCGCCCCGGCGTCGCCCACGACCCCGGCCGCGCCCGCCCCCGGCCCGGTGGTGGCGAGGCTGCCGGCCGCGGCCGCGCCGCCGCACGAGGACGCCGACCGCGTCACCGCGATCGATCGGCATGCGACCGCGCCCCGGGCGCTGCCCACCGCCGCCCCGGCCCCGGTCGTGGTCGCCCCCCCGGTCGTCGCTCCTCCCGCCGCCCCCGCGCCGGCCCCCGCCCCGCTCGGCCCGGTCTCCTCGCTGCTCGACGCGGTCACCTCGCTCGTCAACGGGTTGCTCGGCATCCTCACGGGAGGATGAGCGCAAATCGTCCCGGGCATGTACGGTTGTCGTGGGTGCCCGAACGCATCCGCTGAGGATGTGGGGTGGTCGCACGAAGCTGCGGGCACCCAGGTCGATGCATTCTCGGGTCGGAGGTACAAGTTCATATGACGCCGGATGAGGTGACCCACAAGGAGAGGCGCTCCGCGCCGGAGCCCCTCGTCATCCCGCTGCCGCAGCCGCAGCCGCAGCAACCGGTACCGGCCCGGTAGGTCGATGGACGAGCGCCCGACCCCGATCGTGGGCTTCCGGTGCTGGGTTCTCGAGCTCGGAAAGCCCGTCCTCAAGAGCATGGCGATGCGCTTCGAGTGGCCTGCCGGTGAGATCGCCGAGGCCACCTGCATGTACTCGCCGCACGATCCGCCGCGGCACCAGGCGCCGGACGAGGGCTGCCGCTGCGGCCTGCACGCGCGGACGACGCCGCAGGGGTGCGGCGAGGAGTACCCGTACTACCCGGTGCACGGCTACTGGGCGTACCGCAGCGCGCCGACCAGCGGCCTGATGGCGATGGGCGCGGTGCTCATGTGGGGGGTGACCCTGCGTGGGAGACGGGTGATCCGCGCCCAGTACGCGCGGGTGCTCTGCCTCACCGAGAAGCCCGACCTGTGGGCGCCGCGCAGCGGGAGCAACGATCCGTCCCGGGTGTCACCGGAGAACGTCGCCCGCCGTCAGGAGACGCTCGACGAGATCTGTGCCGCGTACGCGGTCCCGATGATCCCGTTCGCCTCGGTGGCCCGGTACGCGAGCGAGTTCGGCGACCTCACCGAGGGCGGGAGCGAGCTCGCCGCGTAGCCCGCGGCGTCAGTGGTTCAGGTACGCCTCGCGGACCTGGCCGCACGCGGCGCAGGACTCGAGGACGACACTCACCAGCTGCTGCGCCTGGGGGACGGGCGCGTGGTCGGCGAGGTCGGTCTCGAGGTGGGCGTCGCACGCGCAGAACGGTTCGGGGAAGGCCAGCTCGACCGCGACCGCCTGCTCGCACGCCGGGCAGGCCTGCACCAGGAGCATGGGGAAGCGGTAGCCGCGGTTGGTGCTCAGCACCGCCTCGATCGACCCCAGCTCCACCGGCCCGCGACAGATCGGGCAGTCGGGGAGGCGGCGGGAGCGGGTGGCGGCGCCGGCGTGGGAGATCACGGCGTCACCGGGGTCCCCTGCTCCACGGGCGTCGCGGCCCGCACGAAGCGCTCGCGAAGCTCGAACTTCAGCACCTTGCCGGCGGGGTTGCGCGGCAGCACCTCGAGGAACTCCACCCGGCGGGGCTGCTTGTAGCGGGCCAGCCGACCCTGGGTGTGGTCGAGGATGTCCTGCTCGCTGACCGACGCCCCCGGCTTGATGACGACGATGGCGAGAACCGTCTCGCCCCAGCGGCTGTCGGGAACCCCGATCACCGCCGCCTCGGCGACGTCCGGGTGCTGGTACAGGCAGTCCTCGACCTCGGCCGGGTACACGTTCTCGCCGCCGGAGATGATCATGTCCTTCTTGCGATCGACGATGTAGAAGAAGCCGTCGGCGTCGCGGGTGCCGATGTCGCCCGTGTGGAACCAGCCGTTGCGGATCGCCTCGGCGGTCGCCTCGGGCCGGTTCCAGTAGCCCTTCATCACGTTCGGCCCGCGGACCACCACCTCTCCGCGCTCACCGGTGGCGACCTCGCGCCCCTCGTCGTCGACGAGCATCACGTCGGTGAAGAACGGGGGCAGGCCCGCCGAGCCGACCTTCTCGAGCGCCTTCTCGACCGGTACCAGGGTGACGAAGGGCGCGGTCTCGGTGAGCCCGTAGCCCTGGGCGAAGGCGAGCCCGCGGCCGCCGTAGAGGCGGATGAGCGCCTCGGGCACGGGGGCACCGCCGCAGAGGAGGAAGCGGACGCTGCTGAGGTCGGCGGCGGCGAAGCCGGGGTGCTGGGACATGAAGAGGAACATCGCCGGCACCCCGAACATCGTGGTGACGCGGTGTCGCGGGATGAGCTCGAGCACGCCGCCGGGATCGAAGGTGCGCATCAGCACCACCTCGGCGCCCTTCATGAAGGCGATGAGCGGGGTGACGTTGAGCCCGCCGATGTGGAAGAGCGGCGCGCAGACCAGGGTGATGTCGTCGACGCTGATGTCGAAGGCGAGCCCGGCGTTGATGTTGTTCCAGAGCAGGTTGCCGTGGGTGAGCATCGCGCCCTTGGGGCGGCCGGTCGTTCCCGACGTGTACATGATCACCGCCACCTCGTCGGTGGCGACCTGGTTGTCGAGGTCGTCGTCGCGCTGGTCGCGCAGGAGATCGTCGAGCGGGCGCACCCCCGGACGCTCGCTGCGACAGACCAGCTCACGGCAGGGGATCCGGTCGCGGATCTCGTCGACCACGGGCGCGAACGCCTCGTCGTGGATCAGGGTGTGCACCCCGGCGTCGGCGATGATGAAGGCGAGCTCCGGTGGGGTGAGCCGGAAGTTGAGAGGCACGAAGATCGCGCCGAGCTTCGCCGCCGCGAAGAGGGCGAGGAAGAAGTCGGGATGGTTGAGGTCGAGGTACGCGACCCGGTCGCCGTGGCTCACCCCCAGGGCGCGGAGCGCGTGGGCGAGGCGGTTGGCCCGCCGGTTGAACTCCGCGTAGTCCCAGCTCTCGCCCTCGAAGACCAGCGCGGTCCGGGTCGGGGTGATCGCCGCACGCCGGGTCAGCCAGTAGCCGAGGCCGCTGTCCATCGCCATCGCTCGTGCCCTCCCTCGCCTTCTCTGCAGGGAATTGTGATCAGGCCAGGTGCCCGCCGTCGACGAGGATCACGGCGCCGGTGACGTAGGAGGCGGCGTCCGAGGCGAGCCAGAGCGCCGGGCCGGCGATCTCCTCGGGCTCGGCGACGCGGCCGAGCGCGCTCCGCTCGAGGATGCGGTCGCGGATCTCCGGGGTCTCGACCAGGAACCGGGCGAAGTCGGTGCGCACCACCCCGGGGGCGATGGCGTTGACCCGGACGCCCTGGGGTCCGAGGTCGCGCGCCAGCGAGCGGGTGAGGCTGATCACCGCGGCCTTGGCGGCGGCGTACGGGCCCATCCCCGGGTCCGGGGCGAGCCCGGCGATGCTGGAGAGGTTGATCACGCTGCCGCCGTGCTCGCCCATCCAGGCCCGCACCGCCTCGCGGGTGAAGTTGAGGGGGCCGGAGATGTTCACCTGGAAGGTCTTGTCGATCGCCGCCTGGCTCACCGAGAGCACCGGGCCGAACTCGGGGTTCGCGGCGGCGCTGTTGACCAGCACGTCGAGCCGTCCCCAGCGCTCCATCACCTCGTCCACCACCCGGACGGCGTCCTCGGCGCTGCCCACGTTGCCCGGCGCCGCCATGGCCTCGCCACCCCTCTCCTCGATCTCGGCGACCACCGCGGCGCAGGCCGGCGGCTTGCGCGAGGAGATCGCCACCCGGGCGCCGGCGTCGGCGAGCGCGAGGCTCACGGCGCGGCCGATGCCGCGGCTCCCCCCGGTGACGAGCGCGACCCTGCCGGCGAGCGAGAAGCGGTCGAGGATGGACACGGCGCCTCCGGTTGTTCAGGTGCTCGGGATGACCGACGGATGATAATCGCCCCCGCATGAGCCCTCTTCGCAGGACGGGCCGGCCGCCCGGGGGGTTGCAACCGGCCCTGACGCGGGCGGTCGCGTCGGTGCTGGTCCTCGTCACCGCTCTCCTCCTGGTGCGCGCCTCCGCCGTCGCCACCACCGCCCGGGGATCCGGGTCGGACGTCTGCGTCCCGCCGGTCCAGGGCGTGGGCTCGTGCACCTCGACCTCGTCGTCGACGACCTCGACCCGGAGCTCCACCCCGTCGACGACCACCACCTCGACCGCGACGACCGGCACCCGGACGGAGACCACGTCCACCTCGACCGAGTCGGCGTCGACGGACACCACCGGGGGCACGACCACCTCGACCGGGGGCTCCGGCACCGCCTCCTCGCCGGCGACCCGAGGCACGCCGTCGCCCTCGGCGTCGCGGCTCGCGCCGCCGCCACCGCCGCTCCCCCCGCCCTCTCCCGGGAGCGCGGCGGTCCCGCCCGAACAGGCGGTGCAGCGCATCGTCATGGTCCCCGCGGTGTCCGGGCCGATCGCCCCCGGGGACACCGTCGAGGTGCAGGCGATCCTCGAGGCGCAGCGGGGAACCGACATCTTCGCCGTCCCCCACGTCCCCGTCGCCTTCGCCATCGTCTCCTCCTCGGGTGGAGGAGCGGCGGTCACCCCCGCGAAGGCGGGCAGCGGCGACACCGGCGTGGCGATCGCCAGGGTGCGGACCGGCGACCGCCCCGGCGACACCGTCGTCTCCGCCACCTCGGGGACGGCGAGCGCCCAGCTCACCCTCCACACCGACATCCCCGCCACCGGCGCCTCCGCCCGCGTCACCGGGCCGGTGACCTCCGGGGGCGACACGGGATCGGGCGGCGGGCACCGCGTCGCCCTGATCGGGCTGCTCGTCGCGCTCGGCGTCCTCGGCGCCATCTCGCTGGGGCTGGTCCGGCGCCGGCAGCCCGGCTGAGACGCCCCGAGAGGACCCTAGTTCGGCGAGAACGCCCCGGTCGGCGCGTCGCGGCGGGCGAGCATCTGGTCGAGGAGCACCGCCTCGCGGCGGAGGAGCGCCAGGCAGCCGCGGAGGCGGTCACCGGCCCCGTCCATCTCGAGCAGCTCCTGCTTGCGGGCGATCTCGACCTGGAGGGTGGCGGCGACCAGGTAGGAGAGCAGCTCGGGGTCGTCGGGGAGCTCGATGCCGGCGGGGTCCTGGCCGGCGAGCTGGCGAAGGGTGTCGGCGTAGGCACGGAAGGCGGACCCGACCTGACGGGCCAGCTCCGCGGTCGCGCCCTCCCCGCCGTCGGTGTCCTGGAGGTACGCGACCTCGCCGACCAGGTACGGCCTGCGGGTGGAGACGCCGACGATGCGGAATCGCGAGGCGCCGACGACGAGGAGGTTGTAGCGACCGTCCTCGAGCTTCTCGACCTTGCGCAGCTGGGCGAGGGTGCCGACCGGGTGGGGCGTCGCCGGGCCCATCGCCTCGACGCCCTCGCGGATGGCGACGACCCCGAAGCTCGTCCCCTGCTCCTCGCAGTCACGCATCATCTGCCGGTAGCGGTCCTCGAAGATGTGCAGCGGCAGCGGCATGTGCGGGAAGAGGACCACGCTCAGCGGGAAGAGCGGGATCTCGACACCCATCCCGTGAAGTCTAGGCGAGGCGCGGTGAACGCGCCTACGCGGTCACCACCCGCTCGCCCCGCAGCCAGTGGGGGATCGCGCCGACCAGGGTCTCCGGCCGGGTCTGCGCCTTGACCATGTACTCGAGCGCGCCGAGCGCCATCGCCCTCTCCACCAGCCGCGGCTCGCGGAAGTTCGAGAGCACGACCGCGGGGACATGGCCGAGGTTGGCGTCCTCGCGCAGCGCCTGGAGGAAGGAGATGCCGTTCATCCGCGGCATCATCACGTCGAGGAGGATGAGGTCGGGACGCTCCTTGCGCGCGAAGTCGAGGCCCTCGATCCCGTCGGCGGCGTGGCGGACGGTATAGCCGCGGCTCTCGAGGAGCATCCGGTAGAGCTTGGCGACGTTGACGTCGTCCTCGACGAGGAGGAGGTTCACCACGGTGTCGGCGCCGGGGGCGGCGCTCGGCGCCGGGGGCGCGGGCGCGGCGGCGGCCGCCGCGGTCCGGTCGCTCCACGACCACGCCGGGGAGGTGTCCTCGAGCGGACGGGTCTCGGTCCAGGCCGCGACCTCGCCGAGGCCGGTCGCGGGGCGCTCCTCGAGCGGGGCGGGCGCGAGCTGTGCGGCGGCCTCGACGGTCCAGCCGGCGACCCCGTCCGCGGCGGCGGCCGGGTGAACGGGCTCCGAGGCGGCGCGAAGCGCCGCGGCGGTGTCGACGGGGGAGGCGGTTGCGGCGGGGACCGGCTCGGGGAAGACCACCGGCGCGAGGACGGGAGCGACCGGCTCGACCGGCGCCACGGGCGCCGGGGGCTCCACCGGCGCGGCGGCGGCCGGGACCAGCGTCGGGGCGGGTGGCGCGGGGGCGGCCTCGACTTCGGGCGTCGCGGCGGTGACGAGGTACTGCGGCACCGGCGCCACGGCGGGCGCGGGCGCGGAGGCACGTGTGGACGTCGTCGCGGCGGCGGCGGCGGTGTCGCGATCGCGCTC
>DATKEY010000120.1:0-12663 GCA_035544475.1 Candidatus Dormiibacterota bacterium | reverse complement strand
TGCGGCTACGTCGCCCGTGCAGAGGACGAGGCGGCGCTCGTCGCCGACGCCCGGCGCCACGCCCGCGAGGAGCACGGGCTCGAGCTGCCCGCGGACCTCATCCTGCGAAGCGCCCGGCCGCCGGGCGGTGCCGGCGGCGGGCGCGAGCGGGGCTGAGAGGGGATCGGCCCGGGGCTCGGGTCAGTGGCAACCGGTGACCTCGGGGTCGCCCTCGTCGTGGTCTCCGTGATGTGCCTTCGAGCCGCGCGAGGACCCGTTGCCCTGGGACACCGACTGGCTGGCGTCGCCGCCCCCGCTCCGCTGGTCCCCGTTGTTGCTGTTGGTCCCGCCGTTGGCGCCGCTCTGGCTGTCCGAGCCGCAGATCACGGTGATCAGCCCGCTGCAGCTCGGGTCCGCGGGCGTCGCGGCCGCGGCGTGGACGATCGGCTGCGGCGTTGCGGTCACGAAGGCCACGGTCAGTCCGGCCCCGCCGGCCCCCGCGACGGCGGCCACCACGGCGGACGCCCCCAGCCGTGCGCGGTGGGAGCGCAGGCCCCCGAGCAGCCTCGAAACGCTCATCTCGCGTCCCCCGTGACGCGCCCCCGGCGGAGGCGCCGGAGGCTCCACGGTGGGTGGCGGGCGCAAGCCCGGCGCAAGCGGCGCGCAAGCCTGACGTTCCAGGTGGTCTGGACGGTGGTCAGTGGCTACCATGTGCGCTTTCGTCCGACTGTCCCGCCCGAAGAGGAGTCGCGCCGATGTCGTCGCCCACGCCCGAGCGCATCCGTTCCGTCGCCGTGCTGGGGCACAGCCACGACGGCAAGACCACGCTCTGCGAGGCGCTCCTGCACGTGGCCGGCGCGACCGCCCGGCTGGGCTCGACCGACCAGGGCACCTCGATCCTCGATTTCGAGCCCGAGGAGCAGCGCCGCTCCATCAGCATCACCACCTCGATCGCCCACTGCGACTGGAACGGGGTGCGGATCAACCTGCTCGACACCCCCGGCTTCCCCGATTTCGCCGGCGAGGTGGTGCAGGCGCTCGCCGCCGCCGACTCCGCCCTGCTGGTGGTCGGGGCCAGCGGCAACGTTCCGGTCGGCGCCGAGTTCGCCTGGGAGCGGATCAGCGACGCGAGGATGCCGGCGGTGGTCGTGGTCACCAAGATGGACAAGGAGAACGCCGCCTACGAGGCGACCGTCGACGCCTTGCGCGAGCAGCTCGGCCGCAAGGCGATCGCGATCGCCGTCCCGATCGGCTCCGCCGAGGGCTTCCGCGGCTTCGTCGACCTCGTCGACGACCAGGCGTACGAGTTCGACAGCCGGGGCGGGGTGAAGCAGGTCGACCTCCCCGAGGCGATGCGCGCCGAGGTCGAGCGCGCCCACTCCGCGCTCGTCGACGCGGCGGCGGAGACGGATGACACGCTCCTCGAGAAGTACCTCGAGGGCACCGAGCTGACCGACGACGAGGTGCGCGGCGCGCTCCACACCGCGGCGTTGAACGGCACCCTGGTCCCCATCCTCCCCGTCGGGTCCCCGGTGCTCAAGGGCATCGGCGCCGTCCTCGACGCTGTCAACCGCTACCTGCCCTCGCCGAAGGAGCGGGTGCACACCGGCGTCGACGCCAAGGGGAAGCCGGTCGACATCGAGTGCGACCCGAACGGGCCGCTCGTCGCCCACGTCTTCAAGACGACCGCCGACCCGTTCGGGCGGGTGAGCTACTTCCGGGTGCTCCGCGGGACGATGCGCGCCGACTCCCACCCCCTCAACGTGCAGAAGGGGCAGGAGGAGCGGCTCAGCGGGCTGGGCCGGCCGATGGGCAAGCAGGTCGTGAGCGCGAGCGACATCCCCGCCGGCGACATCGGCGCGGTCACCAAGCTCGGGGTCACCGCCACCGGCGACACCCTCAGCGCCAAGGACACCCCCGTGACGCTGCCGCCGCTCGCCTTCCCCGCGGCCGCCTACACGATGGCGATCGCGGCGAAGAGCAAGGGCGACGAGGACAAGATCCACAGCGCGCTCGCCCGCCAGGCCGACGAGGACCTCACCTTCCGCGTCGACCGCGACCCGGACACCCACGAGGAGGTCGTGCACGGGCTCGGCGACACCCACCTCGACGTCACCCTCGAGCGGATCAAGCGCCGCTACGGGGTCGACGCCTCGCTCTCGACGCCGCGGATCGCCTACCGGGAGACGATCACCGCGTCCGCGCGCATGCAGCACAAGCACAAGAAGCAGACCGGCGGCGCCGGCCAGTACGGCGACGCCACCATCGAGATCGAGCCGCTGCCCCGCGGCGGCGGCTACGAGTGGCAGGACAAGATCTTCGGCGGCTCCATCCCCCAGCAGTTCCGGCCATCGGTGGAGAAGGGCGTCAAGCAGACCCTCGCCCAGGGCGCCGTCGCCGGGTTCCCGATCGTCGACGTGCGCGTCCGTCTCGTCGACGGCAGCACCCATCCCGTCGACGGCAAGGACATCGCCTTCCAGACCGCGGGCGCCATCGCCATGCGCAAAGCGGTGCAGGAGGCCAGGCCGGTGCTCCTCGAGCCGGTTGTGAACGTGCGCGTGCTCGTTCCCGAGCGGCTGATGGGCGACGTCATCGGCATCCTCAACAGCCGGCGCGGACGGGTGGCGGGGATGAACCCGACCGGCGACGGGCGCTCCGAGGTGACCGCCCAGGTGCCCCAGGCGGAGATGTACACCTTCCCCATCGACCTGCGCGCGGTGACCCAGGGACGCGGCCGCTACTCGATGGAGTTCTCCCACTTCGAGGAGGTGCCGCCGCAGGTGGCACAGCAGCTCATCGACGAGTACCGCAAGGAGCACGCCGCCGCGGCCTCGTAGCGTCGAGGACGAGGACTAGGGCTTCGCGCCGGTCGCGACCGTCGGGGTCGCGCAGCTCCAGGGATAGGGCTGGCAGGCGGAGGCCTCGTCGGCCTCGGGATAGCCGCAGTGGCCGCGCATGTTCCCGGTGAGGTGGTCGTCGGCGTCGGAGTCGCCGTCGCACTGCGGGGCGAACCCGGGCGGGGCCATGCCGAAGTCGTGGAGGACCACGGGGTCGGTCGGCGTGCCGGCGAAGGAGGTCGTCGCCGACGGGAAGGTCTCCGACGCGCCGTCGGGGTAGACGTCGACGACCTGGGCCTGCACCGCACCCGTGGCGGACACGGTGACGCCGGCGGTCTCGGAGCGGCAGGCGCTGCCCCCCTGGCAGGGGGCGAAGCCCTCGGGATCCGATCTGTCCGCCGGAGGCGTCTTCGCGGTCACCAGCCGGTAGGTCCCCGCCGGAAGGCTCGTGAAGCTCACGCAGCCGACCGCGACGGACCTGCAGTTCCCCCGGGTCAGCGGGCACGAGGCGGTCGGCACCACCGACTTCTTCCTCCCGGCCGCGGCCTGCGCCGTGCGCACGAGCCCGGCGCCGGTCAGGGTGACGGAGCCGCCCGGGAGCGCCTGCTTGCAGGAGTCCATCGTCTGGACCCAGACGGTGAAGGGCGTCGCCGTCGCCCTGGCCTTCCTCGACTTCGCCGCCACGTCGCCGCCGTTCATCGCCGCGGTGCCGGCGACCGCCAGCACCAGCCCGATCATCGCCATCAGCCGCAGTCGCACCGGCGTCTCCCCTTCCCGTGCCGTGGACCCCATCGTAGGACAGAGGGTCCCCACCCGACAGACGCGCGCGGGCCGCTGATCCCGCACTATCCTCCCCCGGGTCACGCGGTCATCGAGGAGGACGCCGGTGGGCGAGCGGATCACCTTCCCCAGCAACGGTCACCCGTGCTCCGGCTACCTGGCCACGCCCGAGGGCGGCAGGGGCCCGGGCGTGGTCGTCATCCAGGAGTGGTGGGGCCTGGTGCCGCACATCGAGGACGTCTGCGACCGCTTCGCCGCCGCCGGGTTCACCGCCCTCGCCGCCGACCTCTACCACGGCGAGACGACGACCGAGCCCGACGAGGCCGCCAAGAAGATGATGGCGCTCGAGATCGGGCGCGCCGGCCGCGACCTCGGCGGCGCGGTGGGCTGGCTCGTCGGCAGCGACCACACCACCGGCGACGGCGTCGGCACCGTCGGCTTCTGCATGGGCGGTGGCCTCGCCCTCTACCTGGCCTCGCTGCGCCCCGAGGTGAAGGCCTGCGTCATGTACTACGGCGTCGTGCCCTGGCCCGAGGCGCAGCCCGACCTCGGCGCCGTCCGCGGCGCCGTCCTCGGCCACTTCGGGGAGAGGGACGGCTTCGCCGGCCACGCCGCCGTCGACCCGCTCGAGCAGAGGATGCGCGACGCCGGCATCGACGTCGAGTTCCACTGGTACGGGGCCGACCACGCCTTCTTCAACGACACCCGCCCCGAGGTCTACGACCCCCAGGCGGCGGCGACCTCGTGGGAGCGGACGGTGCGATTCCTCCGCGAGCGGCTGGCATGACCGTGGACGCGAGAGGGTGGCTCGCCGCCGGGGTGCTCACCGGGGCGCTCGCCGGGTGCGGGGGGAGCACCTCGACCCCGTCCCCGACCGCGGCGCCGTCGACGCCGCAGGGACTCGTGGTGGGGCCCGCGCGCGACTTCGGCGACGCCTGCCGGCTGCTCACCGCCTCCGAGGTGCAGTCGGCGACCTCGGTCGGCCCGGTCACGCCCGGCTCGTCGAAGGACCCGCAGCTCGGCTCGTACTGCACCTACAGGCCGGCCGCCGGCGGCTCGAGCGTCCCCGTGCTCACGGTGCAGGCGGTCACCGAGTACAGCGCCGCGGCGGCCCGCGCGATGGTCGACCAGTCGGGCGGACCCACGCTCAGCGGGGTGGGCGACGACGCGCGGGCCGCCAAGCCGGGAGGGCTGGGCAGCGCGGTGTACCTGTCGAAGGGGGCGAGCTACGTGGTGCTGAGCAGCATCCACAAGGACGTCACCGAGCAGGCCCTCGAGAAGCTCGCCGGCACCCTCGCCGGGCGCCTGTAGCGGGATCCCGCTAACGCCGCTCGGCGATCACCCGGGCGCCGCCGGCGGGGACCAGGGTGATGCCCCGGCGGCGGATCGCCGCCGGGCGGGGCGAGGCGGCGCGCAGCCGCACCCGGCGGATCACCTCGGGCGCCACCGCGCGCATCTCGAAGGTCGCGAAGGCGGCGCCGAGACAGCGGCGGATGCCGCCGCCGAAGGGCAGCCAGGCGAAGCTGTCGACCCGGGAGTCGACGAAGCGCTCGGGCCGGAAGCGCAGCGGTTCCGGGTAGGTGTCGGCGCGGCGGTGGGTGAGCACGATGTTCGGGGCGATGTAGCTCCCCGCCGGCAGCCGCCAGCCGCCGAGCTCGAGCGGCTCGGTGAGGTGCCGGGCGACGACCGGGACCACCGGGCGCAGCCGCATCGACTCGGTGATGCAGGCGTCGAGCCAGGCGGTGCCCGACCCGTCGAGCACCTCCTCCTCGAGCCGTCGCATCGCCGCGGGCTCGTGGAGCAGGAGCTCGAAGAGCCAGGCGAGCGAGGTGGCGGTGGTCTCGTGGCCGGCGAGCAGCAGGGTGATGAGCTCGTCGCGCAGCTCGACGTCGGTCATCGCCCGTCCCTCCTCGTCCCGGGCGAGGAGGAGCAGGGAGAGGACGTCGTCGCGGTCGGCGAGGTCGGGGGCGGCGCGACGGCGGCGGATCTCCGCGTAGAGCAGCTCGTCGCAGGCGGCGCGGCGGCGCATCAGCCGGCCCCAGGGGCTGAGACCGCCGAGGTCGCGCTGCAGCGGTGGGAGCATGGCGAGGCGGTTGCGCCCGCTCGCGAGCAGGCTCTCGAGCGCGGAGCGGAGATGGACGAGCCGCTCGCCCTCGTCGAGCCCGAAGACGGCGCGGAGGATGACGTCGAGGGTGATGTCCTGGAACTGCGGGCGCAGCGGGAAGGCGCGCCCCGACGGCCATTCCTCCACCCTGCGCGCGGTGATCGCGGCGATGAGCGGGCCGTAGCGCTGCATCCGCTCGCCGTGGAACGACGGCAGCATCAGCCTGCGCTGGCGCATGTGGTCGGGGCCGTCGAGGAGAAGCACCGAGTGGCTGCCGAGCACCGGCTTGAGGACGATGTTCGCCTCGCCGGCGCGCAGCCGGTCGCCGCGGTCGCCGAAGACGGTGCGGAGGAGCCGGGGGTCGCAGACGTTGACGACCCCGCCACCGCTGAGGGGAAGCCTCACGGTGAAGACGTCGCCGTACCGGGCCCGGCAGCGCTCCATGAAGGGGAGGGGACGGAACATCCAGAGCAGGGTCTGGGCCAGCATCGGCAGCCCCGGCCCGGGGGGCAGGGTCGGCGCCGCGGGCGCCGCCGCCTCGGCCTGGCTCATGGTCTCCCCCTCATCCCGCCAATCATGCGCCGATCGCCCCGAACGGGGCCCCGATGGGCAATCCGGCAACGCGGGCTCGATCTCGTGCCTAGAATACCGGCGATCGTGCGGCCCGAAGCCGCCGGCCCGGCTCGACAGCCCTGAGGAGGACACGATGGCGGTCAACGGCTATTGCCTGAAGTGCAAGACGTCCGTGGAGATCAAGGACGCCCAGGCGATCACGATGAAGAACGGCAAGCCCGCGACCAAGGGCACCTGCCCGACCTGCGGCACCACCATCTTCAAGATCGGGAAGGCGGCCTAGCCCCGGTCAGCGTCCGCGGTCCGGCCGTCACCCTCTTGTGGTCACGGTCGGCCAATACCGACGCGCCCCCGGTCAGTCGGCGCGAGGATAGGAGCCGAGAACCCGCATCCCGGCGGCCAGCGCACGCACCTCGGAGAGGGCGTCGGCCACCGGACCGTCGTCCTCGTGTCCTTCGCAGTCGATGAGGAACCAGTAGGCGCCGAGCGCCGCCTTCGTGGGCCGGGACTCGATCTTGGTCAGGTTGATGCCCCGTGCCGCGAAGGGCTGCAGCGCACCCACGAGCGAGCCCGGGCGGTCGGCATGCAGCGCGAAGACGAGCGAGGTGCGGTCGCGCCCGGTGGGTCCGGGACGCTCGCGGGCGAGGATGACGAAACGGGTGGCGTTGTCCGCGGAGTCCTGGATGTCGGCGGCGATCACCTCCATCCCGTAGAGCCGTGCCGCCGACTCCGAGCCGATGGCCGCGAGACGGTCGGAGTGCACGCAGGCGGCCACCGCCGCCGCGGTGCTGAGCGCCGGGAAGACCTGGGCCCCGGGGAGGTTGACGCGCAGCCAGGTGCGACACTGCGCGGCGGGCTGCCCCAGCGACACGACGCGCTCGATGTCGGTGAGCGCGGTGCCCGGGCGCGCGACGAGCTGGTGCCGGATGGGCAGCACGATCTCGCCGACGATCCCCGGTGCGTCACCGGCGATGAGCATGTCGAGGGTGACGGTGACGCTGCCCTCGGTGCTGTTCTCGATGGGGACGATCGCCTCGTCGACACTGCGCGCGGTGACCGACGCCACGACGGTCGGGATGTCCGTGAACGGAACCAGCAGAGCGCTCTCGCCGTAGCGGCTCAGCGCCGCGTCGTGCGAGTTGGTGCCCTCGGGACCGAGGTAGGCGACGCGCCGCACGCTCAGGAGGAGACCAGCTCGCGGACGCGCTCGACGTCGAGGGTGGTCGAGTAGATGATCAGCTCGTCGCCCTTCTCGATGACCACGTCGGGCCGGGGCACGACGGGGTTGCCACCCCGCACGATGCAGACGACGAGGTCGCCGTCGCTGAGCCGGATGTCCGAGACCTTGCGTCCCACCAGCGAGGACAGCTCGGGGAGGGCGACGTCGACGAGGGTGGCGCCGCTCGCCTTCACCGCCACGCCCTTGACAGCGTCCGACCCGCTCAGCTCCGCCTCGATCAGACCCATGAGCAGCTCGGTCGCCGACACCGGCACGTCGATGCCGAGGTCCTTGAAGAGCCGGACGTTCTCGGGGTCGTTGACCCGGGCGATGGTGCGGGGGACGTTGAACTTCCGCTTGGCGAGCTGGCAGGCGATGAGGTTGTCCTCATCGTCGCCGGTGGCCCCGACGACGACGCCGGCGCGCTCGATCCCGGTGGTCGCGAGGAACGCCATCTCGTCGCCGTCGCCGACCATGATGCTGCACGACCCGAGCTGGTGGGAGAGCCACTGCGCACGCCACTTGTCCTTCTCCACCAGGGTCACCTCGTAGCCCCGGTCGAGGAGGTGGCGGGCGAGGTGATAGCCGACCTTCCCACCGCCGATGACGAGGACGTACGGCGTCGGACGCTGGTTCATGCGCGTCCTCCCGACGCGGCCCCGCTGCCGCGGTTGACCCCGTCGATGAAGTAATCGTGGATGAGGTTCGCCCCGATGACCGTCGAGCAGATCGTCTCCAGCCCCATCTCGCGGAAGACCTCGGCGCGGATGGGGTCGTAGATCCGGGTGATCACCCGGGGGACCTTGAAGATGTCGCGGGCGAGCTGGGCGGCCATGAGGTTGCGGTTGTCGCCGGGCATCACCGCGGCGAAGCAGTCGGCCTTCTCGATGCCGGCGCGGCGCAGGGTGGCGCCCTCGAGCCCGTTGCCGACGACCATCTCGCCGTCGAAGTCGTCGCCGAGGCGCTCGAAGGCCGAGGGCCTCTCGTCGATCACCGACACGGCGTGGCCCTCGGTGGCGAGCCGTTTCGCCAGCAGCGACCCCACCCGGCCGCAGCCGACGATGACGATCCTCATGAGTCTCGATTCTACGAGCGCGATGGCGGAGGTCGTGCCCCCACATCGCGTGATGCCCTCGCGACATCGCAGGGTGGGCGCACCGGCGCATCCGGTAGCATCCTGCGCCGATGTCGCCCTCGCAAGGGATCGCCGCCAAGCGGATCATGGTGCCCGTCAACGGCAGCTCCACCGACGAGGAGGCGGTGCGTCTCGCCTGCCGCTTCGCCCTGCGCAACCGGGCGAAGGTCTACGCGGTCAGCGTCCTGGTCGTGAAGCGCAGCCTGCCCCTCGACGCGGTTCAGGAGGCCGACGTCGAGCGGGTGGAGCGCATCCTCGACACCGCCGAGCGGGTCGGGCGGGAGCTGGACGTCAAGGTCGAGACCGAGCTCCTCCAGGCGCGCGAGGTCGGCCCTGCGATCGTCGACGAGATCCGCTCCTGGCGCGCCGACATGCTCGTCATGGGGATCGCCTACCGCGAGCGCTTCGGCGAGTTCCACGTCGGCAAGACCGGCCCCTACGTGATCGCGAACGCCCCCTGCTGGGTCCTCATCTTCCGCGAGCCGCTCCTCGAGGCCGAGCCCGAGCGCTGACCCGCCCGGCGCTTCTTCTCCCACAGATACACAGATCTGGTTGACTCGCCGCCAGTCCGCTTGCTAGCCTCCCTGTGTGTTCGCAGAACCACAGAATGGAGGAACCCGCGATGTCCGCCCACCCCGTCCCTCCGCTGCCCCGCCGGCGCCTCCGCCTCCGCCGTCAGGCGGGTGCCCAGTCCCTGGAGTGGATCGGCCTCGGCTCCTTCGTGGTCAGCGCGATGACCGCAGCCTCGGTCTGGGCCGACCACAACGCCGGTGGCGGCCTCGGCGCCCTGCTGCTGCGCCATCTCCAGAGCCTGCTCGGCCAGCCGTGAGAGGGCGCGGCGCCCACCGGGAGCGCGGCGCCGAGACCCTCGAGCTGGTCGCGGGCCTGCCGCTCCTCGGGCTCGTGGTCACCGCCCTGCTCCAGGGCGCGGCTCTCGTCGAGGACCACGCCCGCGCCGCCGCCGACGCCCGTGAGCTCGTCCGTCACCGGGTGGTGTGCGAGCACCGCGACGCTCCCCCCGCGGTGATCGCCGGCGATCCGGCGCTGCGCTCGGCGCGGGTGACCTTCACCCGCGTCGCCGACCCGGCCGGCGGCGCACTGGTGACCGCGACGGTCGTCCTCGCGCCCCGGATCCTTCTCCCGGGGCTGCCCGCCGGACCGGGGTCGCCCCTTGCCGCCCGCGCGGCGGTGACGATGCGCGAGGAGCCGTGCTGAGCTCCCGGCGCGGTGCCTCGAGCCTGCTCCTCCTCGGCGCCTCCTGGCTGCTCGTCGTCGCCGGGCTCGGCGCCGGCGAGGTGGTCGCCGTGACCACCGCCGACGCCCGGGCGGAGCAGGCCGCGGCGTCCGCCGCCCACGCCGCCGCGGCCGAGCTCGCCGTCGACCCGGGGGCCCCCGGGCTCAGCATCGAGCTCCAGGCGGCGAGGACCGCGTGCCACGTGCCCGCGGAGAGCGCCCCGCCCGCGGCCTGCTCGCCCGCCCGCGACGCGGCACGGCGGGTGGCGCGCGCGAACGGAGCCGAGGTCGTGGACTTCCTTCTCGGTCCCGACCCGCGCGACCGGGGGCCCGAGCCGGCCCCGGGACGGATCGTCGCCGTCGTCACCGTCGAGGTGGACCGCGCCCTGCCGCTGCTCCGCCGGATGTGCGCGCGCCACCGCCCCGGCGCAACGCTCTGCGTCGCCCGGGCGACGGCGGCGGCCCGGTGGGGATGAGCCACCGCCGGGTCCGCCTCGGGGCCGCGGCGCTCGCCCTGCTCGCGGGCGCGGTCGCCCTCGTCGCGGGGGCGCCGCCGGCGCGGGCCGAGAGCCCGTCGCGGGAGCAGGCGGCGGCAGCGATGCGGGGCCGGCTCGGCGCCGCGACCGGGCCCGCCGCCGACCGCGACGCCGTTCTCGGGGCCTGGGAGGCGGCCGGGGCCCGGCTCGACGGGGTGCGCCGCCACCTCGCCGCCAACGCCGCGCCCGGGGCGATCGACACCGCGGTGCTCCTCGTCGCCGACCTCTGCGACGCCGACCTCGACCTGCCCCGCGACGTCCCCGAGCCGGGTGATCTCCTCCTCTACCGCGAGCCGGCCGCGGACGGGGCGCGCTGGCGGGTGGGGATGCTCACCGGCGCTGCCACGGCGGTGATCCTGGCCCCGGGCGGCCACCGCCTCGTCGAGGTGCCCCGCGGCGTGCTCCTCGACGAGGTGTCCGCGGCCTCCGAGGCGCGTCTGGCACAGCCCGGGACGGTGCGGGTCTGCCGCTTCTCGGCGGGGCTGCTGCCCGGGCTGTCCGGCGTCCCCACGACCGGCGGCCGGCGGCGGGTCGCGCTCGTCGACGCCCACGAGGCGGTGCGCGCCCTCCAGTGGGAGCTCGACCACCCCCGCGACGCCGACACCGGCGCCATCCACCGGTTCGGCCACGTGGTGCTCACCCCGCTCGCGCTCGCCGCGGGCGCCACCTCGGCGCTCCTCGGGGGCGGCGGGAGGGTGGTGGGAGCGCTCCTCGACTCGGCCGGCCCGGCACCGGCGGCCGCGCTCTGGCACCTCCTCGGCCGTTCCTTCGACGGCCGCCGCCTCCACGCCGTGCTCACCGACGCCGGCGTCGCCGCGGTGCTCGGTCCGGGGGCGCTGGTGCTCGACCACCTGGCGCCGGCGGCCTGGGCGCTGCGGCCGGTCCACGCCGTCGCCTCCTTCACGGTGAGCCTGGTCACCGGCGTGGACGACAGCCGGCACGTGCTCGCCGGCGGGGTGCTCCTCGCCCTCGCCTGCGATCTGCTCGTGGTCGCGAAGCCGCTCGCCCTCGCCGCCCGGGTCGGTGCGGGAGCGCCGGGCGGGCTCGACGCGGTGGGCCGCGGCGGCGCGGTGCTCCGGCGCACCCTCGACCTCTCCACCCGCGCCGGCGACCTCGTCTCGGGGAGGCCGAGCACGCTGCTCCGTCTCGGCGGCGCCATCCCGCGACGGCGCCTCGTCCACGACGTGCTCGACACCGCCAGCCTCCTGCTGCGGCCGTCCTCGCTCCCGGGGCACCTCATCGAGGGATGCGGCCGCCTCGCCCGGTGGGGGCGCACCACGGCGGAGACCGCGGCGGCGGCACCCGCAGGCGGCCACGCACTCGCCGCCGCCGTCCACCACATCGGCGCCGCGCGGCTCGAGCACATCGAGCGGCTGGCCGAGCTCTCCCACCTGAACTCCGGCTCCCGGACCCTCGCCGCGGCGATCGCGGGCGAGCTCCACCCGTTCGGGGTCGACGCCGCACCGGCACCGCCCCGGATCCGCCTCCCCGTTCCCGAACGGTAGCGGTCAGGCGTCGAGGGCGCCCGGAGAGCCGACCCCGGCGACGCTTCCGACCCTGTCGTCGTCGCTCATCCGCATGATGATCACGCCCTTGGTCTGGCGGCCCTGGACGTTCACCTGCTCGAGAGGGATGCGGATCACCTGGCCCATGGTGCTGATCACCATCAGCTCCTCGGAGAGGTCCTCGACGACGCGCATGCCGACGATCTCGCCGATCTTCGACAGCTTGGTCTGGTCGATGGTGTACATGCCCTGGATGTTGCGTCCCTTGGAGTTGTACTCCGACACCGCGGTGAGCTTGCCGTAGCCCTTCTCGGTGACCACGAGCACGTAGCCGTTGGGGTTGGCGATGTCGAAGCCGGCCACCTCGTCACCGTCGCGGAGGCGGATCGCCGCCACCCCCTGGGTGTCGCGCCCGGTGGGCCGCACCTCGCGCTCCGAGTACCGCGAGCACTTCCCCTGGCGGGTGGCGACGATGATCTCGTCGCCGCCGGAGGAGACGCGCACCCAGTTGAGCTCGTCGTTGTCCTGCAGGTTCATAGCGATGAGGCCGTTGCGGCGCACCGCCGAGTAGGCCGCGGCCGGGGTCTTCTTGATCTGCCCCAGCCGGGTGACCATCACCAGGAACTGCTCCTCGCCGAACGACTCCATGTCGATCAGCGCGGTCACCCGCTCGCGCTGGTCCAGCTCGATCAGGTTGATCACCGGCATGCCCTTGGCCTGCCGCTTCACGTCGGGGATCTCGTGGGTGCGCAGCCGGAAGAC
>DATKEY010000119.1:0-7625 GCA_035544475.1 Candidatus Dormiibacterota bacterium | reverse complement strand
AGGGCGCCGGGGCGGACGTCGGTGGCGACCCGCAGCGGGGCGCCGCCGACACCGCCGAGGGTGACCGCCGCGGTCCCGGACGCGGCGGTCGCCGCGGCGAGGACGAGGGCGAAGTCCCCGTGGCGGCGGGCGATCTCGGCGAAGCCCCACCCCGCCGCCTCGGTGGCGATCGGGATCCGCACCTCGGTGATCAGCTCGTCCTCGGCGAGCCGGGTGCTGTAGGCGCCGTCGACGAGCGCGGCGGCGGCGAGGGCACGCACCCCGCCCGGGCCGGCGACGGCGAGCTCGGCGCCGAGCGCGACCGCGGCGCAGGGGAGCTCCGCAGCAGGGTCGGCGTGGGCGAGGCTGCCGCCGATCGTCCCCCGGGCCCGGATCGCGCCGTGGCCGATCCAGCGCGCCGCCTCGGCGAGGAGCGGCGCGTGCGCGGCGACGAGCGGATCGGTCGCGAGCCGGCGGTGGCGGACGAGGGCGCCGATCACGAGCCGGCCGTCCTCGACCTCGAGGCGGTCGAGGCCGGCGATGCGGTTGAGGTCGACGAGCACCGCCGGACGGGCGAGACGGAGGTTCATGAGCGGGACGAGGCTCTGCCCGCCCGCGAGCGCCTTCGCCTCGCCCTCCGCGGCGGCGAGCTCGGCGACCGCCTCGTCGACGGAGCGCGCGGCGACGTAGCGGAAGGGCGCCGGCTTCATCCGTGCCCCTGGAACCCCGGGTCGCGGCGCTCGCGGAAGGCGGCCATCCCCTCTCGGAAGTCGTCGCTCTCCCAGGCGGCGCGGACCGCGTCGGCGATCTCCGGGTCGTCGACGGAGTGGCGGGTCGCGATCCGCTCGAGGGCGAGCTTGTGGGCGGACATGCTCAGCGGAGCGAGGGCGGCGATCCCGTCCGCCCAGGCGAGCGCGGCGTCGAGCCCGCCGGCGCGGTGGGCGAAGCCGGTGCGCAGCGCGGTCTCCGCGTCGACCTCGGCGGCGGCGAGGAGGATGGCGCGGGTGAGGCTCTCGCCGAGCAGCCGCACCAGCCGGCGGACGCTGCGCTCGTGGATCGCGAGCCCGAGCCGGGCCGCGGGGATGCCGAAGCGCGCCCCGGCGCCGACCACCCGGAGGTCCGCGGCGCAGGCGAGCTCGGTGCCGGCGCCGAGCGCGGGGCCGTCGACCGCCGCGATCACCGGCTGGGGCAGCAGCGGGAGCCCGTCGAGGAGGACGCGCAGCGCGACCCGGAACTCCTCGGAGTGGACGCCCTGGAGGTCCGCCCCGGCGCAGAACGCACGCCCCTCGCCGGCGATCACGACGACCCGGGCGCCGTCGCCGGCGACGCCGTGGACCGCCTCGTGGAGCAGCCGGCAGTGCTCGGTGTCGAGTGCGTTGCGCCGGTCCGGTCGATCGATGGTGACGAGCGCGACCCGGTCGCGCCGCTCGATGCGGATCACGTCGACTCCTCGAGCGCGGTGTGGATGCGCGACGGGGTGAGCGGGAGCGTGTTCGTCTCGACACCCCACGGCGAGAGCGCGTCGGCGACCGCGTTGGCGAGGGCGGCGGCGACGCCGAGCGTCGACCCCTCGCCGACCCCGCGCGCCCCGGTGACCGTCGCGGCGGGATCGTCGACGTGGCCCACCTCGAACGCCGGGACGTCGGTCGCCGAGGGGAGGAGGTAGTCCATGAGGGTGGCGGTCATCAGGCGGCCGTCCTCGTCGTAGACGTGGTGCTCGTGGAGGGCGCCGCCCATCCCCTGGGCGAGCCCGCCCTCGATCTGCCCGGAGACGATCGCCGGGTGGTAGACGCGGCCCGCGTCCTCGACGCAGAGGTGGCGCAGCACCCGCACCTCGCCGGTGGTGGGGTCGACCTCGACGACCGCCGCCTGGGCGCCGGCGGCGAAGGTGCCGCGCACCGGATCGTACGCCCTCGTCTCCTCGAGCCCCGGCGGCACCCCCTCGGGCAGCCGGTGGGCCTCGTGGTACGCGACCCGGGCGACGTCGGCGATCGTCACGCCCCGGTCGGGGGCGTCCACCGGCCGGACCCACCCGTCCGCCACGCGCAGGTCGGCCTCGTCGGCCTCGAGCAGGTGCGCCGCGATCCGGACGATCCTGTCCCGAACCGCACCGGCCGCGAGGAGCACGGCGCCACCGCCGATCACCCCCTGCCGCGAGGCGAAGGCGCCGAACCCGAAGGGCCCCCGGGTGTCGCCCATGCGCACCTCGACGTCCTCGTACGCGACACCCGTCGCGTCGGCGGCGATCTGCGCGAGCGTGGTCTCCAGCCCCTGCCCCTGCGAGGTCGTCCCGGCGAGGACGGTGACCCCGCCCTCGGGGTCGAGGCGGACCGTCGCCATCTCGTATCCGGTGCGGAAGGGCATCCGTGGCCCCGCCGACGCGGCGCTCCCCATCCCGGTGAGCTCGTTGTACACGGCGAGGCCGACACCGAGCGCGCGTCCCTCGACGCGCGACCTCCGCTGCTCGTCGCGCACCGCGGCGTAGTCGAGCCGCTCGAGGACGGCGTCGAGGCAGGCGCCGTAGGTGCGGGAGTCGTGGACGAGCCGGGTCGCGGAGGTGTAGGGCACGTCCTCGGCGCGGACGAGGTTGCGCCGGCGGATCGCGACCGGGTCGATTCCGAGCGCGGCGGCGGCGATGTCGAGGATCCGCTCCATGACGAAGACCGTCGCCGGCCGGGCGACGCCGCGGTACGGACCGGACGGCGCGGTGGTCGTCGTGACCCCGCGCACCGCGCAGCGGTAGTGGTCGACGCGGTACGGACCGGCGAGCAGACCGCCGGCCATGAGCGGCTCGAGGGCGGCGGTGTACGGCCACATCGAGTACGCGCCGGCGTTGCAGATCACGTCCGCGTCGAGCGCGAGCAGCGTCCCGTCCGCGCCGAGGCCGGCGCGCACGCGGTACACGTGGTCGCGCGCGTGGCTCGCGCTGAGCAGGTGCTCGAGCCGGTCCTCCACCCACCGCACCGGACGGCCGAGGCGGATGGCGAGCACGCAGAGGAGCACGTCCTCGGGATAGAGCGACGCCTTGACCCCGAAGCCCCCGCCGACGTCGGGGGCGACCACCCGCACCCGCCGCTCGGGCAGACCGAGGACCTCGGCGATCCCGTGGCGGACCATGTGCGGGATCTGGGTCCCGCTCCACAGGGTGAGCGCTCCGTCGCCCGCGTCCCACGACGCCACCCCGGCGCGGCCCTCGAGCGGCACCCCGGCGTGGCGGTTGGTGCGCAGCTCGCGCTCGACGACGAGGTGAGCGCCGGCGAGGACGCGATCGACGTCGCCGGCCTCGAAGCTGCGCCGCACCAGCACGTTGTCCGGAGCCTCGTCGTGGACGGTCGCCGCGCAGCCGGGGGCGCACGCCTCGACCGGGTCGACGAGCGCGGGCAGGGGCTCGAGGTCGAGGGCGACGAGGTCGGCCGCGTCCTCGGCGAGGTAGCGGTCGGTGGCGACGATCGCGGCGAGCGCCTCGCCGTTGAAACGCACCCGGTCGCGGGCGAGGAGGGGCTGGGCGGTCTCGACGTACGAGCTCAGCGACGACCGCGCCCGCAGCGCGCGGCTCGCGACCTCGGGGTCGTCGCCGGTGACGACCGCGACCACCCCCGGTGCGGCCCGCGCGGCGTCGACGTCGACGGCCCGGATGCGGCCGTGGGCGAGCGGGCTGCGCACGAAGGCGACGTGGAGCATGCCGGGGAGCCGCAGGTCGCTGACGAAGCGGCCGCGTCCGGTGAGCAGCCGCGCGTCCTCCTTGCGGGGGACGCTCGTCCCCAGCACGGGCCCGCTCACACCATCGCGTAGCCGCCGTTCACCGAGATCACCTGGCCGGTGATCCATCCCGAGAGCGGCGAGGCGAGCAGCAGGACCATCGGGGTGACGTCCTCGGGGCGGCCGAGGCGGCGCAGCGGGTACTGGGCGAGGATGCGGCGCATCCGCTCCTCGTCCTCGCCGCCGGCGTGGGACGCGAGATTGTCGGTGCGCACGAGCGCGATCGACACGCAGTTGGCGCGGATGCCGTGGCGGGCGAGCTCGCGGGCCAGCGACTTGGTGAGCCCCATCGTCGAGGCGCGCGTCGCCGCGAGCACGCTGAGCCCGGACTCCCCCACCCGTCCGGAGTCGCCCATGAGGCTGACGACGGACCCGCCGCCGCGGCCCGCCATCCGGGCCGTCACCGCGTGGGTGACGCGGATGGTGCCGGTGACGACGACATCGACCATCGGCGCCCAGTCGTCGGGGGTGCCCTCGAGGAAGGGCTGGCGGATGCCCGCGGCCGCGTTGTTGACGAGGACGTCGACGGGCCCGAGGTCGGCCTCGACAGCGTCGACCATCGCCGCCACCTCGGCGTCGCTGCGCAGGTCGGCGCCGACGCTCATGGCCCGGACCCCGAGCCCGCGCGCGTCGCCGGCCGCGCGCGCCGCGCCGTCGGCGGAGGTGCGGTGGTGGAAGGCGACGTGCGCGCCCTCGGCGGCGAACGCGAGCCCGATGGCCCGCCCCAGCCCCTGGCCGGCGCCGGTCACCAGCACCACGCGACCACCGAGCTCGAGGTCCGTCAGCTCGCCTCCTTGAGCTCGGTCACCAGCTCCGAGACCGACTTCTGGGCGTCGCCGAAGAGCATCACCGTCTTCGGGTTGTAGAAGAGCTGGTTCTCGATTCCGGCGAACCCCGGGTTCATGCTCCGCTTCAGCACGACCACGTTCGCGGCCTCGTCGACGTTGAGGATGGGCATGCCGTGGATCGGGCTGCTCGGATCGTTCCGCGCCGCGGGGTTGACGACGTCGTTGGCGCCGATCACCACGGCGACGTCGGTCTGGCTGAACTCGTCGTTGATCGCATCCATGTCGTAGAGCTGCTCGTAGGGGACGTCGGCCTCGGCGAGGAGCACGTTCATGTGCCCCGGCATGCGCCCGGCCACGGGGTGGATCGCGTACTTCACCTGGATGCCGCGCTGCTCGAGCTGGTCGGCGAGCCGCTTGACGTCGTGCTGGGCGCGGGCGACGGCGAGCCCGTAGCCGGGGACGATGACCACCTCACGGGCGAGCTCGAAGAGGGCGACGACGTCCTCGACGGTCGCGCTGCGCACCTCGCCGCCCGCCTCCGCCGGCCCGCCGGCCGCCTTCGACGGTCCCCCGCCGAAGGCGCCGAAGAGGATGTTCGTGAGCGGGCGGTTCATCGCCTTGCTCATCAGCTGGGTGAGCACCGTTCCCGAGGCGCCGACGAGCGCTCCGCTCACGACGAGGACCTGGTTGTCGAGGACGAAGCCGGTGATCGCCGCCGCGACCCCGGTGAAGCTGTTGAGCAGGGAGATCACCACCGGCATGTCGGCGCCGCCGATGGGGAGCACGAAGAGCGGGCCGAGGATGAAGCTCAGCGCCGCGAAGGCGATGAAGAGCTGGATGCCGCCCTCGCGGGCGACGATGATCACGCCGAGGACGATGATCGTCGCGAGGATGGCGGCGTTGAGCGCCTTCTGCAGCGGGTAGGTGAGCGGCCTGCCGCTGATCAGCTCCTGGAGCTTGGCGAAGGCGACCATGCTCCCCGCGAAGCCGATGGCGCCGATCATGCAGCTGAGCAGGATGGTCAGCCCGTCGAGCCGCGGCACCCCACCCAGCTGGTCGAGGCGGCGGAAGTCGTCGGCGGCGATGAGCGCGGCGGCGCCGGCGCCCATGCCGTTGAACATCGCGACCATCTGTGGCATCGCGGTCATCCGCACCTGCCGCGCGGCGACGGCGCCGATGACCGCACCCACCACCATCGGCGGGAAGATCAGGTACCAGTTGTCGAACCCGGCCTGCTGCAGGATGACGACGACCGCGATCCCCATGCCGACCATCGCGAGCTGGTTGCCGCTGCGCGCGCCGCCGACGGTGCGCAGCCGCCTGATGGCGACGACGAAGAGCATCGCCGTGACGATGTAGGTGAAGATCACCCACGCCGGCGGATTGCCCGTCATGCCGCCTTCCCCGGCTCCTTCGCCTTCGGCGGCTGGGGTTTTGCGCGGAACATCTCGAGCATGCGGTCGGTGACGACGAAGCCGCCGACGACGTTGAGGGTGCCGAGGAAGACGGCGAGGACCGCGATCGTGTTCGAGATGGCGTCGTGCCCGACCGCGGCGACGGTGATCGCGCCGACGAGCACGATGCCGTGGATCGCGTTGGTCGCCGACATCAGCGGGGTGTGGAGGATGGCGGGGACCTTGGTGATCAGCTCGAAGCCGACGAAGACCGCGAGGGCGAAGACGAAGCAGTCGATGGCGAACTGCTGGCCGCTGATCCCGTGCATCCGACCCACCTTGTGACCCGCCGACCGAAGGCCGCCACATGGTACCGATCGCCACGGCCGCGGCAGCGCCGAGCCCCTCGTCCCCGAACGCACGTTCCGCCTGCGGGGGTTTGATCGCGGTACCGCTCCGGTACCCTGACTTACGAAGGATCAGCCCCACACCGGAGCGTGCCCACATGGCTCAGCCCATCCGCTTCCACCTCGATCCGCTCTGTCCGTGGTGCTACCAGACGTCCCGCTGGGTGCGCCGGCTCGAGGAGCTCGGCGAGGTCGCGGTCGACTGGGCGGTGTTCTCGCTCGCCATCGGCAACCGGGGCGATGAGGGGCGCGCCGTCGACGACCGGGGGTCCGCCCCCGCCCTGCGCACCCTGGTGCTGATCCGCGCCGAGCACGGGGCCGGCGCCGCCGGCCGCTTCTACGCCGCCCTCGGCGACGCCGTCCACCAGCGCGGCGCCGACGTCGACGACCGCGCGGTGCTCGCCGCGGCGCTCCGCGAGGCGGGCCTCGACCCGGTGCTGCTCGAGCGGGCCCTGGCCGATCCCGGCACCTGGCAGCAGGTCCAGGACGAGCACGACGCCATGGTCGCGCGGCACCGGGGCTTCGGTGTCCCCACGATCGTCCTCGACGGTGGCGAGGGCGGCGCGATCTTCGGCCCGATCATCTCGGAGGTCCCCGACGACGCCGAGGCGGTCGAACTCTGGCGCCACGTGAGCTGGCTCGCGAGCTACGAGAACTTCGCCGAGCTGAAGCGCGAGCGCGGCCGTGTGCCCGACCTGGCGAGTGTCCGCAAGTACCGGAAGGCGGCGTGACGGGGCGCTGATCAGCCCCCGGCGGGCGCCGCCTGGAGCTTGGTGCCGATGCACTCGCCCATCTGGCCCATGAGCCGCTTCGAGACGTCCTCGATCACCCCGCGGCCGAACTGGGCGACACGGCCGGTGATCGTCAGGTCGGACTCGAGGCGGACCGCCGAGCCGCCGTCGTCGGTGGCGGACACGGTGAGCAGCAGCTTCGCCCGCACCGAGCCCTGGCCGCCGATCTCCCGCCCCTCCCCCTCGATCGTCACCGTCGCCGAGGTGTCGTCCTCGACCATGTCGACGATGTGGGCGGTGCCCTGGTAGGAGACCGAGACGGCGCCGACCTTGACCTTGAGCTTCCCCCGGAAGGTCTGGGAGTCGACGATCTCGGACAGCTCCGCCCCGGGCAGGCAGCCGACGACCTGGTTGACCTCGAGCAGGTAGGCGAACACCTGGTCGGGGGGTGCGGCCACGCTGAACGAGCTCTCGATCTTCACGGTCGCCCTCCTGCTGGACCCGGCGGAAACCTGCAGAGTCTAGACTCGGGTCCTCCATCCACGAGCGGGGCAGGACAGTGGAAAT
>DATKEY010000118.1:0-6449 GCA_035544475.1 Candidatus Dormiibacterota bacterium | reverse complement strand
GACGGATCGGGGCGCGGCGCCGCCGCCTCTCAGGAGTGTCCGGGGACCTGGGGGTGGTAGTGGTCCGACACCTGCTGCCACGACGCAGCGTTGATCCCGCCGGGGAGCGGGGTGGTGCCGTCGAAGTACCGGATCGCGCCGGTCTCGCAGTTGCGGTACTCGCCCGGGCTGACCAGGGTGCCCGCGGCGAACCGGACCGGCCGCGAGGTGGTGTCGGGCATGGTGTGCCGCTGCTCGGGCTGGATCGCCGTCTGCGCGGGGTGGAAGTGGTCGCTCACCTGCTGCCAGGAGGCGGAGTTGACGCCGCCGGGGAGCGGGGTGGTGCCGTCGAAGTAGCGGACCGTCCCGGTGTCGGAGTTGCGGTACTCGCCGGGGCTGACCACGGTGCCGGCGGCGAAGCGCACCGCGTGGGGGCCGGCGTCGCGCCGCGGCTCGCGGGTGCCGCCCGGGTCCTCGGAGGCGTGGAAGTGGTCGGACACCTGCTGCCAGGAGGCGGAGTTGACGCCGCCGGGGAGCGGGGTGGCGCCGTCGAAGTAGCGCACCTTGCCGGTGTCGCAGTTGCGGTACTCACCGGGGCTGACCACCGTGCCTGCGGCAAAGCGGACGCCCCGGGGGCGGTTGGTCTCGGAAGTCATGTCCGTGGTCCTCCTGAAGGGTCGGATCCCAGTATCGATCCGAGGGCCCGGCCCCGCCAGGGTCACCACGGGGCAGGGCGCCCCGCGGATCAGGGTCGCGGCGACCGAGCCGGCCGCGGGGCGGAGCCGGCTCCGGACGCCGGCGCCGAGGACGACGAGGCCCGCCGCCTCGGACTCGGCGAGCGCGAGGAGCATCGCCGCGGGGTCGCCGACGAGCACGGCCGTGCGACGCCGCTCCGGCAGCCGGTGGCCGGCGCCGGCGAGCTCCGCCTCGAGCAGGGCGGACACGTCGTCGACGACCCGGGGCCGGCGCTCGGCGCCCGGCGCGGTGGGTGGCGCCGCGCCCGCGGAGATCACCCGCGCCACGACCAGCTCGGCGCCGACGCCGGCTGCCAGCCCGGCAGCCCACCCCACGGCGGCGACCGCCGACGGGCGGCCGTCGCTGGCGACGAGGATGCGCTCGAGCGACGGCGGCGGCGTCCCGTCGTCGCGGGCCGCGATGGTCACGACCGGGCAGGGCGCGAGACCTCGCAGACGGCGCGCCACCCCCGGTCGGAACACCTCTGCGAGCGCACCGCGGGGACGGTCGCCGACGACGACGAGGTCCGCCTCGTACCGCTGCGCCGCGCGGGCGAGGATGCTGTGCGGACGGCCGTCACCGACGATGACCCGGCGGCTCACCCCGGGGACGTGCACCGCGCCGCACCACTCCGCGTCGATGCGTGCCCGGATCTCGTCGCGCCAGCTTCCCTGGTCGCGGTCGGCGGCCTTCGGGAGATCGCGACGGAACTCCGGGGGGTAGGTGCGCGCCTCGAGCGCGTGGACCGCGACCACCTCGACGTCGGCCACGCCGGCGAGCGACGCGCACCAGGGCAGCAGCGTCCGGCCCGCGTCCGCACCGTCGAGCCCGACGACGACGCACAGCCGCAGGCGGTCGCGGCCGCCGGGGACGACGCGAAGCGCGGGAGAGGAGGCCACGCTCGCAGCGTATGCCGCGCGGCGTCAACGACCGATCAATGCCGGCACCTCCGGCGCACCGGTGACGCGTTGATGAAACGTTGATGTCCGCGTACATAGCCTGAACTGTTCAGTGGACGCGGCACCTGGCGCCACCCCGGAGGCTCGCCTCGACGCCCGGGAGGAGCACGCCCTGCGGGAGGCGGGACACGCCTGGTCCGCGTTCCCCGCGGCCAACTCCGTCGATCCCGATCTGCGCGGACACGAGCGTCGAGGGTCGCTCCCCGGCGACCGGTACGTTCGCGGCGTGCGCCCGCGCCGCCACGGATTCGAACCGGTGTCGCCGGGGGTGCTCCAGGCCACCGCCCGGGCGAGCGAGCCGCCGCGCGGCCTGAGCCAGGCGGTCCACAGGCTGCGGCACGTCCTCATCGGCGCACCGCTCGCGTCGTCGCAGGCGGTGCACGAACGGCTCACCAAGGTGAAGGCGCTCGCCGTCCTCTCCTCCGACGCGCTCTCCTCGGTGGCGTACGCCACCGAACAGATCCTCGTGGTGCTGGTCACCGCGGGCGCGGTCGCGTACGGCTACATGCTGCCGATCATGGTGGCGACGCTCTGCCTGCTCGCCATCGTCGTGCTCAGCTACCGGCAGACGATCAAGGCCTATCCCCGCGGCGGCGGTTCGTACATCGTCGCCAGCGACAATCTCGGCCACACCGCGGGGCTGGTGGCGGGCTGTGCCCTGATGACGTCGTACACCCTCACCGTCGCGGTGTCGGTGGCGAGCGGCGTCGACGCGATCATCAGCGCCGCGCCGGGAGTCGAGGGCCTGCGGGTGCAGCTCTGCGTCGGCTTCACCCTGGTGCTGCTCGTCGGAAACCTCCGCGGCATCCGCGAGTCCGGGAACATCTTCGCGCTGCCGACCTACCTGTTCATCGTCGGCATGCTCGCGATGGTGATCACCGCCGGGGTGCGGCTCGCCACCGGCAGCCTCCACGGCGCGCCACCGCACATCGAGCACGTCACCCAGAGCCTCACCCTCTTCCTCGTGCTCCGCGCCTTCGCGTCCGGCGCGACCGCGTTGACCGGGGTGGAGGCGATCAGCGACGGCGTGCCCGCCTTCAAGGCGCCGGAGTGGGTGAACGCGCGCACCACCCTCACCACCATGGGGGTGCTGCTCGGACTGATGTTCCTCGGCATCACCCTCGTCACCCACACGCTCGGGGTCGTGCCCGAGGACTCGACGAAGCCGGGCTATGAGACGGTGATCTCGCAGCTGGCCCACTCCGCCTTCGGCTCGGGTCTCGCCTACCTGTACGTCGCGGTCACCACCACCGGCATCCTCGTTCTCGCCGGCAACACCGCCTTCTCGGACTTCCCCCGGCTGCTCTTCTTCATGGCCCGCGACGACTACGCCCCGCACCAGTTCAAGCGCCTCGGGGACCGGCTCGCCTACAGCAACGGGATCGTGCTCCTGGCGGCGCTCGCGATCCTGCTGCTCGTCGGCTTCCGCGGAGACGTGTCGCGGCTCATCCCGCTGTACGCGGTCGGGGTGTTCACCGCCTTCACCATGTCCCAGGCGGGGATGGTCGCTCGCTGGCTCCGGCTGCGCGAGGAGGGCTGGCGACGGGGGCTTCCGCTGAACATCCTCGGTACCGCCACCTGCGCCACCGTGCTCCTCGTCACCGGCGGCTCCAACCTCACCCGGGGGGCCTGGATCATCTTCGTCATCGTCCCCCTGCTCGTGCTCACCTGCCGTTCGGTGAACCGCCACTACCGTGAGGTGGGCACCTACGTCGCCACCGAGACGCCGATGGCGCCGGGCGACGTCCACCCGGTCTGCGTGGTGCCGGTCGCCGGCCTGAACTCGGTGGCGCTGCAGAGCCTCGCGCTCGCCCGCGGCATCTCCGACACCGTGATCGCGGTGCACGTCAGCGACAACGCCCAGGAGATCGCCGACCTGCGGGCGCGCTGGCACGCGTGGGGCGACCGGGTGCCGCTGGAGATCATCGACTCGCCCTACCGGTCTCTGGTGCGGCCCCTGCTCACCTACGTCGCCGCCATCCAGCGGCAGCGCCACGACGCCACCGTCGTGGTCGTCCTTCCCGAGCTGGTCGCCACCCGATGGTGGCACCAGGTGCTCCACAACCAGAGCGCGCTGCGGCTCAAGGCGGCGCTCCTCTTCCGCCCGGGGATCGTGACCGTCAACGTCCCGTATCACCTGCGTCCGCCCGAGCAGCAGCGCCACCGCGCCCATCGCGAGGACGAGGCGCTCTAGGATTCGGCCCATGTGGGGCTCGGGCCGGCGCCGCGCGCTGCGGGCGGTGGTGATCGGCGCCGCCGCGCTCGGGGGCCCGGCCGCGCTCACCGGGCCGCTGCTCCGCATCGGGTCGAACCAGCCGCGCGAGTACGTCTTCGTCTATCTCGCGTACGTCGCGATGATGGCGGTGCTGGGCGGTCTGTGGCCGGCGCTGCTCGCCGCCGCCGCCGGGTTCCTTCTCTCCGACTACTACTTCGTCCCGCCGGTCCGCACCCTCACCCTGTTCGACGAGTTCGACCTCGTCAACCTCGCCGTCCTCTTCGGCACCGCGCTGCTCGTCGGTGGCCTGGTCTCGCGCCGCCGCCGTGCCCAGCAGCGCGCGGTCGCGCTCGCCGGCGAGCTCAGCCTCGCCAACGCCGAGCTGGTGCGGCTCAACCGCGAGCAGGCCGAGGCCGCCCGCGTCGCCCTGGAGCTCGAGCGGACCCAGCGCCAGGTCCGTGTGCTCGAGGAGACCGACCGGGCGCGCCAGGAGCTGCTCGCCAACGTCTCCCACGAGCTGCGCACCCCGCTGAGCAGCATCCTGACGGGGAGCACCGCCCTCGCCGGCCGTGCCGACCTCGCGCCCGCGCGAGCGGAGCTCGGCTCCATCGCCGCCGAGGCGAGGCGTCTGGGGAGGCTGGTCGGCGACATGCTCGACATGGCACGCATCGAGGGGGGCGCGCTCGACCTGAACCCCGAGCCGGTCGAGGTCGGCGAGGCGGTCGAGGCGGCGGTCGACCGGCTCCACCGGCACAGCCCTGCGCGGTCCGTCCGCTGGGACCCCGCCGCCGCGGCCGGCGTCCGGGTGCTCGCCGACTGGGACCGGCTGGCACAGGTGCTCGACAACCTCGTCGGCAACGCCGACCGGCTGGCGCCGCCGCAGACCCCGATCGGCGTCGAGGTCGCCGCGGCCGAGGACGCCGTCGTCATCGCCGTCGTCGACGCCGGCCCGGGTGTCCCCGCGGAGATGCGCGACCGGATCTTCGACCGCTTCGTCCGGGGTGAGGACAGCGGCGACTCCCCCGGCACCGGTCTCGGCCTTCCCATCGTCCGCGCCATCGTCGAGGCGCACGGCGGCCGGGTGTGGCTCGAGGATCCGCCCGCAGGCGGCGCACGATTCGCCTTCACCCTCCCCGGGGCGGGGCCGCCGGACCGAACCGATAGCCCTCCCGCTCGGCGGTGACGATGAGCTCCGGCGCGGAGGGGTCCCGCTCGAGCTTGAGCCGCAGCCGCTGCACGAAGGTGCGCAGGTAGTTGCGGTCGCCGGCGTACTCGGGCCCCCACACGCGGCGCAGCAGGGTGCGATGGTCGACGACCCTGCCGGCGTTGCGGGCGAGCTCGACGAGGAGCGCGCGCTCGGTGGGCGACAGCCGAACCTCCTCGCCGCCCCGGTGGACGGTACGGGTCCCGAGGTCGACGCTCACCTCCCCGGACTCGACGACGCGTGACGGCTCGACCGGCGGGCGCGCTCGGCGCACGACCGCGCGCACCCGGGCGAGGAGCTCGTCGGAGCCGAAGGGCTTGGCGAGGTAGTCGTCGGCACCGAGGTCGAGGGCGCGCACCTTGTCGCGCTCCTCGCCGCGCGCGCTGATGACGATGACCGACGGGATGCGCCGCCCCTCGAGCTCGCCGAGGATGTGCCAGCCGTCGACGACGGGGAGGCCGATGTCGAGGAGCACGACGTCGTACGGGCGGGCGCGCAGCTCGCGGGCGGCGGCGAGCCCGTCGCCGACGGCGACCACCTCGTACCCCGCGCCCTCCGTGGCGGAGACGAGCACGGCGCGCAGCGCCCGATCGTCCTCGACGACGAGGATGCGGAGCGCCTCCGCGGGCCCGCGGTCCATCCGGTGCATTGTGAATCGCCACGAACCCCGCACCGCGCACGGTTCTCGGGCCTCGTCCGTCTTATCAGTGGGTCACAGCACACCACTGGGGAAGGGAGGGGCACGCGGATGCGCCGCGCACGGATCATGAGCATCGGTCTGGCGGCGTTCTCACTCGCATGGGGCATCGGTGCCTGCGGAGCCCCGGTCGCGAACACCGACCCCGGGGTCGCGGTCTCGACCTCGACGCTGCTCGACTTCCAGCCCGCCTGCCCCGTGGCCCGGCCGGGCCAGGCCCGCTGCCTCGCGCTGGTCAGCACCGTGGCCCAGCCGCTCTCGAAGCACAAGAAGAAGAAGCACACGTCGACGCACACGCCGACGCCGACGCCGAAGCCGTCGCCGAAGAGCAGCCCGACGCCGAAGCCGGCGACCACCCCCCCCGCGGCGTCGACGCCCTCCCCCACGCCGACGCCCACACCGGCCCCCACCGCGGCGCCGGTCACCACGCCGCCGTCGATGCCCGCCAAGGACCCGGCGCCGCAGATCCCCGGCCTGCATCCGTTCGACCTGCACAGCGCCTACAGCCTTCCGGCCGGTGGCGCGAACGGGAGGACGATCGCCGTCGTCGACGCCATGGACGACCCGAACGCCGAGGCCGACATGGCGCTCTACCGCTCGACGTTCGGGCTGGCGCCGTGCACGACCGCGAACGGCTGCTTCCGCAAGATCGACGGCACC
>DATKEY010000117.1:0-5493 GCA_035544475.1 Candidatus Dormiibacterota bacterium | reverse complement strand
CCAGCGCGGCGATGCAGGCGTCCTGCATGGCGTCCTCGGCCGCATCGATATCGCCGATCAGCCGCGCCACCGTGGCCACCCCGTGCCACCAGTGGGCGCGGAGCACCGGCTCCAGATCGACGCTCAGTGCTCCGCCCCCATCGCCACCTCGAGCGGCCGCACCTCGACGGCACCGATCCTCGACCCGGGAATCGTGGCCACCCAGCGCACCGCCTCGTCGAGGTCGGCGCATTCGAGCAGGAAGTACCCGCCGAGGTGCTCCTTGATCTCGGCGAACGGCCCGTCGGTGAGGAGGGTCTCGCCGTCGCGCACGCGCACGGTCGTCGCCGACCCCGCCGTCTTCAGCCTTCCGCTCCCGAGGTAGACACCGGCCTCGCGCATCTCGCGCAGGACGGTCGGGAAGTCGGAGAGCACCGCTGTCGACAGGTCCTCCTCCCGCTCGGCATACACCAGGCACATGTACTTCACCGCGTACCTCCGATCGCAGGCGCCCTCCGCCTGACCCTCACTGGTCGAACGGCGAGGGCCGGGATCGACAGGACCAGCTAGGCCTGGTCGTGGACGTAGGTGCCGGGAGCGGCCTCCATCGGCGGATGCCGCCGGCTGCCGAGCCGCTCCGCCGCCGGCCGGCGTGCCCCGCAGTGCGGACCCAGCCACTCGAGCCAGTGTCCCCACCAGCTGTCGCGGTGCTCGGTCGCCGCCGCGCGCCACGCATCGGGGTCGGGTCCCGGAGGCGGGCCGGTGAAGTAGCTCGCCTTCGGGTTCCCCGGCGGGTTGACGAGCGCCTGGATGTGACCGCTGTTGCTGAGCACGAAGCTGCTCTCCCCGCCGAGCAGACCGGTCGCGCGATAGCAGGCACGCCAGGGGGTGATGTGGTCGGTCACCCCGGCGAGGACGTAGGCGGGCGCGGTGATCGCGCCGAGGTCGATGGGGGTGCCGAGCACCTGGAGCTCGCCCGGCCGGGTGAGCGCGTTGTCGAGCAGGATGCGGATGAACTGCGCGTGCAGCGCCGCCGGGAGGTTGGTGGTGTCGTTGTTCCAGGCGAGGATGTCGAACGCGGGTGGCGGGTTGCCCATCAGGTAGTTGTTGACCCAGTAGTTCCAGACGAGGTCGTTGGGCCGCATCCACGCGAACACGCGCGACATCTCGCGGCCGGAGAGCACCCCGCGGCGCCGCGACTCGCGGGTCGCCGAGGCGCCGACGCGCTCGCTCGAGAAGATGCCCGCGGTGGAGGGCACGCTCATGTCGAGCATCGTCACCGGGAGGGTGACGCTGTGCACCCGCGGGTCGCCGGCCGCCGCCATGTGCGCGAGGGTGATCGAGGTGGTGATGCCGCCGGCGCAGAGCCCCATGACGTTGACGTCGTCGGAGCCGGTGATCTCGCAGGCGGCGCCGATCGAGTCGAGGCAGCCCTGCACGTAGGTGTCGAGGTCCCAATCGCGGTGCTCGGGCCCGGGGTTGCGCCAGCTGATGCTGAAGAACTGGACGCCGTTGGCGACCGCGTTCTCGATGAAGCTGCGGCCCGGCGCGAGGTCCATGATGTAGTACTTGTTGATCTGCGGCGGGATCATCACCAGCGGCCGCGCGCCGACCTCGGCGGTCGTCGGCGTGAACTGGATCAGCTCGCAGACCTCGCTGCGGAAGACGACCGCGCCGCGGCTCAGCGCGATGTTCTCGCCGAGCACGAACGGAGTGCGGTCGACCTGCGCGGGCATGCCGCCGTTGTGGCGCACGTCGTGCAGGAGGTTGCGGGCACCCCGGACGAGGCTGCGGCCACCGGTCTCGAAGCCGCGCTTCAGCGCCGCCGGGTTGCCGGGGAGCGCGTTCGTCGGAGCGACCGCCTCGGTGAGCATGGTCGTGGCGAAGCGCGCGCGCTCGGTGCTCCTCCAGTCGAGCCCGGCGCCGTCGACCAGACGGTCGACGCTGCGACTCCACGCCAGGTACCCCTGCATCAGCCGGTGGTATGCGGGGTTCTCGCGCCACGTCGTGTCCGCGAAGCGGCGGTCGCCGCGGGCGGGCTCGACGGCGGAGCGGCCGGCGACGACCGCGGCGAGCTCGCGGCCGAGGGTGATCCCCTCGCGCGCGATCGTGCCCGGCTGGGCGCCGAGCCGCAGCGCGAGCCGGCGCAGCGAGGCGAGCTGCTCGCGGCGGTCGATGCCGAGGAAGGGGTTCGCGCCGAGGATGGCCTCGGTGGCCCGCTCCTCGACGGACTCCGGTGCTGCGGGCGCGGGGCTCTGCGATGGGGACGCCGCGGCGCGCGCCGTCCGGGCATCGCCCGCCGTGGCCGATGCCCGCGCCCTTCCGTTCTGGCCGCGCGTCCTGCGCCGGGTGGCGGTGCCGCCTTCCATCAGCCTGACCTCCGCTGCGTCCAGCCTGTTGCCGGAGGGGCACTACGATACCCGCATGCGCTTCGGCATCTTCTACGAGCACCAGCTGCCGCGGCCGTGGGAGGAGGGGGCGGAGGAGAAGCTGCTCAACGACGCTCTCGAGCAGGTCGAACTCGCCGATCGGATCGGCATCGACCACGTCTGGGAGGTCGAGCACCACTTCCTCGAGGAGTACTCGCACTCCTCGGCGCCGGAGGTCTTCCTCGCCGCCGCCAGCCAGCGCACCCGGCGCATCCGCCTCGGCCACGGCATCGTCCAGCTGCCTCCGGGCTTCAACCACCCCGCCCGGGTCGCCGAGCGGATCGCGACCCTCGACCTGCTCAGCGGCGGGCGCGTCGACTTCGGCACCGGCGAGTCGAGCTCGCAGATGGAGCTCGGAGGGTTCGGCGTCGACCGCGAGCTGAAGCGTGCCCAGTGGGCGGAGGCGCTCGACGTCGTCACCCGAATGCTCGTCGAGGAGCCCTTCGCCGGGCATCGCGGCCGCTTCCTCTCGGTGCCGCCGCGCAATGTCGTGCCCAAGCCCAAGCAGAAGCCGCATCCGCCGCTCTGGGTCGCGTGCAGCCGCCGCGACACCATCCTGCTCGCGGCGCGATGCGGCATCGGCGCGCTCTCCTTCTCCTTCGTCGAGCCCGAGGAGGCGCGCCGCTGGGTCGACGACTACCACAGGATCCTCGCCTCCGAGGAGTGCGTGCCCGCCGGCTTCGCGGTCAATCCCAACGTCGCCGTGGTCCTGCCCTTCATGTGCCACCGGGACGAGTCGACGGCGATCGAGAGGGGGATCGACGGCGCCCACTTCTTCGGCTACTCGCTCGCCCACTACTACGTGTTCGGCGACCACCGTCCGGCGCGCACCAGCGTCTGGGACGAGTTCGGCGCCAACCGCGGCCGTCGCGGCTTCACCCGCGAGATCGTCAACGCCGAGGACGCACCACTGGGGATGAAGCTGCTCGAGCGGGGGATGGGCTCGCTCCGCGGCGCGATCGGCACCCCGGCACAGGTCCGCGAGCTGCTCGAGCGCTACCAGGCCGCGGGCGTCGACCAGGTGATCCTCGTCTCCCAGTCGGGACGCAACCGCCACGAGCACATCTGCGAGTCGCTCGAGCTCTTCGGGCGCGAGGTGCTCCCGGGATTCGCCGAGGACGCCGACGCGGTGGACGCGCGCCGGCGCGAGCGCCTCGCGGAGCACTGCGAGCGTGCGCTCGCGCGGCGCCCGCCGCCGCGACCGCCGGAGTCGGTCGACCCCTCCTACGTCGTGAGCACCAGCGGTGAGCCCTGGTCGCCGGGTACCGCCTCGGTCGACGGCCGCACCCACCTCCGGCGCGCGGCGGCGAGGGCGGGGCGCACCGCGACTCGCGCGGCGCTCTCACGCGCGGTCCGGGGACGGAGCGACGCCGCCGTCGGCCGGACGGCGGGCTCGGCGGCGGGGCTCTGGGTGCTCTTCAACGGGATGGCGCGCAACTTCCGCCCCGAGCACGCCGGCGGGTTCCGGGGCGACATCCAGTACGTGCTCGAGGCCGGCGACGGGCCCCGGCCCTGGTTCGTCCGCGTCGACGGCGGCGTCGCGACCGCCCATCGCGGCCTCGCCCCCGCGCCGGCGATCACCTTCCGCATGCCCGTCGCGGTGTTCGTCCGGATCGCGGCCGGCGATCTGAGCTCGAACCGGGCGCTCGTCGACGGAGACCTGGGGATCGAGGGCGACTTCTCCCTCGCCCAGCGCCTCCCGGAGATGTTCGGCGACGTCTCGCCCTACTGACCGAGCGGCCGGATCTCCGCGGTCGCACTCGGCGACGGTGAGGGCGACGGCGACGGTGAGCCGCCCGGCGACGCCGAGGGCGAGGGGGCGACGAACCCGCGCGGCGGCGGGGGCAGCCCCGCCTTGCGGGCGAAGGAGCCCAGGGTGTCGGAGCCGCTCACCTCGGTGCGGCGGAGGAGGAACGGCTGCGACGCGTACTGCCGGGTGCCCGGCTCGGTGGTGGAGGCGTCGCGGAATCCCGCCTGGCGCACCATGCCGACGACCCGGTTGGTGAAGATGCCGTACGGATAGGCGAAGTCGAGCACCGGCTGCCCGGTGAGCTGCTGGAGCACCGAGCGCGATCGCGAGATCTCGTCCCTCGCCACCGACGGCGACACCGCCGCGAGGTCGACGTGGTGCATGGTGTGCGCCCCGATCGTCATCCCCGCGGCGACCGCGGATTGCAGCTGGGCGACGTTCAGGTAGCTCGACCGTCCGAGGAACCCGGGGATCACGAAGTTGGTCGCGGTGAACCCGTACGACTGGAGCACCGGCACGGCCCGGAACGAGAAGTCGTCGTGGCCGTCGTCGAAGGTGAGCACGACCGGCCGTCGGGGCAGCGGCGGGCCGCCGTTCAGGGCCCGCATCACGTCGTCGAGCGAGACGGTGTGCGCCCCGTCGGCGGCGAGGAGGCCCATCTGCTGGGCGAAGTTCGCCGGGGTGACGGAGAGGCGGAAGCCCTCGCGGTCGTTCGCCCGCGGATTGCCGCGGATGTAGTGGTAGAGGAGGATCGGGACGTACACCGAGGGCCCTGCGGCCGGAGGCGGTGGCGCGGCGCCACCCTGGCTGTGCCCGGGGGCGCTGTCGCCGGGCGGCGCCGCGGCCGGGCGGGCGCCGTCCCCGGCGTCGGCCGCCGGGTCGGACCCGGGGGGCTGGTCCGCGGCGGCGGGGCCGTTCGCCGGCTCCTGCCTCGTCGACGCCACGAGCGGCCGGGAGGCGGATCCGGAGCCGGTGGTGGCGGCGACCGCGGCGACCGCGATCGACGCCGAGCCCACGGCGAGCGCGAACAGCACGGCGAGCCGCCGCCGCGACCGGGCGCGGTGGCGGCGGCGCGGCGATCGCGTCGGGGGCGTGCGGGACATCCGCACTCCCTAACGATCTCGCCGGCGATGAAGTTGCGGTGAACTCCGGCGCCGCCGGGCGCGTCCGCCCCGGCGGATATGATGGGTGCGTCCGCGACGTCCGGGAATGGTGGCGCCGGGCGGCGGGCCACCGTGGAGTGGAGGAGCGGGCTCACATGAGCGGTCCGGCTGCGGGTCTGCGCGCGCTCACGGTCGCACTGCCGCGGTGGCGGCTCGCCCACGCCGAGTGGGC
>DATKEY010000116.1:0-6461 GCA_035544475.1 Candidatus Dormiibacterota bacterium | reverse complement strand
GACGACCCGGTGGCACCGGTGCTGCTCATCGACGAGATCGACCGCTCCGACGAGGAGTTCGAGGCCTTCCTCCTCGAGCTGCTCGCCGACTTCGCGATCAGCATCCCGGAGCTGGGCACGGTCCGCGCCGCGCGGCCGCCCTTCGTCGTGCTCACCGGCAACCGCACCCGCGAGGTCCACGACGCGCTCAAGCGCCGCTGCCTCTACCACTGGATCGACTATCCCGACCTGGAGCGCGAGGTGACGATCGTCCGGGTGCGCGCCCCCGAGGTGTCCGAACGGCTCGCCCTCCGGGTCGCCGGGCTGGTGCAGGGTCTGCGGGGGATGGACCTCTACAAGCTCCCCGGGGTCGCCGAGACCGTCGACTGGGCGCGTTCACTGGCGGCCATCGGCGCCGACGGCTCCGACGTCGACGACCTCGAGGCGACGATGGGCGCGGCGGTGAAGTACCAGGAGGACCTGGAGTCGGTCCGGGCGGCGATCCCCGACCTGCTGCGTGACCGGCCCTCCTGATCTCTCGAGCGCCGAGGGCGACCTCGTCGTCCGGCTCGCCGGCTTCGGAGAGCTGCTCCGCGACGCCGGGCTGCGCACCGGCCCCGACCGCACCATCGACGGTGTCGCCGCGCTGGGGTGCATCGACATCGGCGACCTCGGCCAGATGCGCGACGCCCTCCGGGCCGTGTACGTCTGCCGCCGCGAGGAGGTGGCGGTCTTCGACGCCGCGTTCGACATCTACTGGGCGCGCCCGGACGGGGCGATCCGGGCCGGGGCGATCCCCCAGCGCAGCCGCCCGCTGCCCCTCGACCCGGAGAAGGCGCGCTCCTGGCTGGCGCGGCTCGGGCTCCCCGAGTCCCAGCTTCCCCGGGAGCTCTCGACGACCCCGACGGTGGCGAGCAGCTCCGGGTACAGCGCCGCCGAGCTCCTCCGCGAGCGCGACTTCGGCGACCTCACCTGGGAGGAGACGCAGCAGATGCGCCGGCTGCTCCGCCAGGCGCCGTGGAGGCTCGCGGAGCGGCGCACCCGGCGCTGGCAGCCGGGACGGAGGGGCCGGATCGAGCTGCGCCGCACGATGCGCCGGGCGGCGCGGAGCGGCGGCGACGCGGTGACCCCGGCGCGTGCGCGCCGCCGCATCCGCCGGCGGCCGTTGGTGATCATCTGCGACGTCAGCGGCTCGATGGAGCGCTACTCGCGCGCGCTCCTCGTCTTCGCCCACGCGATCGCGCGCCGCGAGCGGGTCGACACCTTCGTCTTCTCCACCCGGCTGAGCCGCATCACCCACCTGCTCCGCCGCCGCGACATCGACGAGGCGCTCGCCGACACCGCCGAGCAGGTCCACGACATCGGCGGCGGCACCCGTATCGGCGAGTCGCTGCGCGCCTTCAACCGGCGCTACGCGCGGCGCGTCCTCGGCCACGGCGCGGTGGTGCTCATCATCAGCGACGGCTGGGACCGTGGCGACGTCGCGACCCTGGAGCGGGAGATGGCGAGGCTCGCACGGAGCTGCCACCGGCTCATCTGGCTGAACCCGCTCCTCGGCTCCGACGTGTACGCCCCCGAGGCGCGGGGGATGGCGGCCGCCCTGCCCTACTGCGACGACTTCCTCGCCGCCCACAACGTCGACGCCCTCGACGAGCTCGGCCGCCGCCTCGCCGAGCTCCCCCGGCGCAGCTCCCGCCGCTGACGCGCGGCGGCTACCGGCGGCGGGTGCGCAGCAGGACCGCGACCACCGCGGCGGCGGCGCCCGCGCCGGCGAGGGTCGCCAGCGCCACCGGCCGGTCCTTGGCGATCGCGAGCACCCGGTCGAGGGCGCCCGGCGGCTCCGGGGGCTCGGTGGAGAGGATCGTCGTGGGCAGGGGGAGGGCCGCGTCGGAGAGGCGGGCGCCGATGCACGTCGCCATCTGGGTGAGGAGCCGGCGGGAGACCTCCTCGATCACCCCCGTGCCCACCTGCGCGGCCCGGCCGACCACGGTGAGGTCGGTGAGCATCGTCACCTCGGAGCCGTCGCCGTTCTCCTCGACGCGCACGGTGATCACCGCACGCGCCGACCCCGAGCCGCCGACCTCACGGCCCTCGGCCTCGAGCACCGCGGTGCGGGCCGCCTCGTCGCGGCTCACCACGTGCCCGGTCCCCTGGTAGGCGAGGGTGATCGCACCGACGCGGACGCGGACCCGCCCGTGGAAGGTGTCGCCGTCGACGATCTCGCTCAGCTCGGCGCCGGGTACACAGCCCAGGACGCTGTTGACCTCGAGCAGGAACGCGAAGACGCGATCCGCCGGGGCCTCGACGGCGAAGCTGTTCTCGATGTGCACAGCGGGCTCCCGATGTCGGCGATGGCGCCAGTGCATTGTGCTCGACATCCCGGCGGGGGCGGCGCTGGCATGATGGCCGGATGCGGACCGCCGGGGTGGTGCTCGCCGCCGGGGCCTCGCGGCGGATGGGACGGACCAAGCAGCTGCTGCCGCTGGGAGCCTCCACCCTGCTCGGGACCGTGCTCGCGACCGCCCTCGGCTCGCGTCTCGACGAGGTCGTCCTCGTCCTCGGCGCCGACGCCGACCTGATCACCGCAGCCGTCGACACCTCCGCCGTCCGGGTCGTCGTCGCCGCGGACCACGCCGAGGGGATGGGGGCGTCGCTCCGCACCGGCGTCGCCGCGCTCGGCGCCGAGATCGAGCGGGTCGCCGTCCTCCTCGGCGACCAGCCGAAGGTGACGCCGGAGCTCGTCGACGGCGTGCTCGACCGCCACCTCGAGAGCGGGCTGCCCGCCGCGGCGGTGAGCGCCGGCGGCGTGCTCCAGCCTCCCGTCGTCGTCGACCGGCGGCTCTGGCCGCGCCTGCTCGCGGCTCGCGGCGACAGCGGCCTGCGTGGCGTGCTGCGCGCTGATCCCGGAATGGTCGCTACTCTGTCGGTGGAGGGTGTCACCGTGGATGTCGACACCCCGGACGACTATCGCCGTGTGCTGACGGCTGAGGAACCCTGAGGATGCGCGAGCTGCTGACGACCCTCGACGAGTGGGCCGCCGCCGATCCGGAGGTTGCGGTCGCGACGGTGGTGCGGACCAGCGGCTCGACCCCGCGTCCGGTCGGGGCGCGGATGGCCGTCGCCCGGGACGGTCGCATGGCCGGATCGGTGAGCGGCGGATGCCTCGAGGGGGCGGTGGTCGAGGAGGCGCTCTCCACGCTCGCGGGCCGCGCGGTCCCGCGGGTCCTCCACTACGGGATCAGCGACGAGCTGGGGTGGGAGGTGGGGCTGGCGTGCGGCGGCACCGTCGACGTGCTCCTGCACACCCTGCGCTGGGATGGATCCGATCCCGCGCTCGCGGCGCTCCGCGACGCCATCGCGGAGAAGCGGGCGGTGGCGCTGCTCACCGTGATCGAGGGCGAGCACGCCGGTCGCACCGCGCTCGTCGACGAGGAGGGGCGGGTCGCCGGAAGCCTCGGCTCCTCCGCGCTCGACGCCGCGGGCGCCGCCGCCGCCGCGCCGCGGCTCGAGACCGGACAGCCGGGAGTGGACGACGCGGACGGGGTGGCGGTCTACGTCGAGCCCCACGTGCCGACGCCGCTCCTCGCGATCGTCGGCGCCGTCCACGTCGGCGTCGCGCTCAGCAGCCTCGCGCGGGTGCTCGGCTACCGGGTCGTCGTCATCGATCCGCGCACCGCCTTCCTCACCGAGGAGCGGGTGCCCGACGCCGACGAGCGGGTCGCGAAGTGGCCCCAGGACGCGCTGCCCGGGCTCCGTCTCGGTCCTCGCGACGCCGCCGTCTGCCTCAGCCACGACGCGAAGTTCGACGAGCCGACCCTCGACTGCCTGCTGCGCAGCCAGGTCGGATACATCGGCGCCATCGGCAGTCGCGGCACCGCGGGCCGCCGGGTCGAGCGCCTGCGCCAGTCCGGCTTCGGCGATGCCGACATCGCCCGGGTGCACAGCCCCGTGGGCCTCGACCTCGGCGCGCGCACCCCCGAGGAGATCGCGCTCGCGGTCCTGGCCGAGATCGTCGCGACCCGTCGCGGTCGCCGCGGCGGCTCGCTCGTCGCCGTCGCGCCCGCGACCGCAGCGGGCGCCCCCTGATGCGGCTCGAAGTCCTCCGCGCGGGGGACGTCGCCCAGGCGCCGTCGCGCTGGGTCGGCGCGGTCCTCTGCCGTGACGTCCTCGGCGAGGACGGGCGCCCGGCGCGGCTCAAGGGCCACCGTCTCGAGCGTGCCGACGCCCTCGTCCTCGAGGCGTCCCGCGAGGAGGAGCTCCACCTCCTCTGGCTCGACCCCGGCGACGTCGACGAGGACGCGGCGGCGACCCGGCTGGCCCTCGCGGTCGCCGGCGAGGGGGTGACGGTGGGACGACCGGTCGAGTCGCAGGTGCGTCTCTCCGCCATCCACCGCGGCCTCCTCCGGGTCGACTCGCGGGTCCTCGACGCGATGAACGCCCTCTCCGACGTCACCGTCTTCGCGCTCCCCGACGGCATCCCCATCGACGCCGGCCGCGCCATCGCGGGGGTGAAGATCACCCCGCTCGCGATCGCCGAGACGATGCTCGCGCTCGCCGAGGGGCGGGCCGCGGAGGGCGCCCACGCCGGGCGGGTGATGACCGTGCGCCGGTTCCTCCCCCTCACGGTCTCCGCGGTCGTGCGCGAGCGGCTCGACGCCAAAGCGCGCGCCCGTTTCGAAGGCTCGCTCCGGGCCAAGCTCGCCTGGTTCGGAGGCCGGGCCGGCGACGTCGTCTACGCCGCCGGCGACCGCGACGCGACCCGCGACGCCCTCGTCGAGGCTGCCGCCGGGGCGGACGTCGTCCTCGCCGTGGGCGTCGCCTCCACCGACCCGCTCGACGTGACCTGGCGGGCGGCGCTCGACGCGGGCGCGATCGAGGTGCGCCGCGGCCTGCCGGTCCATCCCGGGAGCAGCTACTGGATCGCCACCCTCGACGGCCGCCCGGCGATCGGGGTCGCCTCCTGCGGAATGTTCAGCCGGCGCACCGCACTCGACCTGCTCCTCACCCGCCTCTTCGCGGGCGAGGACCTCGACCCCGGCTACCTCGCGGGGCTCGGCCACGGTGGCCTGCTCGCGCCGCAGATGGCCTGGCGGTTCCCCTCCTACTCCGAGACCGCCGCCGGGGCGGAGGAGTAGCGCCACCCACTGACACCATCGATGGGAGGTCAGGAACATGGGAGAACAGCCGGGAGTGGCACCCCAGGCCGGCGAACGCTGGTTCTCGCCCGACGAGCTGGCCGAGTTGACCCGACCCACGATGGACCGGGCCATCGAGGCCATCCAGGCGGGTGAATACGAGACGGCCGCCCAACTCTGCCAAGGAATGCGCTACGAGTGGCGTTTTCTGCACGACCTGATGGCGGAGCAGATCCTCGGGCTCATCACGTTCATCCAGGAGCGGCTTGGGGAGGAGGCTGTTGCCGACGCGTGGACGACAACCATGCAACGGGGCTGGAAGCGCGACACGGCTGCGATCGTGGCGCGTGACCGCCGACGGGTCCTCGAGGCCCTGGCGGCGACGTGGCGGGCGCATTCGACCAGCGGCGTCGGGCCGCATCCGGGGCGTTTCTCGATCGAGGAGGACGACGAGAAGTTCACCTTCCGGATGAATCCCTGCGGGAGTGGGCAGCGGCTGTGGCGCATGGGTCGCTACCAGGGTGACGACGCCTACGGTGTGACCCGCGAGGCGCACGACTGGAGCTACGGTCGTGTGGGGTTCCCGCTCTACTGCACTCACTGCGCGTTCATGAACGAGATCCTGCCCATGAAGTGGTATGGCGTTCCTCTGTACCCGTCGGACCCGCCGGAGGACTTCGACGTGGATCCGTGCACGTGGTACTGGTACAAGGACGCGACGCGCATCCCCGACCGGCACTGGAGCCGCTACGGGTTGACGAAGCCGGCACGGGAGCCCGAATGAGCGCCTCGGATGGGGCCGACGCGGCCCTCGTCACGGGCGCCGGCCAGGGGATCGGCCGCGCGATCGCCACGGCGCTCGCCTCAGCCGGATGGGCGGTGGCAGCCTGCGACCTGGGCGACCGAGCCAACGCGACCGCCGATGCGATCTCCGCAGCCGGGGGCAGGGCGGTCGCCCTGGCCTTCGACGTGTCCGACGCGGAGGCGGCCGCTCGCGCTCATGAGAGTGCCGTCGACGCGCTGGGGCCTGTGGACGTGGTGGTGGCCAATGCCGGGATCGTCGACCAGCTCGCCTATGCTGACCGGCTCTCCCCCGAGGGCTGGAGCCGTGAGGTCGAGATCAATCTCTCCGGAGCCTTCTACACCATCCGTCCCGCGCTGCCCGGGATGAAACAGCGATCACGAGGCAGGATCGTGGTGATCTCGTCGGTCGCCGCCCTGGGTGGACTCAAGGGTCAGGTGGCGTACGCGGCCACCAAGGCGGGTCTACTCGGACTGGCGCGCACCCTGGCTCTCGAGCTCGCCCCCTTCGGGGCCACGGCCAACGCGGTCCTGCCCGGATTCATC
>DATKEY010000115.1:0-8796 GCA_035544475.1 Candidatus Dormiibacterota bacterium | reverse complement strand
TCCACATGACCGGCCGCCCTTGTGGAAACAGTGGACTCGGGCACAATCACCGCGTGGACCGGATCGCGCTCCGCGACGACCTCCTCGCCGAGGCCCGGGCCCGCGGCTTCAGCAGCGCCGGGATCGCCTCGGTGCGGCCCTTCCGCCGCATCCGCGCCCGCGCCCTGCGCGCGATCGACGAGGGCCGCCTGGCGACGATGACCTGGTACTCGCCGGAGCGCGTCGAGGCGTCCACCGACCTCACCCGCCGCCACCCCTGGGCGCGGTCTCTGCTCGCCCTCGCCTGGCCGTACGCTCCGGCGGCCGCCCCGGGGATCGAGCCGCCGCCGCCGGCTCCCGGCCGCCCACGCGGCCGCTTCGCGGCCTACGCCTGCCTCGCCGCTCCCGAGGGCGGTGCCGTCGACTACCACGACCACCTCGCCGCCGCCTGCGACGGCCTCGTCGACTGGCTGCGCGAGCGGGCCGGCCCGGTGCGTGCCCACCGCTTCGTCGACCACGGCTGGGCGATCGACCGCGCCGTCGCCGAACGCGCGGGGCTCGGCTTCGCGGGGAAGAACGCCTGCCTGCTCACCCGAGAGGCGGGCTCCTACGTGCTCCTCGCCGAGGTGCTGCTCTCCCTGCCGCTGCCGCCCTCGGCGCCGTCACGGCGCGGCTGCGGCCAGTGCCGCGCCTGCCTCCCCGCGTGCCCGACGGGTGCGATCACCGCCCCCGGGGTGATCGACTCCCGGCGCTGCATCAGCTACCTGACGATCGAGCACCGCGGGTCCATCCCCGTCGAGCTGCGCCCCCTGATCGGCACCTGGGCGTTCGGCTGCGACCTCTGCCAGGAGGCCTGCCCGGTGAACTCCCGCCTCGCCCCGGCGACGCTCGCACCCGGCGGCCCGAGCACGTCGGACGGGCCGGTGCCGCACCCCGACCTCGTCGACTGCCTCGAGCTCGACGAGGAGGAGTTCCGGCGGCGGTTCCGGCGCACCGCGGTGTGGCGCACCGGCCGCGCCGGGCTGGCGCGGAACGCCGCGATCGCCCTCGGCAACGCCGGAGACCGGGGCGCGCTCGCCCCCCTGCGCCGGGCCGCCGGGACCGACCCCGACCCGGTGGTGCGGGAGGCGGCGGCCTGGGCGATCGGCCGGCTCGAGAGCGTCTGACTGGCACAATCCCCGCCATGCAAGGGCTCGACCGGCGGCTCGCGGAGCGGACCCTGGAGCTGGTCGACATCGCCTCGGAGAGCGGCGACGAGGCCCGCATCCTCGACCACGTCGCCGGCGTGCTCGGCGGCGTCGAGGGCAGGGTCCACGCCGACTCCGACGGCCTCCTCCTCGTCCCGCCGCGCGGCGGGCGGCCGCTCGTCGTCCTCGCCGGCCACCTCGACACCGTCCCCGCCCAGGGGAACCGCCCCGGCCACCACGAGGACGGCGCGGTCGTCGGCCTCGGTGCCTCGGACATGAAGGGCGCGTGCGCGGTGATCCTCGAGCTGGCCCTCTGGGCCGACCACGCCCGGCCGCGCCGCGCCGTCGACCTCGGCTTCCTGCTCTTCGGCCGCGAGGAGCTGCCCAGCGACCGCAGCGCGCTGCGACCGCTGCTCGGTCGCCTGCCCGAGCTCGGCGAGACCGCGCTCGCGGTGGTGATGGAGCCGACCGACAACACCCTGCAGATCGGCTGCCTCGGCAACCTCACCGCCGAGGTGCGCTTCACCGGGCGCAGCGCCCACTCCGCCCGTCCCTGGCTCGGGGTGAACGCGGTCCACGCCGCGGTGCGGGGCCTCGCCGCCATCGCCGCGATGCCGCCGGAGCCGGTGGTGATCCAGGGGCTCGAGTACCGCGAGGTGGTGTCGGTGGTCCGCATCTCCGCGGGGATCGCCGACAACGTCATCCCGGATCTGGCCACCTGCCGCATCAACTACCGCTATGCGCCGGACCGGACCCCCGCCTCGGCGGAGGCGCGGCTGCGCGAGCTGCTGCCGGACGGCGAGGTGCGGGTGCTGTCGAACTCCGGCCCCGCGCCGGTGGTCGCCGACCACGAGCTCTGCACCCGGCTGCGCGACGCCGGCGGCCTCGCGGTCGAGCCCAAGCAGGCGTGGACCCCGGTCGCCGAGTTCGCGGAGCACGGCATCGCCGCGGTGAACTACGGTCCGGGCTCGACCGCGCACGCCCACCGTGCCGACGAGCGGGTCGAGGTCGCCAGCCTGGTGCGCGCCTTCGACACACTCCGGCGCTTCGCCTTCGAAGAGGAGACATGATCAGCACCGACCAGCTGCAGGAGCGCATCGAGGCCGCCTGGGAGGGCGCAGCCGCGATCTCCGACCCGGCGATCGCCGCCGCCGTCGAGGAGGCCGTCGAGCTGCTCGACTCCGGCGCCATCCGCGTCGCCTCGAAGGAGTCGCCCGGGTGGATGGTCCACGAGTGGGTGAAGAAGGCGATCCTCCTGTACTTCCGGCTGCGGCCGGTCGAGCGCATGGAGGCGGGCGTCTTCGAGTACTCCGACAAGATCGCACTCAAGCGCGGCTACGAGTCGCTCGGGGTGCGGGTGGTTCCGCCGGCGGTGGCGCGCCGCGGCAGCTTCCTCGCGCCCGGGGTGGTGATGATGCCGAGCTACGTGAACATCGGCGCCCGGGTCGGGGCGCGCACCATGGTCGACACCTGGGCGACGGTGGGCTCGTGCGCGCAGGTCGGCGACGACGTCCACCTCTCCGGCGGGGTGGGCATCGGCGGTGTGCTCGAGCCGCTGCAGGCCACGCCGGTGATCGTCGAGGACGGCGCCTTCATCGGCTCGCGCTGCATCGTCGTCGAGGGCGTGGTCGTCGAGGAGCGCGCGGTGCTCGGCGCCGGGGTCGTGCTCACCGCCTCGACGCCGATCGTCGACGTGACCGGCGCGGAGCCGGTCGAGCATCGCGGCCGGGTGCCCGCGGGCGCGGTCGTCATCCCCGGGACCCGACCGAAGCGCTTCGCCGCGGGCGAGTACGGCACCCCGGTGGCGCTGATCATCGGCCGGCGCAGCGCCGCCACCGACCTCAAGGTGAGCCTCAACGACACCCTCCGCGAGCACGGGCTCAGCGCGGGATCCTGAGCCGATGCAGCGGCGCACCCCGCGACCGGGCGGCTATCGCGCCGTGGTCTTCGACCTCGACGGCACGCTGGTGCGTGAGGCGAACTCGTGGGCGGCGATGCAGCGCAAGCTCGGCCCCGGTCACGCCCACCGCCAGCGCGACCGCTGGGACCGCTTCCGCGCCGGCACCCTCGACCGCGAGGGCTTCCTCCTCGAGCAGATCGCCGACCTCCGCGGCGAGGAGTCGCGGCTGCTCGACGAGGTGGTCGCCGAGGTCGAGTACCACGACGGCGTCGCCGCCGCGTGCGAGGAGCTCCGAGCCGCCGGGGTGCGGCTCGCGATCGTCTCCGCGGGGATCACCGCGCTCACCGGCCGGGTCGCCACGGACCTCGGCATGGACCTGCACCGCGCCAACACCATCCACGTCGCCGACGGGCTGTTCACCGGCGAGGGGGACATCGCGGTGCCTCCGGGCAGCAAGGCCCGGGCGTTCTTCGAGACCGTCGAGGCGCTCGGCGTCGCCGCCGAGGACGTCGTCGCCGTTGGGGACAGCCCAGGAGACATCGACATGTTCGAGGTCGCGGGACTCGGCGTCGCCTTCTGTCCGGTGAACGCGCAGACCGCCCAGGCGGCGGACGTGATCATCGACAGGCCGGACATGCGCCGCCTCGTCCCCTACGTCCTCGGGAGCGCGCAGCGATGAGCACCACGCCCGGACGGCAGTACCACATCGCCTGCGGGCCGGGCGACGTCGGGGGCTACGTCCTCCTCCCCGGCGACCCGGGGAGGTGCGAGCGCATCGCCGCGCACTTCGACGGCGCGGCGAGGGTCGCATCGAACCGCGAGTACACGACCTGGACCGGCCGCCTCGAGGGCGTGCAGGTGAGCGTCACGTCGACCGGCATCGGCGGCCCGTCGGCGGCGATCGCGGTCGAGGAGCTCTGCACGATCGGCGCTCACACCGTGGTGCGGGTCGGGTCGTGCGGGGCGATGCAGCCGGATCTGCGCCTCGGCGACGTGATCGTCGTCCAGGCGGCGGTCCGCGACGAGGGCACGAGCTCCCAGTACGTCCCCCTCGCCTGGCCCGCGGTCGCCCACATCGACACCATCGACGCCCTGCGCGCCGCGGCGGCCGCCGCCGGGGTGCGTCACGCGGTCGGCACCGTGCAGTCGAAGGACTCGTTCTACGGCGAGATGGAGCCGGGCCGGATGCCCGTCGCCGCCGACCTCGAGGCGCGCTGGCGGGCGTGGATCCGCAGCGGCGTGCTCGCCTCGGAGATGGAGTGCGCCGCGGTCTTCGCCGTCGCCGCGGTGCGGGGGGTGCGCGCCGGAGCCGCGCTCGCGGTCGTCAACGCCGCACCGACCGTCGACGCGATGCCCGACCCGGCGAAGCTGCCGCTCGACAACCTCATCCCGGTGGCCGTCGACGCGATCCGGCGGATGATCCGCGCCTCGGCCTCGCCCGGGTCCGCCTGAGCGGGGCTACCCGGCCTCGGCGATGTGACCGTCGAGGCGCGCGAGCACCTCGGCGGGGCTGGCGAGCTCCTGAGGGCCGGCGGCCGGCGGGGCCATCGCCCACGACGCCCGCCACACCGTCATCCCGCAGTGGCGGCCGGCGTCGACGTCGACGTCGCGATCGCCGATGTAGACGGCACGGGAGGGGAGCACCCCGAGCCGCGACGCCGCGAGCAGCAGGCCTTCGGGATCGGGCTTGGGCCGGCGGACGCAGTCGAGCCCGACGACGGTCTCGAAGTGGGGGCGCAGACCGCAGGCGGAGAGCCCCCACTCGAGCGGCTCGAGCCGCCGGGAGGACACCACCGCGAGCCGCAGCCGGCGGCGGCCCAGACCGGTCAGCACCCGGGGGATGCCCCGGAAGGTGATCGGGCTGATGCGCCGGTCGAAGAGGTGGAGCACCTCGTCGGCCCGGCCCGGCCAGGCGAGCTCGAGGCGTTCGATGATCGGACGCCCCTCCGCGGCCCAGAAGATCTCCGCCCCGGCGGCGGCGCCGGGGTCGTGGGCGAGCAGCTCGGCGACCGCCGCCTCATCCGCCCCGCGGCTGTCCACGAGGGTGCCGTCGTAGTCCCAGATGACGGCGTCGAAGGCCGGTGCGGTGCGGGTGCGGGATCGGTTCTTCACGGGATCGAGGAGGTGGGCGAGTCGCGGACGACGCGAAGGCCCGTAAGGCAGATAACTCGCGCGACGGAGAAAACGTGCGCCCGGTGGGCCGGGCTCAGCGGAAGAGCAGCGCCGCGGCGATGGCGCCCGCGGCGACGGGCGCTCCCAGACACACGGCAAGGGCGGGCAGGGGGTCGTCGGCCGGCGGCCACCAGGTGCGGGGCATGGGCCGTCCCACCGGCACGCGGGCGCGCCGCTGCCGTGCCGGCTGGGCGAGCAGGACGATCGCGGCGACGAGGGCGAGCGCGGTGAGGAGCATGGTCTCGGCGAGGGTGACCGCCACCCGGCCGTGGCCGGCGCGCCAGAGCGCGGCGGCGGTGGCGAAGGTGAGCAGCCCGAGGACCGCCCCGCACAGACCGGCGAGGACGCTGGCCGGGACGCTGACGCGGCGCGGGGGGGTGGTCATCACGACCGAGCGTACCATCGCCCGACCGGGCCCGGGAACGTCGCAGTCCGGAAACAACCAGAACTGACGACCTTGACCTGTCGTGCCCCCTTCCCTTTTACTGCGGAGTCCCCGACCCGATCGGCGGTGCGGTTCCACCTCGTCCCACTCCACGTCCACGCCAGGAGCCCCGCATGACCTCGCGCTCTCGTCTCGCCGCCGCCGCGCTGGGAGCCACCGCGGCCGCCGCCCCCACCGTGGTCGCCGCGACCAGCTACGTCGTCCGCCCGGGGGACACCCTGTCGGCGATCGCCGCGCGCCACGGCACCACGGTGAGCGCGCTCGCCGCCGCCAACCAGATCAGCGACCCCGACCGCATCCGGATCGGGCAGCTCCTCCGCATCCCCGACACCTCGGCGGGGCTGCCCGGCTACACCGCGGGGACCCCCGACGTCGAGCAGTACACCGTCCAGAAGGGCGACCACCTCGCGCTCATCGCGCGGAGGTTCGGCATCGACCTCGCGAGCCTCGCCCGCGCCAACGGGATGGGCGTCCACTCCCCCCTCCGCTACGGGACCACCCTGCAGATCCCCGGCCGGCTGGGACGCGTGAACGCCCTGCTCACCCGGATCGCGACCCAGCAGGGGGTGAACCCGAAGCTCGTCCGGGCGGTGGCGTGGATGGAGAGCGGGTGGCAGCAGAACGCGGTCTCGCCCACCGGCGCCATCGGTCTCATGCAGGTCGAGCCGTACACCGGCGACTGGATCTCGCGCTACCTCTCGCCGCGTCCGCTCGACCTCAACGTCGCCGAGGACAACGTGATCGCGGGCTGCATGCTGCTCCACCACCTGCTCACCATCCACGGGGGCGACGAGCAGGCCGCGCTCGCCGCGTACTACCAGGGCGACGCGAGCATCGCCCGCCACGGCCTGTACTCGGACACCCTCCGCTACCGCAGCGTCATCGCCGCGCTCATCCGCCAGGAGTGACACGGGCCGGGGTGAACCGGCTACTGTTGGCGTCAACATGGGCAAGAAGAAGGCCACGAAGGCACAGACGGCGTCCGGCAAGCCTCCCAGGGCGGCGGGCGGCAAGGCACGCGCCGAGGGCGGCGGCCGCCGGCGCGCCGCGCCCGGCGCCGAGCCCGACGCCGAGCTCCTCGCCCAGCTCCTCGAGCTCCAGGAGCGCACCGCAGCGGTGGGGCGTCAGATCCGCGCCGTCAGCGAGATGGTCTCGGCGGTCTCGCGCCAGGCGACGCTGACGGCCGCCGAGGTGATCGAGAAGATGGGCGCCGCGGTGGACGCGGAGTCGCCCACGCCGCCGCCGGTCGCCGCCCGCCCCCGCAAGCGCAGGTCCTAGGTCAGGCCGCCTCGGCGAGGCCCTCGTCCTCGAGCGGGAGGGAGAGGCAGCGCACGCCCCCGCCGGACTTCATGAACTCCGACATCGGCAGGGCGACGGTCGCGAAGCCCGCGTCGTGAAGCGGCTCCTCGAGCCGCTCGGCGGCGAGCGAGGAGATCACCCGGTCGCCGAGGCTGATGGCGTTGCAGGCGAATCCCGCGGCCACCTCGACGGGGACCTCGATGACGTGGGGGACCAGCCGGCGCACGAGCTGCTGCGAGTCGGCGTCGAAGGCCGCGGGCGCGAAGAGCACGGTGCGCTCGTTGAGCGGGCAGAAGCAGGTGTCGAGGTGATAGAAGCGCGGATCGACGAGCCGCAGTGACGCCACCTCGACGTCGAGCATCCGCGACACGAGCGCGTGGGACTCGAGGTCGGTGCGGAAGCCGTGGCCGCAGAAGAGCCGGTCACCGACGAAGAGCGCGTCGCCCGCGCCCTCGAAGGCGACGTCGTCGGGGACGCGGCGGACGGTGATGCCGCGCCGCTCGAGGGCGTTGCGCCAGAACGGCTCCTCCCCCTGCCGCTCGGGATGGCGGAAGCGGCTGAGCACCGCGACGCGACCGCGCACCACCGCGGCGTTGGCGGTGAACACCATGTCGGGGAGGCCGGGCTGCTGGTCGACCAGCTCCACCCGCTCGCCGAGGATCGTGTACGCGTTGTAGAGCGCGCGCCACTGGGCAAGCGCCATGCTTCCGTCGACCTCGGTCTCGACGTGCATCCACGGATTGATCTCGTACTCGACCCCGTAGTGGTCGGGGCGGCACATGAGGATGGCCATGACGGCTCCCCAGGACCGGGGGCAGGCCGATCGCCCGACGCGTGGAGCTCCCGCACCACCGGCGTCCCGATCATGGCACGGAGCGGGCGTTCGTAAACCCCCCGTCACGTGTTCGTCATGGCGCCGTGCCCTGCTCGGCGGGGCGGCGGCGCTCCTCGCGCCGGCGGGGTGTGGCGGGGACTCCGTCGACAACTCCGCCTTCGCCTCCGACCTCCAGGCCGGGCGGGCCGCCGAGGTGACCGTCCAGGGGACGGTGACCGCCCTCGAGCCCGACTCGCCGAACCTCGGCGACGGCGTCCACGAGCGCTTCGTCGTGTCCGTCGACGGCACCCGGGTCGAGATCGACCACAACCTCTCCCTCGCGCCCAGGGTGCCGGTCGCCACCGGAGAGGTCGTGGTCATCCATGGCCAGTTCGAGCCCGACCCCGGTCATCCGGTCATCCACTACACGCATCACGCGACCGGGAAGCACGAGGGCGGCTGGATCGACCTCGGCGGGACCCGGTACGAGTGAGGCGTTCGCCTTCCCGGGGGAGGTAGAGTGACCCGCCGGGGTACGGCGGTGTGGGCGCGCGACCGTGCCGAGGATGAGGTTGGAGGAGAGGCGATGAAGACCAGGGGCGCCGTCTGCTGGGAAACCGGACCCAACGCCCACTGGGAGGTCAGCGAGCTCGAGCTCGACCCGCCCGGCGACCACGAGCTGCTCATCCGCTGGGTGGCCGCCGGCCTCTGCCACTCCGACGAACACGTGGTCACCGGCGACCTGCCCTGCCGGCTGCCGCTGATCGGCGGACACGAGGGCGCGGGCATCGTCGAGGAGGTGGGCCCGTCGGTCACGAAGGTGAAGCCCGGCGATCACGTGGTCTGCTCGTTCCTCCCCGTCTGCGGCACCTGCCGGTGGTGCTCCACCGGCCGTTCCAACCTCTGCGACCTGGGCGCCACCCTGCTCGAGGGCTCGCTGCCCGGCGGCGCCTTCAAGTTCCACGCCCGTGGCGGCGACATCGGCGCCATGTGCATGCTC
>DATKEY010000114.1:0-15939 GCA_035544475.1 Candidatus Dormiibacterota bacterium | reverse complement strand
GGCGAGCTGATCGCCGCCTACCGCGACGAGGCCGAGGTCTGCAGGGTGATCGGCGCCGACACCCTGCGCTACCTCAGCATCGCCGGGCTCAAGCGGGCGGTCGGAGAGCAGTCCGGCGAGGGTTTCTGCTTCGCCTGCTTCGACGGCGCCTACCCCCTCCAGGTGCCGCAGCAGCTGGTCATGGACAAGCTCGCCCTCGAGAGCTGACCCTCCCCCGAAAAGGGGAGCGCCACTACCGCAAAACGTAGGTAGCGGACGTCACCGGCCTTTCGGTTGAATGGTGAATACCTGGCGTTCCTGCACAGGCGGTGCAAGCGCGTCATCCGCACCGAATGTTCCGCCCGGAAGCGGGTGAGGGAGGGCTTCAGCCAAGATGCAAGCAGCTGCCGGCAGGGATCGGATCTATGTCCTCACCCTGGTCCTGACGCTCGTCGCCATCTGCGCCTTCGGTGTCTTCGTCATCCGCGACTACCAGGACCAGGGAAGTCAGAAGGTGGGCCTCGCCCGGCTGGGCGGCGGCACCGCCGCGCAGGGCGACTCCTCGCTCCCCTCCACGGGTGACACCGGCTCCGCCGCCGCCCAGGGGACGACGGGGACGACGGGGACGGCGGGGTCGTCCGCCGGGTCGTCCGCGGGCTCGGTCGGGGGCACATCGCCGGGCGGGTCCGCCGGGACGTCGGCGGGCTCCGCGGGCGGATCGAGCGCCGGCTCGGTCGCGCGCGCCGGCAACGGCGCCGGCGCCGCCGCCGCCCCGGTCCCGGCCCCCGTCGCCGGCCCCGGCGGCACCTCGCCCGCGTGCGTGAACGGCCACATCCGGATCGGCCAGATCGTCGCCATCACCGGCCCGCTGACGATGCAGACCGCGGCGAACGCGACCGCGTCGTACTTCAAGAAGGTGAACAGCCAGGGTGGCATCAACGGCTGCCAGGTCGACTTCACCTATCTCGACGACGGCGGGCTCGACCAGCAGAAGGCGGCGGCCGACGCGCGCGAGCTGGTGCAGCAGGACAACGTCTTCGCCGTCGTCGGCGGCTACACCCCGATCACCTCGTCGACCACCGCCCCCTACTTCGCGAAGCAGGGCGTGCCCCTGGTCGGCTCCGAGGGGATCTCGCTCTACCAGTACAACAACCCGGTCATCTACTCCTTCGCCTGTGGACCCTCCGGCTTCGGGGTGAGCATCCTCAACGAGGCCAACCGGCTCGGCTACAAGAAGGTGGCCGTCTTCTACATCGACCTCGACTCCATCCAGCTCTCCTTCGCGGCCCTGAAGGAGCAGGCGGCGAAGAACGGCCAGGAGATCGTCTACAGCAACAACGAGAACATCTCCTCGGCCACCTACGGCACCGACGTCGTCGCGGCGCGCAACGCCAACCCCGACGTGGTGCTCAACATCCTCGACGCCAACAGCGCGGTCCGCGAGATCAACGCGATGGCCAGCAACGGCTGGTACCCCAACCTGGTCGGGACGACCTCGTCCTCCGACCCGGTGGTCATCCAGCAGGGTGCGGCGTGGTTCAACCACCCCGGTCATACCGTCTACGCGGCCCGCAACTACTGGCCGGCGAACGCCAACGTCCCCGAGGTGCAGGACTGGATCCAGACCGAGGGGCAGTACTTCCCGGGCTTCGACCCCAACACCTATGCGGAGGGCTCCTGGCTCGCCGCGAAGATCTTCACCGAGCAGGCGCGCAAGCTGGGATCGGGGTTGACCAGGGCGAGCCTGATCAACGCGCTCAACAACCTGCGCAACTACCACACCGGCTTCACCCCCGACCTCACCATGACCCCGGACCACGGCCCCAACAAGCAGATCCTCTACATGAAGTGGGACGGCACCCAGTTCAACCAGGCCACCCCCTTCGGCCCGTGGTGAGCGTGGATGAGCATCGAGAAGGGAGGGTGGTGACGCCGCCATGTCGCTGATCGGACCGGCGCTCGTCGACGGGGTCATCCTGGCCAGCCTGTACGGGCTGCTCGCCACCGGGGTGGTGATCATCTACAACACCTCGGGGGTCATCAACTTCGCCCAGGGGGCGCTGGCGATCTTCGCCGTCTTCATCCTGAAGACGCTCACCGACCACAACGTGACCTTCGGGGTGGCGGCGCTCGTCGCGGTGATCGCCGGCGGCCTGATCGGGGTCGCCATCGACCGCCTCACCCTGGCGCCGGTGCGCAACCAGACGCCGCTCAACAAGTCGATCATCACCATCGGGTGGCTGATCACCCTGCAGTACGCGGCGGTCCTGCTCTTCAACGCCGGCGTGTCGACGAACATCAGCCGGATCTGCGACCGCTGCGGCGAGCAGGTCTTCGCGGTCGGCGGCCTCGGCGTGAACACCCAGGACATCGTCACCGTGCTCACCGCCCTTCTGATCGGTGGCGGGCTGATCGTCTTCTTCCGGCGAACGTTCACCGGGGTCGCGATGCGGGCGGCGTCGCAGAACGTCGACGCCACCAAGCTCATGGGGGTCAGCGTCAACCGGGTGAGCGCGATCGCCTGGTTCCTCGGCGGCGCGCTCGCCACCATCGGCGGCATCCTCATCACCCCGCGCCTCGGCGCGCTCGACAGCGGCACGCTGACGATCTACATGATCCAGTCGCTCGCGGCGGCGCTCCTCGGCGGGCTGCGCAGCCTGCCCCGCACCGCGATCGGGGCGGTCATCCTGGGGATGAGCCAGGAGCTGATCGCGATCATCCCCGGCCTGCGCGGGCTCCCGGGGCTCAAGTTCAGCATCGCCTTCGTCGTCATCGTCGTCGCGCTCTTCATCAACCCCGACCTCGCCAAGACCACCACCCAGACGATCACCGAGAAGGTGGTGGAGCCCTTCAAGGCGCGGTGGTGGACGTACACGAAGTGGTCCACGCTCGGGCTGCTGGGGATCTTCTTCCTGCTCGTCGGCATCGGCGGTGGCGGCGCCGGCGGCGTGTTCGGCGACGTCAACCGCTTCTACTGGGCCCAGGTGTTCGGCGACGGCTGCGTCTTCCTCTCGATCGTGGTGCTCACCGGCTTCGTCGGCCAGGTCTCGCTCTGCCAGTTCACCTTCGCCGGCTTCGGCGCATTCTTCACCGCGATCTTCACCGCCAGGTGGGGGCTGCCCTTCTTCTTCGCCGTGCCCCTCGCCGCGCTCTGCACCGCGCCGATCGGGATGATCATCGGAATCCCCGCGCTGCGCGTCCGCGGCCTCCAGCTCGCGGTCGTGACCCTCGCCTTCACCCTGGTCGGCGACCAGCTCTTCTTCGCCCAGTCGTTCCCGCTCAGCGGCGGGCCCGCGGGACAGGCGGTGAACGCCACCGCCGGGCCCATCGACCTCACCGACCCCACGGCCCACTCGCTCTTCTGGACGCTCCTCATCGGCTTCGGGGTGGTGTCGGTCGCGGTGCTGGCGCTGCAGCGAAGTCCGAGCGGGCGCGCCTTCTTCGCGGTCCGGGACTCGGAGAACGCCGCCACCGCGGTGGGCATCTCGTTGAGCCGCGTGAAGCTCGCCGCCTTCTCGCTCTCGGCGGGGATCGCCGGTCTCGGCGGAGGGCTGTTCGCGCTGACGCTGCCGTCGGTGTCGAGCCCCGACTTCAGCCCGGCGCTGTCGATCACCTTCCTCGCGCTCGTCATCCTCGCGGGCATCCGCTCGGTGTACGGCGCGCTGGTCGCGGCGACCTTCTACATCTGGGGACCGGTCGTCATCAAGGCCATCCTCGGCCACTTCGGCCTCGACCCGGCGCAGGCGTTCAACTGGCAGCAGCTGCTCAGCGGGATCCTGCTCATCCAGACGGTCATCCTCAACCCCAGCGGCATCGTCGGCAGCCTCGAGGAGCTGCCGCTCATCGGCACCATGGTGGTCAAGCGCCTCCGCCATCACGGCCCGGCGCCCGCACCGGGAACGGGGGTCGCCTGATGGCACTGCTCGAGGTCGACGGGATCACCAAGCACTTCCGCGGCGTCACCGCGGTCGACAACCTCAGCCTCCGGGTCCACCGCGGCGAGATGGTCTCGCTGATCGGGCCCAACGGCGCCGGCAAGAGCACGAGCTTCAACTGCCTGAGCGGGCTCACCCAGCCCGACGCCGGCCGGGTCACCTTCGACGGCAACGACCTGCTCGCGATGCCTCCGTATCAGCGAGCGCTCGCCGGGCTGGGACGGACCTTCCAGACCGTCCAGCTCTTCGGTGATCTCACCGTCTGGGAGAACCTCACCGTCGCCGCCCAGTCGCGCGGCGCCGTGGGGATGATCGGGCACATGTTCGGCATGGGCCAGTTCGAGACCCGCCGCTTCCGCGAGCGGGCGCGGGTGATCGCCCAGTTCGTCGGCATCGACGACGTGCTCGAGCGGCCGGCGAAGGTGCTCCCGCTGCGCCAGCAGCGGCTCACCGAGCTCGCCCGGGCGCTCTGCCTCGAGCCGCAGCTGCTGCTCCTCGACGAGCCGGCGTCGGGGATGGACCACGCCGAGACCGACGAGTTCGCCCGGCTGCTGATGCGCATCCGCAAGTGCTTCCGGCTGTCGATGCTCTACGTCGAGCACGACATGCGGCTGGTGATGGCGGTGAGCGACTACATCTACGTGCTCGACTTCGGGAAGCTCATCGCGGAGGGCAAGCCCGAGGATGTGCGCAACAACCCGGCGGTGATCGCCGCCTATCTGGGGGAGACGCGCAGTGCGGTTGCCGTGGGCTGACGGGCTCCTCCACCACGCCGCCCCGGTGCCCGGGGCGCCACTGCTCGAGGTCGAGGGCCTCACCGTGCGCTACGGCGAGATCACCGCGGTGCGCGACCTCTCGTTCACGATCGCCGAGGGCGAGGTGCTCGCCCTGCTCGGTCCCAACGGCGCCGGCAAGTCGTCGACGCTGCGGGCGCTGAGCGGCCTTCTGAAGCCGGCCGCGGGAACGATCCGCTTCCGCGGTCAGCCGATCGACCACATGCCCGCGGAGTCGATCGCCCGGCTGGGATTGACCCAGGTGCCCGAGGGCCGTGGGATCTTCCCCGACCTCACCGTGCGCGAGAACCTGCGGATGCCGACGCGCGGCCTCAAGGGCGAGGCCTACGAGGCGGCGCTCGACCGGGTGCACGGCTACTTCCCGCGGCTCGCCGAGCGCGCCGACCAGCTCGCCGGCACGCTGAGCGGCGGCGAGCAGCAGCAGCTCGCCATCGGCCGGGCGTTGATGGTGAAGCCCGAGCTGCTCCTCCTCGACGAGATGTCGCTCGGCCTCGCGCCGACGATCGTCGAGCAGCTCTTCCAGATCCTCGCGCGGATCCACGAGGACGGCGTCGCCGTGCTCCTCGTCGAACAGTACGTGGGCCCGGCGCTCGCCATCGCCGACAACGCGATCGTGATGGAGAAGGGCCAGGTGCGGGTGAGCGGGCCGGCGGCCCAGCTCGCCCAGGACGTCACCGTTGTGCAGGCGAGCTACCTGGGCGCCGCGGGGGCGGGGGCGGAGCGGCTCGAGCTCGTCGGCTCGGCGTTCCGGGAGTCGCTCGGGATCGAGCTCAGCCCCGACCAGATCCGCCGGCTCCAGGAGCTGGCGGCACGCCGCGGCCTCAGTGCCGAGGAGATCAGCCAGGAGGCCATCGAGAGGATGCTCATGCTGGCCGGCGACGGGGGAGAGCGCGCAATTCCCCCGGTGTTGAGCGCGTCTGAGCGCTCGAGGGGAGGTGTCTGAGATGCGTCTGCGTCGCAGCGCACGCTGGGCGCTGGTCACGGTCGCGGCGGGGATCATGCTTCTGGTGCTCGCCTTCCCCTTCGGGGTGCGGGGCTCGCAGAACGCCGCCGCGGTCGAGCCGGACGTCTACCAGGTGACCGCGGGCTCGTCGGTGGTCGACACCGACAGCTTCCAGACCGGGGTGATCAGCCCCTCGCCGTTCTTCAACACCGCCTTCCCGCTCACCAGCGTCACCTCGAACAACCAGCCGCTCGCCGAGGCGCACGCCGCCTTCCTCGAGCCGCCCCAGTCGGCACAGGCCGCGTCGAACCTCAACAACGTCGCCATCCCGTATCCGACCCAGGCGGAGGCGCTCTGCGCGAACTGCAGCAGCCCGCTGAGCCAGGACGCGGACGGCAACGTCGACCAGCACATCAACGGCACCCGGATCACCCTCGGAGCCGGGCACGCGCACGCGCAGTCGAACAAGCTCACCGCGATCGGCGACGCGAGCAACGGGGTGCAGACGGTGGGGGCGCTCGACCAGCTGACCGGCCTGTACACCCAGGCGGTGGCGAGCTTCTACTACAACGTGGTGAACCATCCGGGGAGCACCCCGCCGCCGAAGCCGCTCAATGCGCCTCCCGATTGCCAGCAGGCGCCGCAGTCGGTGCTCACCCCCGACAAGAAGGTGTGCCCGGCGGCGCCGCCGCAGGTCAACGTGGTCGCTCAGACCGGCGGCTCCTCGTCGCACAGCCAGGTGATCACCGACGACAACGGCACCGCGGTCGACACCCTCTCGAGCATCACCGCCACCAAGCTGCTCAACGGCCTCATCTACATCGCCTCGATCGCGACCGAGGTGAAGGCGGCCGGTGACGGCACCGCGGCCGGCACCAACGTCGCCGCGACCAACGCGATCCAGGGCGTCTGCGTCAACAACGACTGCCACTACTCGATCACCACCGACGGGATCTGCAAGCAGGGCTCGTCGTCCTGTGGCAACGACCCGGTGAACCAGGCGCTGCGGATGCAGGGCTTCAACCTCTGCAAGCTCAACGCCCAGACGGCGAAGGCGGGCACCGAGGTGACCGGCGACGCGTCCGGCCTGCTCCTCGAGTGGCATGTCAAGAACGACGGCCAGGGCCACAACGCCCCCGACCCCGACTACTACAAGGCCTTCGGCGACAGCGCCTGTGAGAACGGCGTCGCCTTCCCCCACGACACCTTCGCGGGGACGTCCTTCTACCTGAAGATCGGGCGCAGCGAGGGGCAACTCAGCGCCAAGACCTTCCCCGCGTTCAGCGGCGGATTCTCGAGCGACAACAACAGCATCACCTCCCCGGTGACCGGCGGCGCGTCCTCGTCCGGCGGAGGTGCGGCGCTGACCGGGACCGGCGGCGCCTACACCCTCGGCGGCGGCACCCCCGTGAACATCCCCGGGACCCCGGGCTCAACGAACCGCCCGGTGCCGCTGAGCTCGACGACGGTCGCGAACCTCGAGGGGGTGAGGGATCGCAGACCCCTGTTGCTGAGCGTCTTCGGGCTGCTCGAGGTCATCCTGCTCTGCAACCTCACCGCCATGGCGATGGCGCGGAGGGCCTGACGATGGGGATGATGGATCGTCCGCGCTACGAGGGTGAGCCCGCGGTCACCCGCCTCTCCCGGGGTGTGGTGAACCTGCTCACCGACCAGCCACTGCCGAAGCGCATCTGCCACGAGTGCCAGGTCGACTACGCGCCCGACCTGACCGGCGGGCACTGCCCGATCTGCGGCAGCATGGCCACGACGGCGGTCACCGCGAAGCGTTCGCGGCGGCGCGATCTCGCCGGGCTCGGGCTCGTCTGGCTCGTCGGGGTGATCGTCTTCCTCCTGCTGGTCCACGCCCTGTACGGGTAGAGGAGGGTTGCAGCGGATTCGGGTCGCGCTCGACGGCGGGGTCGGCACGATCACCCTCAACCGGCCGGAGGTGCGCAACGCCCTCGACGGCGAGACCGTCGTCGAGCTCGAGACGGCCTTCACCGAGTTGGGCGCCACCGCGCGCGCCATCGTCGTCGAGGGCGCGGGCGACCACTTCTGCGCCGGCGCCGACCTGCGCCACGTCCAGCGTGCGCGTGAGGACCCGGAGCTGATGTCGGCGTTCATCGCCGCGATCACGGGCGCCTTCGACGCCATCGAGCGCTGCCCCGTTCCGGTCGTCGCCGCCGTGCAGGGATTCGCCCTCGCCGGGGGCTTCGAGCTGATGCAGGCCTGCGACCTGGTCCTCGTCGCCGACACCGCGGTGATCGGGGACCAGCACGCCAACTTCGGCCTCATCCCCGGCGGTGGCGGCTCCCAGCGGCTGCCCCGGCTCGTCGGCCGTCAGCGGGCGCTCGGGCTCCTGCTCACCGGCGACCGCCTCAGCCCCGCCGAGGCGGTCGCCTGGGGCCTGGCGCTTCGCGTCGTCCCCGCCGCGACCCTCCGGTCGGAGGCCGCCGCACTCGCCCGGCGCCTCGCCGCGCTCAGCAGGTCGGGTCTGTCGAGGATGAAGCGGCTCGTCGACGGCGGCGCGTCGCTTCCCCTCGACCGCGCGATCGCGCTGGAGACCGAGGTGTTCATGGAGCATATGGGCGACCCCGACGTCGCCGAGGGTCTCGCCGCCTTCGGCGAGCGTCGCCGGCCGGCGTTCGACGGCGCGAGCTGACGAGGAGGCTGCAATGGACGTGCGGAGCCTGATGCGGCGTGCGGCCGGGTTCAACGCGGATCGGGAGGCACTCGTCCACGGCGAGGCGCGGCTCACCTTCGCCGAGGCCTGGGAGCGCGGGCTGCGTCTCGCCAACGGGCTGCTCGCCCTGGGCCTGCAGCCCGGTGACCGGGTCGGCGTGCTCGAGGACAACTGCCTGAGCGCGGGCGACGCCTTCCTCGGCCTCGGCGCCGCCAACCTGGTGCGGGTGCCGCTCTATCCGCGCAACTCCCGCGAGGGGCACCTCCACATGCTCGGCCACACCGGCTGCCGGGCGCTGCTCGTCACCGGGAACCACGCGGCCTCGGTCGCCGGGATCGAGGCGGACCTCCCCGCTCTCGAGCACGTCCTCGTCCGCGACGCCTCGTACGAGGGGTGGCTCGCGTCACACTCCGCCACCGACCCCGATCCGCCGGTGTCGCCCGGCGACTGGTACATCATCCGCCACACCGCGGGGACGACCGGCCGCTCCAAGGGCGTCGCCTACAGCCACAAGGCGTGGCTCGACACCGGTCGCGACTGGTTCTACGCCTGGCCGCCCGTCGAGCCCGGTGACCGTTGCCTCCACATCGGTCCGATCTCCCACGGGTCGGGGTACCTCTTCACCCCGGTGTGGCTCGCGGGCGGCGCCAACCACATGGTCGACCACTTCGATCCGGGCGCCTGCCTCGAGCTCATGGAGCGCGAGCGCATCAGCTTCCTGTTCGCGGTCCCGACCATCCTCTCGGCCCTGGCCCGCCACCCGGGCGCGCGCGGGCGGGACTGGAGCGCGCTCAAGGTGATCAACGTCGGCGGCTCGCCGATCTCCGACGACACCGCGCTCCTCTCCCACGAGATCTTCGGCGACTGCCTGTACCAGATCTACGGCCAGACCGAGGCGCTGCCGGCGACCATGATGGGGCCGAAGGAGTGGTTCTCGACGGTGCCGGGATCGACCCCGCTGCGCTCCGCCGGCCGCCCGCTGCCCTTCGCCGACCTGGCGATCGTCGACGAGGCCGGGAACCCCGTCGCCACCGGCGAGCTGGGGGAGATCGCGGTGCGCAAGGACGGCCAGATGGTCGAGTTCTGGGAGAACCCCGAGGCGACCGCCGAGCGTCTCGTCGGGGGCTTCGTCCTCACCGGGGACATCGGCCGCCTCGACGCCAACGGCTATGTGTACGTGCTCGACCGCAAGGACGACATGATCATCTCGGGCGGCTTCAACATCTGGCCCGCCGAGCTCGAGAACGTCCTCATGGACCACCCCGCGGTCGTCGAGGTGGCGGTCTTCGGGATCCCCGACCCGCGCTGGGGGGAGACGCCGATGGCGATCTGCCAGACGGACGGTGCGACCGCGGTCACCGAGGCCGAGCTCGTCGCCCTCTGCCTGGAGCGGCTGGGCTCGTACAAGAAGCCGTCGCGGGTGGTCCTGCAGCGCGACCCGCTTCCCCACACCCCGGTGGGCAAGCTCGCCCGAAAGCAGCTCCGCGAACCCTACTGGGAGGGCGTCGACCGCCGGGTCGCCGGGTCCTGAGGGGTCAGCTCGCCTTGCGGCCGAAGAAGAGGAACCGGCGGCGCTGCCGGGTCTCGACCTCGGGCTCGGCCGCGGCGGCGTCCTCGTCCTCGTGGACGTGGCCGTTGCCGGCGTGCTCCTCGACGGCGTGGAGCTCGACGGGGGGCAGCTCGGCGATGGCAAGCCCGCCCTGGCCGACCTCGAGCTCGAGCTTCATCCGGTTGCGCACGGGCTGGCCGTCGAGATGGTGCACGGTCTCCGCGGAGGCGCCGAGCGGCACGGCTCCCTGGGTCGGCTCGCCCGCCAGGGTGATCGCGTAGCCGTCGTCGATCCCGTCGGCCGGGCCGTCCTCGGAGCCCACCGGCTCCTCGGCGATCTCGACCGCGGTCATCTCCATCGTCGGGGTTCCGTCGACCTCGTCGGGGGCGATCTCCTCGGCGACCGGCTCGGGAGCGATCTCCTCGACCCGCGGGGTCTCCTCGCGTCGCATCGGCCGCAGCCGGGAGCCGGCGACCTCGCACATCTCGTCGGCGAGCGCGGAGTACGCGCGCGCGGCGTTCGAGGAGGGGGCGGAGACGAGCACCGGGACGCCCTGGAGGGCGCTCTCCTGGAGCTTCACGGTCAGGCCGATCCCCGAGTGGAAGACCCTCACCTGGGAGACGTCGCTCAGCGCCTCGAGCATGTCGCGGCTGAAGCGGGTGTTGTTGACGAAGGTCGGCACCACGCCGAGGAGCTCGAGCTCGGGGTTGAGGTGCCGCCGGGCCGCCGCGATCACCCGGATGACCTCCTTGAGCCCGCGCAGGGCGAAGGCGGACATCTGGAGCGGGACGAGGGCGGAGCGGGCGGCGCCGAGCGCCGAGATGGTGTGGAAGCCGAAGTTCGGCGGGGTGTCGAAGAGGACGATGTCGTAGCGGGAGTCGAGGCCCTCACGCAGCGCGTTGCGCAGCCGCAGCTCGGCGTTCACGCGCGCCGGCAGCTCGGACTCGACGGCGCTGAGATCGGGGTGGGCAGGGATCAGGTGGAGCTGCGGGGTCTCGGTCTCGAGGATGGCGTCGACCGCGGCGCACCGGCCCACGATGACGTCGGCGATGGTGCGGCGGCGGGCGTACGGGTCGAGGCCCAGGCCCGAGGTGAGGTTGCCCTGCGGGTCGCAGTCGACGAGCAGGACGCGTCGCCCCAGCGCGGCGAGGCCGGCGCCGAGGTTGATCACCGTGGTGGTCTTGCCGACGCCGCCCTTTCCGGCGATGACGGCAACCCGCCAAGCCTGTCCAGCCATCCGTCCATCCTCTCGGGGCGAGTTGGGAGCGCCACTGTGGCCGCTCAGCCCGGTCGTCAGTGTCAACGCACTTCCCGAGCGGAATCTTGTGCCGCTCCGGTCTCCGGGCGCAATTGTGCGCGGCCCGGACCGGTCGTGACCGTCGCGCCCGGGCAGGGTGCCGTGAGGCTCCGGAAACCGGCGGGTCACGGCCCCTTCACGGTCCGTTGCCGCCTCGTGAGGCCGCCTCGGGCCGGTGCTACCGTCGGGGAGCCCATGCGCCTGCTCATCGCCGACGACAACGCCTCGCTCCGCAAGCAGCTGAAGCGCTACTTCGAGATGCGCGGGCACCAGGTCGAGACCGCCCGTGACGGCGTCGAGGCCTGGCACCAGCTCCGCCGTCACGAGCCCGACGTCGTCCTCTGCGACGTGGTGTTGCCCCACATGACCGGCCACGAGCTCGCCCGGACGGTCCGCCGCAACCCCGCCACCGAGAACATCCCGGTGGTGCTCTTCGGCTCCCATCCGGAGAGCGCCGAGCTCACCACCGGCCGCGACTACGCCGACGAGATCCTCGCCAAGCCGCTCGACCTCGACATCCTCGAGGTGCGGCTCGTCTCGATGCTCAAGCGGATCGCCGAGGGCCGCGAGCCCACCCCGCAGATCCAGGGCCAGGTCACCGCGGTGACGAGCGCCAAGGGGGGCACGGGGGTGAGCACGATCACCGCCAACCTCGCCCTGGCGCTCGCGATGCACCCCGACCGCTCGGTCGTCGCGGTCGACCTCGACCTCGAGTACGGCGACCTCCCCATGCTCCTCGACGTGCCGCCGCGCGGGGGCACCGACCAGCTCATCCGCTCTCTCGTCGTCGACGGGGACGACTGCGCCCCCGAGGACTTCTTCGCCCGCCACGACAGCGGGCTGCGCATCCTCGGCGCCCCGCGCAACCCGGTCGACGGCCTCCACATCGACGAGAGCGGGGTGAACCACCTCCTCGCCCGGATGCGGGCGCTCCACGACCACGTCGTCGTCGACGTCCCCCCGGGGTTCGGCGACCCGGCGCTCACCACCCTCACCGCCGCCCAGCGGATCGTCGTGGTCGTCGTGCCCGAGGTGACGGCGCTCCGCCGGACCCTGATCCTCTTCGACATCCTCCGCAGCCTCGACGTCGAGGAGGAGCGGCTGCTCCTCGTCTACAACAAGACGGTCGCCTCCGATCAGCTGACCCGGGAGCGGGTCGAGGCCTTCCTCGGTCACCGCATCCCCCTCGAGATCACCCACGACCTCGGGATCTTCCACCGGGCCACCACGACCGGCCGGCCGGTCGTCCAGCTCGACCCCCACCACCCCGCGAGCCGCGACCTCGCCCGCCTCGCCGAGCTCGTCGGGACTCCTTATTGACGGCGTCCCGCTGAACGCGCGCTGACGTCCCCGCCCCGGCCGGGCGGGGTGATAGCCTCCCCCGCCGGCCGGCCGCACCGGGGAGGCGTCGCGTGGGCAGTCGTGGAGGACGGGTTCTCGCCGCGGTCGGGCTCGCCGCCGCGCTCGCCGGGTGCGGGAGCGGTTCCTCCGCGCCGACCGCGACGCCGGCCTTCGGCCCCGCCGTGCAGCTGACCAACATGCCCGACGGCACCGCCGTCCTCAGCTGGGACGAGAAGACGAAGAGGCTGAGCGTCAAGCTCGGCGCCTACGGCCTGACCCCGAACAGCGCTCACGCCCTCCACCTCACCGCGAGCAGGTGCACAGGCAAGCAGGGTGCCCCGGCGTTCACCTTCCCCGACGTCACCGCCGACGCCGGCGGCGCGGTCGACACCACGGTGACGGCATCCGAGCCCGCGCCGAAGGGCATCCCCACGGGGATGGAGCTCGACCTCCACCTCGTCTCCTCGGCGGACTCGGGAAAGGGCCCGGATGCCGAGGCCACCCCGATCGCGTGCACCGACATCCCCGCCACCACCTCGAGCACGGTGGCGGTGCCGCTCTATCCCTTCCCCGGCCAGAAGCCCGCCGCGTCGGTGTCGCTCGCGTACGACCAGGGCGCGAGGACGCTCACCGTCCACCTCACCGGCTTCGGCCTGGCCTCGAAGAGCAGCCACGCCGCCGACATCGCCCTCGGTTCGTGCAGGAAGCAGGGGAGCGGGAAGTACTCCCTCCGGGAGCTGGTCGCCGACTCCCAGGGGAGGATCGACGCGACCAGCACCCTGACCGGCGTCGACGCGGTGCCGCCGAAGGAGAGCTGGTACGTGCTCGTCCACCGGGGGGCACGCTCGGAGATCGGCTCCGGCGGCTCTCTCGAGCCGCTCTTCCGGCCCATCCTCTGCGCCGACCTGACGCGGGTGTAGGGACTCCGCGAGCGTCCGGCTCCGAGTTCGGCGGGTGGAGCGACCGCAAGACTTTCTCCCGAAAACCCGTCGACATCCTGTGCCGGGGCCTCTGGTCCCGCGGTACGCGACGGATGAGTAGCAACTGGGGTTCGTGACAGGGAGGCCCGTGACGGGCCTCGGTGCGCGCACGCCCTCGGTTGTGTAGGGGGTGGCACGTGTTGGCACAGCGACGGCGGTTCCTCGCCGCGTTCTTCTCGGTCGCGGTGGCCGTGTTCCTCCCGGCCTCCTACATCCAGGGCGCACTCGCGAGCGGGTCCGCCAGCCTCAGCCAGTGCACCAACGGTGCTGTGGGACCGCCCCTCACCCTCGAGCAGTGCGCCGGCGCGAACGGAGGCGGCAGCGTCTCGATCCTCAACGGCCAGCCGAACTCCGGCGGGTACGCGAACTGGGTCAGCGGAAACTCGAACGGCTCGAAGTCCCACTGGCGTGAGGGCGAGTTCATCGCCTACCGCACGGTGATCTCGGCTCCGGCCGGTGCGCACACCCTCGTCTTCCAGTACGACACCGTCCACAGCGGCGCGCACGCGATCGACTACCTCGGCTCCTACGACGCTACCGAGACGACCTCGACGGCGTGTGCGCAACCCTTCGGGAGCGGCTGCCCGACGCCGCCCGGGTTCCACGCCAACTACAACAACCCCTGCGCCGACCTCGTCCCGGGCGGGAGCATGTCGGCCACCGACTGCCCCGACAACGGGACCGCCCCGGCGCCGAGGGCGACCTCCCCGGTCCCGTTGGCCGACGTCAGTTCCGCGGCGGCCCAGACCTGCGGCGGCTCCGGGAGCACCGGCAACGTCCACAACGGCACCTTCACCCAGCAGCCGGGGACCTTCGACCTCTTCGGCCCCTCCGGGTCGACCATCGGGACCGCGACGTACCTGAGCCAGAACGTCGTGTCGGGCACGGGGATGTGCATGACCACGGTCTCGCTGCCCTTCACCATCGGCGGCAGCGGGACCCAGACGATCGTCCTCACCTGGGGTGGTCACATCGCCACCGCGCTCGACTGGGGAACGGGCAACTCCGCCACCGGGATCAACGGCTCCCCGTACCACATGGCGCTCAACACCCTCGACGGGGCGTCGACCGGCTCCCAGGACCGTGCGCTCTCCGCCTCGGCGCTCTTCTTCGGCCCGACGATCGCCACCACCCTGTCCGCCGGCTCGATCAGCGTCGGCGGGACGGCGAACGACAGCGCCACCCTCACCGGGGCGTCCTCCAGCGCCGGCGGCACGGTCACCTACACGGTGTTCACCGACACCACCTGCACGACCCCGGCGACGACCGGGGCAGGCGGGCAGATCAGTGCCCAGCCCGGCCAGGTGATCGTCACCAACCGCGTGGTGCCGAACTCCCCGTCTGTCACCTTCAACGCCGCCGGCACCTACTACTGGCAGGCGTCGTACTCCGGTGACGGCAACGACCTCGCGGCGAAGAGCCCCTGCACCTCGGAGATCCTCACCGTCCTCGCGGCGGCGATCGGGGTCACCAAGACCGCCGACCACCAGACGCCGGTGTCGGCGGGGACGCAGATCGGCTTCACAGTGACGGTGTCGAACAGCGGCGCGGGCACGGCGGCCGGGGTGACCCTGACCGACGCGCTCCCCGGTGGCAACGCCGGCTCGCCGGTGCACTGGACGATCGACACGACGACCGGAAACCCGGCCGCCTTCGCGATCACCGGCACCGCCGGCAGCCAGCACCTCGTCCTCGCCGGGCAGCCGATCAGCCTTGCCGGCAACTCGAGCCTGAAGGTGCACGTCGTCGCACAGACCACGAAGACGAGCTGCGCGACCTACAACAACAGCGCCAGCGTCAGCGCCACCAACGACGGATCCGGGATGGCGCAGGCCACCGAGACGGTGATCTGCCCCGCGATCCACGTCACCAAGACGGCGGACGCGGCCTCGGTCTCGGCGGGGACGGCGATCGGGTTCTCGGTGACGGTGAGCAACGCCGGCCCGGGCACGGCAACGGGGGTGACCCTGAGCGACCCGCTGCCGGGCGGCAACGCGGCGACGCCGGTGACCTGGGCGATCGACACCACCAGCGGCAACCCGACGTCGTTCTCGGTCAGCGGCAGCGCGGGGAGCCAGACGCTGAGCCTGGCGAGCCAGCCGATCACGCTGATCAGCGGCGCCAGCCTGACGGTGCACATCACCGCGGTGACCTCGGCGACGAGCTGCGCCACGTACAACAACACGGCCACCCTCAGCGCGACCAACGACCCGACCAGCCCCGTCCAGGCGTCGGCGTCGGAGCAGGTGCTCTGCGCGCACATCACGGTGACCAAGACCGCGGACGCCGCCTCGGTATCGGCGGGGAGCCCGATCGGGTTCACCGTGACGATCAGCAACACCCAGGCGGGTACGGCGACGGGGGTGACCCTGACCGACGCCCTGCCGGGCGGCAACGCCGGCTCGCCGGTGACCTGGACGATCGACACGACGACCGGA
>DATKEY010000113.1:0-12364 GCA_035544475.1 Candidatus Dormiibacterota bacterium | reverse complement strand
GGGGACGACGTGGGGAAGCAGCGGGATGATCCACGGCGGGATCCGCTACCTCGAGCGGGACTGGGAGACGACCCGGATCTCCTGCCTCGACGGCGGCCACATCCAGCGCATCGCCCCCAACCTCCTCTTCCCCGTCGTCTTCCTCATCCCCATCCTCCCCGGGGCGAAGCGGGGGATGGAGACCACCGAGGTGGGGCTCGAGGCCTACGACCGCTACCAGCCCTTCAAGGCGGGACGCCCGCACGTGCGCCTCGACCGGGCGGCGGCGCTGCGGCTCGAGCCCGGGCTCAATCCCGCGCTCGTCGGCGCGCTGAGCATGGACGAGTGGGGGGTCGACGCCGCCCGCCTCGTCACCCTCAACGCGCTCGCCGCCCGCGAGGCCGGGGCGGAGCTGCGGACCTGGACCGAGGTGGTCGGCCTGGGCCGCGAGGGCGGCGCGGTGCGCAGCGTGCGCCTGCGCTCTCGGCTGGGGGGCGGCGAGGAGACGGTCGCCACCCGGGCGGTGTGCAACGCGACCGGCCCCTGGGCCCCCGAGCTCTGCGCGATGGCGGGGGTGCGGCTGCGGCTGCGTCCCGCGAAGGGGGTCCACCTCATCTACGACCGGCGGATCACCAACGTCGCCCTCGCCCTCGAGGCGGTCGACGGCCGCGGGCTGCTGCTCGTGCCGCACGCCAACGCGACCATCCTCGGGACCACCGACGACGACTACTACGGCGACCCCGAGCAGCTCGAGGTGACCGACGACGAGGTCGAGTACATCCTCCAGGCGACCGAGCGCGTGCTCCCGTCGATCCGCTCCCACCGCATCGCCCACGCCAACGCCGCGGTGCGGCCGACGCTCCACGAGTGGCGCCCCTACGAGGACGACCTGACCCGCGACTACCGGGTGTTCGACCACCGCGACGAGGGGGCCGCCGGCCTGGTCAGCATCGTCGGCGGCAAGATGTCGATGTTCCGGAAGATGGCCGAGGACACCGTCGACGTGCTCCTCCGGGTGCTGGGGCGGCCGCCGGTCGCCTGCCGGACCCACCTCGTCCCGCTTCCCGGGGGTGGCTCGCCGGTGGACGTCCCCGCGGTCGCGGCGCGCTTCGGAGTGCCCCTCGCGGTGGCCGCGCGTCTGGGGCTGCGCCACGGCGACGGGGCCGAGGCGCTCCTCGAGGCCGCCGAGCCGGCGGAGCGGCGTGCGGTGCTCTGCGAGTGCGAGCCGGTCACCCTCGCCGAGGTGCGCCACTGCGTTCGCCACGAGCAGGTGGAGCGGCTCGAGGACCTCTACCGCCGCACCCGGTGCACCGGCGGGGGGTGCCTGGGGATGCGCTGCGCCTGGCCGGCGGCGCGGGTGCTGGCCCAGGAGCGCGGCTGGACCCAGCGCCGCACCGAGGAGGAGGTCCGCGACTTCCTCGACAGCCGCTGGCGCGACCGGCCCGCGGTGCTCCAGGGCGTCGCGGTCGCCCAGGAGGAGCTCTACCGGGGGGCGATGTACGCGATGGGCGATGTCTGAGCGCCCCGGGCTCCGCCGGGCCGCCGCCCTGACCCGTCTCGGCGCCCTCTACGGCCGCCACCTCGCCCGCCGCGGCGCGCTGCGCCTGGCCGGCAGGGGCACCGACACCGACGCAGGGCTCGCCCGCTTCGACGAGCTCTACGGGCCCGCCCGGATCACCGCGCTGAGCGCGTCGGAGCGCGACCAGCTCGGCGCCCACGGGCGCTGCGTCGCCTGCGGCCTCTGCGGCTTCGCGGCGCCCCGGGCCGGGTACGTCCGCGCCGAGAGGCTGCCCTCCCAGCTCACCCGCAGCCTCCCCGACCTCTGGGTCACCCGCGACCTCCCGCTCGACGGCGTCGACTGGCACGCCGCGGCGGCCGTCTGCCCCACCGGGGTGCCGCTGCCGGCGATGCGCGGCTTCGTCCGCGAGCGCCTCGTGAGGGACGGCGTCGAGCCCCCGGTGCAGCGCCCGTCGGTGCCGCTGCCGGGCACCGAGCCTCCCGCGGCACCGCCCGCCCCGCCACCGGTGGTGGGCTGACCGCGGTGGCTCGGGTGATCGCTGTCGCGAACCAGAAGGGCGGCGTCGGCAAGAGCACCACCGCCCAGAACCTCGGATTCGCCCTGGCGGAGACCGGTCTGCGCGTGCTCCTCGTCGACCTCGACCCCCAGGCGGCGCTCACGGTGATGTGCGGCGCCGCGCCCGATGGGGACGGTCCCGGGCTCGGCGAGTGCCTCGACGGCGAGGCGGCGGCCGAGGAGGTGCTGCGCCGTCCCCGGCCGCGGGTCTGGCTCCTCACCGGTTCGGCCCGGCTCGGCGAGGTCGAGCCGACCCTGGTGACCGCCTCCGCCGGTGGGACGCGGCTGCGGTCCGTGCTGCAGCCCCTCCGCCACCGCTTCGACGCGATGGTCATCGACTGCCCGCCGAACCTCGGGATGCTGACCGTGAACGCGCTCGCCGCCGCCGGCGAGGTGCTCGTGCCGCTGCAGCTCGACTTCCTCGCCCTCGGCGGGATGAAGGCGCTCCTCGGCACCGTGGAGTCGGTGCGCGTCACCCTCAACCCCGGGCTTCGCGTCGGCGGCATCCTCGGCACCATGCAGCGCGGCCGCGCGGTGCACAGCGAGGAGGTGCTGAGCCGGGTGCGCGAGCGCTTCGGCGGGCTCGTCTTCGACACCGTCGTGCGGACCTCGGTGCGCTTCCCCGAGGCGAGTGCCGGGGGTGTCTCGATCCTCGAGTACGATGGTCGCTCGCCCGGAGCGGCAGCCTACCGGCAGCTGGCGGAGGAGGTGTTGCGGCGTGCCCCGAAGGATTGAGGTGCCGAGCGCGGACGCGCTCTTCGGCGGCCCGGGGCCGTCGCCTCGGGAACAGGGTGAGCCGCCGGCCGCGATCACCGAGGCCGTGCGCGACGAGATCGACCTCCGCCCGCTCCCTCCGCGTCCGCGCCGGGCCCGCCGCCCGTCGCCGCCGCCGCGCGCCGACCAGGGAGCCATGCGCCGGCTCGAGGAGCTCGAGGCCACGCTCGCCGACCTGCCCCTCGACCGCCTCATCGAGCTCCGCGAGGAGCTCGAGACCCTGCTCGCGTCGGGCAGTGTCGACGCCGACCGGCTCGAGCGGGTCCTCGAGTTCGGCCGTCGCTGACGGGGGCACCCGGGCCGGGGTATCCTCTGGGGCGCATGGGGGTAGAGCGGCTGCCGTGCTGACCGATCTGCTGCGCCGCTGGCGAGAGGGCTTTCCGGCGTCCCTTCCCGCCACCGCAGCGTCCGCCGCCCTCGACCGCGACCCCGACACCGTCCTCGTCGACCCGCGCACCCGCACCTTCTGGTCGCGCTCGACCGGCACCTCGACGACGCTCGTGGAGGCCGGCGGCCCGGAGACGGGGACCGTCGAGGTCGAGACCGTCGGCCGCAGGGTCGCGGCGCTCCTCGCCGCCCAGGATGCGCCGCCGCCGGTCCGTGAGCCCGAGGAGCCGCCCGAGGCGGATCCGGCGCGCTCCGAGGAGCGCTTCGTCGAGCTCCTCCGCGACGGCCGCTACGAGGCGGCGTTCGCCCTGCTGGCCGGCCCCTGCCAGGAGCGATGGGGATCCGCGCGCGCCTTCGCCGCCGGCCAGGGGACGAGCGCCCGCAACCTGGTCGGGCTCTCCGTCCGCGAGACGCGGCGGCTCGCCGAGTGGGCCGACGCCGAGGGCGGCTGCGTCCACCGCGACGTCGTCGAGCTCGACGTCGACTACCGGGTGCGCCTCTCCACCTCGACCACCGCGACGGTGTCACGGACCGTCCACCTCGTCGCCGCCGGCGGCGGCTGGCGCTCGATCTCGTATCCGAGCCGCTGACGCGAGGGTTGACGCGTTCGCTGCGGGGGGAATCGGCGGGATCCGGTACTACAATGCGGCGATGCTCCAGAGCGCCGCGACCCTGACCGGGCCCCTCGCGCGGACCGCGGTCGAGCTCGAGAACCTCCGCCGGCTCGCCGCCTTCCGCAGGGAACGGGAGATGCGCTGGCACCGCCGGTTGCGCGAATCCGACCTCATCCTCGACCTCGTCGAGGAGTGCCGGGTGCGCGGCTACCCGCTCCTTCCCGGGCAGCTCTGGGCGTCGGTGGTGCGCTTCGTCGGCGAGGTCGATCCCGCGCTGCGCGACGACATGGGCTCGGGGCGCCGCCCGGACCAGGCGAGCGAGGCGCTCTTCGCCGCCCAGGCGGAGATCTGCCGCCGCCGCCTCGACGAGCGGCGGCCGGGGACGGCGCGGATCATTCCGCTCTTCACCGCTGCCGTGGTGCCCGCCGCCCGGTCGGCCGCGGGCGGCCCCGCCGACGCCGGCTGAGGCGGAACCGGGAGGCGTGGCCTGGCCGATCACGGCGACCGGGACGGTGACCATCGACGACGTCACCACCCCGCACGGCCGGAGCACCGAGCAGCAGGGCGGGTCCGCGGTCTACTTCTCGCTCGCCGCCGCGCCCTTCGCCCCGGTCCATCTGGTCGGGATCGTGGGACGCGACGCCGAGGAGCGGCTGCGGCGCACCGCGGCCTGGGCGGGCGTCGCCCTCGACGGGCTCGAGGTCAGCGCCCGGCCCACCTTCCGCTGGCGGGCGACCCACGACTTCGAGAGCTGGGTGACCGCCTGCGAGGAGGCCGACGAGGGCGCGTACGAGTCCTGGCGCCCGCGCCTGCGCGGTGCCGCCGCGGACGCCGAGGTGCTCTTCCTCGGGAGCATGCCCCCCGCCTCCCAGCTCGAGGCGCTCTCCCAGTCGCGCGCCCGGGTCGTCGGGGCGGACAGCATGACGGTCTACATCGGCTCCCAGCACGAGCGGGTGGTCAGGGTGGTCGAGGCCGCCGACGTGCTCTTCCTCAACCGCGCCGAGCTCGCCGCGCTGAGCGGCAGGCCGGCGGACGACTGGCGCGAGGCGGCGCGCGGGCTCTGCGGCCGCGGCCGGCTGCGGGTGGTCGTGGTCAAGGCCGGTCCGCTCGGCGCCGCATGTGTCACCGCGGACGGGGTCGTCGAGCGCGCCGCCCATCCCGTCGGCGCGGTGATCGACCCCACCGGCGCCGGCGACGCTCTCGCCGGCGGCTTCCTCGGGGCCTGTGCCCAGGCCGAGGTGGAGCCGCTCGAGCACCTCGTCGAGGCTCTCGACGCCGGGCTGCGCCGCGCCGCCCAGGCGATCTCGCGCTTCGGGCCCGACGGCCTGCTCGCTCCCGCGGCCGAGGACGGCGCGGCCTCTACAGCGGGATGAGGGTGCTCAGCACCAGGTAGCCGGTCAGCGCGCTGAGGGCGGCGACGAAGGTCACCGCCACCGCGTTGTTGAACGGTCCGTTCCGGTAGCGGCCGAGGAGCCGGCGGTCGTTGGCGAGGATGAGGATGAAGATCAGCAGGACGGGCAGGAGGATGCCGTCGAGGGTCTGGGTGCCGATCGCCACCGCCGCGATCGACGAGGAGCCGAGCACCGCGACGGTGACCGCTCCGACCACGAGCAGCCCGATGAACAGCCCGAAGAAGAGCGGCGCCTCGGAGAAGCGGTTCTGCACGCTGCGCTCGGCGCCGAAGGCCTCGCAGACGACGAAGGCGGTGCTCAGCGGGAGCACGGCGGCGGCGAGGAGGGAGGCCCCGAGGAGCCCGATGGCGAAGAGCTGGGTGGCGTGCTCGCCCGCGAGCGGCTTCAGGGCGCTGGCGGCGTCGCTCGCACTGCTCAGGTCGTGGCCGGCGAAGCCGTGGGCGAACAGGGTGTACGCGGTGGTGATGACGATGCAGGCGGCCACCGCCATCGCGAAGGTCGAGCCGCTGATGACGTCGGCGCGGGCGTAGTTCAGCTCCTTCTCCGAGGTGCCCTTGTCGACGATCGACGACTGGAGGAAGAGCTGCATGTAGGGGGTGATCGACGTGCCGACCAGGGTGATGAGGTCGGTGGTGTACGAGGTGGCGTCGGGCGCGCCGGGGTGATGGGAGAGCGTCGGGATCAGCGAGTGGGCGACGTCGCCCCAGACCGGGTGGACCATGAAGGTGGTGACGATGTAGCTGATGAAGGTGAGCCCCATCGCCAGGAACACGCGCTCGACGAGCCGGCGGTTGGCGCGGAGCACGAGGATCCCCAGCATCAGCGCCGCCCCGAGGACGGCGACCGGCAGGGGCACGCCGAGCAGTCCGAGCGCGCCGCCGATGCCCGCGAACTCGGCGAGGACGGTGCCGCCGTTGGCGACGATGACGACGAGTGAGGCGAAGAGGGTCCAGCGCACCCCGAAGCGCTCGCGGATGAGGTCCATCAGGCCCTTGCCGGTCACCGACCCGAGCCGCGCCACCATCTCCTGGGTGACGATGAGCGCGAGGAGGATGGGGAGGAAGGTCCAGAGCAGGTTGAGCCCGTACTTCGATCCGGTGTTGCTGTACGTGAAGATGCCGCCGGCGTCGTTGCCGGCGTTGGCGACGATCAGCCCGGGGCCGATGATTCCGAGGTAGCGCCGCACCCCGGCGAACCGCCGCGGCCGGGCGGCGCGGCGCTCACGGCGAGCGGCGATCGCCTTCTCGGCGCGGCGGCGAAGGGCGGCGGTCTGAGGGGGCGTCTTCACCGGGGCGCCTCCTCCTCACAGGGCTCGCGCCCTTCGCTTGAGCCCCGCGGGCATCACCGTGTCGAGGGCGTCGTCGATGGTGACGATCCCCTGGATGCGGTCATCGTCGTCCACAACCGGGACGGCGAGGAGGTTGTACTTCGCGATCACCGCGGCGACGTCCTCGGGGCGGGCGTCGAGGGGTACGGCGATGACCCGCTTGATCATCAGGTCCGCGATCGGGGTGGTGGGCTTGGCCACGATGAGGTCGCGCAGGCTCAGCACCCCGAGCAGCCGTTCCTCGTCGTCGACGACGTAGACGTAGTAGATCGACTCGGCGTCGGGCTCGAGCTCGCGGAGGCGGTCGATCGCCTGCTCGGCGGTGAGGCTGGCGGGGATGGCCACGTACTCGGTCGTCATCAGGCCGCCGGCGGTGTCCTCCCCGTAGGCGAGGAGCTCCTCGACGTCCTCGGCCTCGTCCGCCTCCATCTTCGCGATGAGCTGCTCGCGGCGCTCCTCGGGGAGGTCGGCGAGGAGGTCCGCCGCCTCGTCCGGGGACATCGCCTCGAGGATGTCGGCGGCGCGCTCGTCGTCGAGACGGGAGAGGATCTGGGCCTGCACCTCCTCGCTCGACTCCTCGAGCGTGTCGGCCGCGGTCTCGTCGTCGAGGCTCGCGAAGATCGCCTCCCGGTCGCGGCCCCCGAGCTGGCCGACGATCTCGGCGATGTCGGCGGGGTGCATCTTCGACAGCTTGCGGTGGCTGATGCGCAGCTTCACCGAGTGCTCGTCGCTGTGCAGAGTGTCGACCGCGTCCCAGCTGATCACCCTCTGGGCGAGGTCGCCGCCGGTCATCCGGCGCAGCCGCCGTCCCACGTGCTCGGCGTTGAGCCGGCGGAGCAGGCCGCGGGTGCCGATGTCCACCCCGACGAGCAGCATCGAGCCGTTGCTCGCCTGGAGCTGGAGGTCGTTGACCCGGACCACCCGGCGCCCGTCGGTGTCGACGATCTGCTTGTCGAGGATGTCGCGACTCAGCCAGATCTCCTCGGGGACGGCGGTGTGCGGCTTGAGGTCGGCGACGGCGACGTTGAGGCTGATCTCCCGCGCCTCCCACGTCCGCACGACGGTCCAGTCGATCGTCGCCGGCGCCGAGTGACTGCGAAGGGCCAGCGCGATGACCACGGGGTAGGGGTCGCCCATGCGGACGACCAGGTCACGGACCTTGCCGACGGTCCGCTGGTGGACGTCGACCACGTCGGCGCGTAGGAAGTCGCTGAGGAAGATCACGGCAGCGACGCCATGGCGGCTCCGACGGGGTCACGACAGCCTCCACACTCCACACGGGCGTGCCGACACCACGGTTGGTGCGACCGCGAGGTCAATGGTAGCCGCTCAGCCGCCCGGGGTCGGCGCCCCGTTCCCGGTCGGTGGCGCCGGCGAGCCGGCGTCGGACGGCGGAGCGTCGCTCCCCGAGCCGAAGTCGACGTACCACTGGCCGCCGATGCGCACGCAGGAGATCTGGTCCGAGCCGGCGGTCTGGGCGAACTTCGAGAACGGGTAGCAGGTGTTGAGCGCAGAGTCCCCCGAGCCGCCGTTGACGCAGGCGGAGGCCTGGCCCTTGAGCGCCACCATCGCCTGGTCGGGGTTCTCGCGGTCGATGGTCGCGGTGCCGACGTCGATGTGCTGCACGCTGAAGCTGACCTTCACCCCGAGCGCGCCGTTGAGCAGGTCGGAGGCGGCCTTGCGCTGCTTGGGCGGGATCCAGTTCAGCGCGTCCTTGAGGTCGTTGGCCGCGACGGCGTCGAGGAAGCCGCGCACCGCGCCCTCGGGGGTGTCGTGGCTCCCCGGGCCGCCGGCCGGGCTGTCCGACCCGCAGGCGGCGCCCAGCCCCAGCGCGAGCGTCGCCGCACCGAGCAGGGCGCCGAGGACGAGGCGGAGCCGCCGCACCTTCTCGCCCGGATCAGACCAGGATCGAGGCCACCGGGATCGACGGGGGCGGCAGCGTCAGCGCACCGACGCACACGTCCACCTCGGCGTCGCCGGCCTTCGCGAGCGGGAACACGACCTCCTCGTCGTCGAGCTCGGGGAGATGCCGGGTGTAGGCGCCGAGGACCTCGCCCGCCCGGAGCAGGATCACCCCCGCGTCCTCACCGGTGGTGACCCGGACGGCTCCGTTGGCCCGCTCGCGGCGGAGGAAGGAGAGCAGCGCCGGCAGGTCGACGAAGGAGCCGTGCATCCGGTCGAAGCGCTCCGGGGTGTTGACCAGCTGGGCGAGCGCGAGGGTCACCTCGGGCCGGTAGGTGAGGACGGTGAGCTGGTGCTCGTCGCCGCTCCCCGGCGCCGGGAGGCTGAGCGACTCCACCCGCCGGGTCGCGCCCTCGCCGACGGCGACCAGGCCGACCGCGGTGCCCTCGTAGAGCAGGGCGACCTGGACGCGGTTGCGCCCGGCGTCGACGATCGCCCCGGTGTGGCGGCGCTCGCCGAGGAAGGACACCAGGCGCGGGCCGTCGACGAACGCCGAGGTGAGCTCGCCGAAGATCACCGCGCCCGACGGGATCGGGCAGGCGCGGATGATCCCCGCGGGGGCCAGACCGCCACCGCTGCGCGCGGCGCTCGGAGCGGCGGCGGGCGCCTGCTCGGTGGCGCCGGCGTCCTTGACCTGGGGGGCCGCCTTCGCGTCTGCCATCGCCGTCTCCTCCGCTGCCTCGGTGGCCGCCGTCTCCTCGGCCTCGGCCGGCTCCTCTCCGGGCTCCTCCACAGGCTGCTCGTCACTGCGGCTGGCGAAGCTGCGCACGCGGTCGAGGATGTCATCGGCCATCGGAGGTGTCCCTGTGGGGTTGGCGGGGGCCCTGCCCGGAACCGGCATGCTAGCAGCCCGACGGCTCAGCCGAAGCGCAATCTGGGCCGGGTCCGGACTACGCGGCGCGGTGTCCCGCCGCGGCGCCGTAGGCGATCACCGCCGCGATCAGGTAGAGCGCCGGCGCGACCGCTCCGTGGGCGAGCACCCAGTCCGACAGCGGGCGCAGGCCCGGGCCCGTGCCGGCCGGCTCGACGTACGTCCCCGCCCACCACCGGCCGGCGACCGCGGCGGTGACGCACAGCCCGGCTGCAAGGGCTCCGGCGGTCCGCGAGACGCCGCCGAAGAGAAGCCGGATGCACAGGCCGATGACCGCGCCGCAGAGCACCACCGAGACCGCCGGGTCGAGCCCGAGCCCGTGCTCGAGGAGGGCACAGGCGGCGGCGGCGGCGAAGACGGTCGCGGCGGCGCCGGCCAGCGGCACGACGAGCCGCAGCGGACCCTCGCGAAGGATCACCGGGTCGCCGCGCTCGGAGTGCATGGCGATGCCGGCCCGGCGCAGCGCGATCCGGGAGCGCCGGCGCTCTCGCGACATCGCGTCGTCCATCTCGCGGCGCTCGACGCACTGCGGGCAGAGACCGCGGGGGCTGCTGCACTCGCCGCACACGCCGTGGCGGCAGTCGGAGCAGAGGCCGACGGCGGGGCGGTAGTGAAGCCTGCAGAGATCCCGACTCACAGTGCTGAGATTCTCCGCCGCGCCGGACGCTCTGAATCGCAAGCGGACGACCCGTGACGGGGACGCCATGGAATCCGCGTATCATCCCGCCTGCCATGCCGCCCCGAGCCCGCCAGCGCCGCGACATCGGCACCCCGATCGACCGCAATCTCGCCCTCGAGCTCGTTCGCGTGACCGAGGGCGCCGCGATCGCCGCCTCCCGCTACATGGGGCGTGACCTGCTCGACGAGCCCGAGCAGGCGGCGGTCGACGCGATGCGGCGCAGCCTCTCGTACGTCGACATGGACGGGGTGGTGGTGATCGGCGAGGGCGAGAAGGACGACAACCCGATGCTCTACAGCGGGGAGACCGTCGGCAACGGCAACCCGCCGAAGGTGGACGTCGCCGTCGACCCCATCGACAGCGCGCGGCTGGTGGCGGGGGGGCTCCCCGGCGCCATCTCCTGCGTCGCCCTGGCCGAGCGCGGCTCGCTCTTCCACACCCACTGCTACTACATGGAGAAGCTGATCGTCGGCCCGCGCGCGCGCAAGGTGATCGACATCACCGACACCGTCGCCGCCAACCTCAAGCGCATCGCCCGTGCCGAGGGGCGCGACGTCGAGGACCTCATGGTGGTGGTGCTCAACCGTCCACGGCATCAGCGGCTGCTGCGCGAGATCCGCGACGCCGGCGCCCGGGTCAAGCTGATCCCCGACGGTGACATCGCAGCGGGGCTGTGGGCGGCGATGGAGCAGCGCACCGGCATCGACGTGCTCTGGGGCATCGGCGGCGCCCCCGAGGGTGTGCTCGCCGCCTGCGCGGTCAAGGCGGTCGGCGGGGGTATGCAGGGGCGGCTGGCTCCGCGCGACGAGGGCGAGCGCGCGGTCATGCGCGCGGAGGGCAAGGACACCGGGGTGCTGACCCTCGACGAACTCTGTGCCGGCGAGAACGTCTTCTTCGCCGCCACCGGTGTCACCGAGGGGCATCTCCTCCAGGGCGTGGGCATCGCCGGGCGCGGGCAGATGAGCACCCACAGCGTGGTGATGCGCTCCTACTCGGGCACCATCCGCTACATCGAGGCCACCCACGACCTCGCGCGCCTCCAGGCGCGCGCCCCCATCGCGCCCGCCGGGGGCGGTCTCTGACCATGCGCGCCCGCCTCGAGCGGCCACCCGGTGACGAGACCGGCCGGCGGCCGGAGGGGAGCGCTGCCGAGGTCACCGTGGTGGGGCCGGCCCCGGACCCGCCCGCCGGGCCCGCGGCGGCGGCGTGGGACAATCGCTCCTCGATGCCCGAGATCCCTCCGCGGCCCGAGGGGATGGTGCGGTGGTTCACCCCCGGGCTGAACGTGAAGCGGTGGCTGCTCCTCCTCTTCGCGGCCATCGTCCTCCTCAGCCTCGCCTTCGGGTACGCGCTGAAGGACGCGTACACGACGATCTCCTTCCCGCGCTTCGTGGGCCCTCTCACCCTGCAGTTCCTTCCCCGCTGGTCGCGGGCGGTGCTCTTCCTCGGCCTCGGCGTCGCCCTGGCGGGCCTCGCCTTCTACCGCCTCGGCAGATCGGTCCTCGGCCCCTTCCTGCCGATGGCGTCGACGAGCGGCAGCGGGGTGGTCGAGCAGATCTACACCCACCGCCTCCTCGCCAAGGGCCCGCGGCTGGTGGCGATCGGCGGCGGCACCGGGATGAGCTCGATGCTTCGCGGGATCAAGAAGTACACGGGCAACATCTCGGCGATCGTCACCGTCGCCGACGACGGCGGCTCCAGCGGCCGGCTTCGCACCGAGTACCAGGTGCTGCCCCCGGGCGACTTCCGGCAGTGTCTCACCGCCCTCGCCGAGACCGAGCCGCTGATGACCAGCCTGTTCTCGCACCGCTTCACCGGCGAGGGATCGCTGAGCGGCCACTCCTTCGGCAACCTCTTCATCATGGCGATGGCCGAGATCACCGGCGACTTCGAGCACGCGCTCCAGGCCTCGGGGCGGGTTCTGCGCGTGCGTGGCCAGATCATGCCGAGCACCCTCCAGGACGTGGTCCTCTGTGCCAACGCCGGCGGCGAGATCCGCATCGGCGAGTCGCGGATCCCCCAGGGGACGGGGCCGATCGACCGGGTCTTCCTCGACCCGCCGTCGCCGCAGATCAACCCCGAGGCCGAGCTCGCCATCCTCGACGCCGAGCTTATCGTCGTGGGACCGGGGTCGCTGTACACCTCGATCCTGCCGAACCTGCTCGTCCCGGGCATGGTCGAGGCGATCCGCGAGTCGCCCGCACTGAAGGTGTTCGTCTGCAACGTCGCCGAGCAGCCCGGCGAGACGCCCGACTACTCCGTCAACGACTACCTGAACACGATCC
>DATKEY010000112.1:0-4597 GCA_035544475.1 Candidatus Dormiibacterota bacterium | reverse complement strand
GAGGCCGGCTACTGCACCATGGAGGACTGCGATCTCGCGGTGCGCAACGGCCTCAACTGGCCGATGGGGCCGTTCGAGCTCGGCGACCTCGTCGGGCTCGACGTGACCAGGGAGATCCTCAGCCAGGGGTATCAGCAGACCGGCGAGGAGCGCTGGGCGCCCACCCCGATCCTCAGCGACCGGGTCGACCGCGGCGAGCTCGGACGCAAGACCGGCAAGGGGTTCTACGAGTCCAGACGGTAGGGGCACTGCCATGCCGATGTTCGAGGCGCTCCAGCAGCTCTTCGCGGCGACACGGGTGCGCCGCGAGCCGATCCCGTTCGTGATCTGCCGCCTCCAGCCCGGCACCCCGCTCGAGCCGGTCGTCCGCCTCCAGCCGCCGCCGCTCTGCGTCACCGTCGAGCCCGACGGCGCCACCGTCTTCCTCCCCGAGCCGGAGCTCCCCAGCCTCGAGTCCGCGGTGCCGGTCGCCGAGCACCACGGACCCTGGACCGTCTTCGGCCTCTACGCCCCCTTCGACTTCGGGGTGACCGGCTACCTCGCCCAGGTCTGCGACGCGCTCGCCGCCAGGGACATCCCCGTGCTGTCGCTCGCGACCTACCGTCGTGACTACATCCTCGTCCCCGGCGCCCGAAGCGACGAGGCCGAGGAGGCGCTCGCCGCCCTCGTGCTCACGGGCGCCGGCTGACGCAGGTCGGTCAGTTCTGGCCGGAGTGGCGGCCGCCCCGGACGAACGTCCACGCGGTCACCGCGACCAGCAGGGCGGCGACGACCGACGCGACGGTGACGTCGGCGGTCGAGTCGCCGAAGCTGCCGCGGGTCAGCGCCAGAAGGGCATCGTGCAGTGCCATGGTCCTCAGGACTCCTCTCATCCCTCGGGGAACACCCCCGAAGTTCTGATATCAGGTTTCCCGATACCGACGATCTCAAAACGAGGGTGCCAGGCCGAGGGCCTCCAGCACGTCGGCGACCCCTGCCTGCTCGGCGGGGGCGCAGACCGCGTCGGCGTGGACGAGCAGACGCTCGGGGGCGCCCTCGACGGCGACCGAGAAGCCGGCGACCGTGAGCATGTCGGAGTCGTTGGGGGCGTCGCCCACCGCGACGGCCTCGTCGAGGCCGACGCCGAGATGCGCGCAGAGGCGGCCGAGCGCCCGGCCCTTCGACGCCAGGGGGTTGGTGATCTCGACGAACTGGGGCAGCGACCGGGTCACGAGCGCCCGGCCGTCGAGGCCCGCACGCATCGCCGCCTCGCAGCGGGCCGCGCCGGCCGGGTCGTCGACGACGCAGACGACCTTCGTGCTCCCCCGTCGGAGCACCGGGACGAGGTCGTCGACGAAGTGGATCTCGACCTGGGCGATCCGCGCGTAGAGGTGCGCCTCGGGCCGGTCCTCCTCGCAGAGCAGGCGGTCGTCCTGGTAGGCCTGGTAGTGCCAGCCGCCGGCGCGGGCGATCCGCAGCGCCTCCTCGGCGGCGGGCGGGTCGACGGGGTCCTCGAAGAGCACCGGCCCGGCCTCGGCGCCGTCGCCGTCGGGCTGCTCTCGCACGAGCGCCCCCTGGTAGCAGAGCAGCGGGGCGGTCACGCCCATCTCCCGCGCCCAGGGGAGGGCGGAGCGGTACATCCGGCCCGTCGCGACGACGACGGTGGTGCCGGCGGCGACGGCCGCGCGCACCGCGTCCCGGGTGCGGGGGGCGAGCCGCTGGTGGACGTCGAGGCAGGTCCCGTCGAGGTCGAGGGCGACGAGGCGCACCGGCCGCGCGGGCCGCGGGGCGTCCGCGGCGGTGATCCGCGGGGGGCTCACAGCGGCGGCGGCGCGCCCTGCGCCCAGGCGTCGGGGTTGACGCAGTGGGGTGGCACGGTGCCCCGGAGCGCCGCGACCGCGTTGGCGGCGCACATCTCCGCCATCGTCGCGCGGGTGCGGACCGTCGCGCTGCCGAGGTGGGGGGCGAGGACGGCGTTGCGGCACTCGGTGAGCCCCGGGGCGAGCCGGGGCTCGTCCTCGTAGACGTCGAGCCCGGCTGCGGCGATCCACCTCTCGCGCAGCGCCCGCACGAGCGCCCGCTCGTCGACGACGGCGCCGCGCGCGGTGTTCACCAGCACCGCGGTCGGCTTCATCCGCCGCAGCGCCGCCTCGTCGACGAGGTGGCGGGTCTGCGCGGAGAGCGGGACGTGGAGCGAGACCACGTCGGCCTCGGCGAGGAGGCGGTCGAGCGGCATCGCGACGACCCGTCCGTCGAGGTCGGAGGGCGGTGGGGCGCCGCGGTGCTCGGTGTGGGCGACGCGCATCCCGCAGGCGAGCGCCCGGCGCGCGAGCGCCTGGCCGATGCGCCCGAAGCCGACGACTCCGAGGAGGGCGTCGCGGAGGTCGAGCCCGAGCATGAACTCCGGCTCGATGCCGTGGAAGCCGCCCGCGCGGGTGACGGCGTCGCCCTCACAGAGGCGGCGCGCCGCCGCGATCATCAGCCCGAGCGCGCAGTCCGCGGTCGCGTCCGTGAGCACGCCCGGGGTGTGCCCCACAACGATCCGGCGCGCCGTCGCGGCGGCGATGTCGACGTTGTCGTAGCCGACGCTGTACAGGCTCACCGCCCGCAGCCGCGGCAGCCCGGCGTCGAGCACCGCGGTCGTGACCGGGTCGCGGAGCTGGGCACAGAGGACGTCGACGCCGGACGCGACCTCGGCGGCGAGCTCGGACTCGGTGGGGATGCGCCCGAGCACCCTCACCTCGGAGGCGGCGGCGAGCCGCTCGGGCGCAGGGGCGGGGAGGGGCAGGGTGCAGAGGACGGCGCGGACCACCCCCGCTTTATAGACCGCTGTCGAGGGTGGGGGGTGTGGGGAGTGTGGGGTGGGAGGTGTCGTCGTGGGGAGCGGGCCCCGATCACGCGTTCGCCGACCTGTGATACTCTCGAAGCGTCTTGCGTCCACGATCTCGCCTGCGGCCGGCGCGGCCGCCCGTCGCGAGACCCCGTCCCCGTCCGGAGGACAGGGTCGCGACCTCCGATCCCGAACCTCGCGTCCGCTTCGATGCCCTCGGCCTCAGCGCACCGGTGATGGAGGCCGTGCGCGCGATGGGCTTCGAGGAGGCGACGCCCATCCAGGCGAAGGCGATCCCGCCCGCGATGACGGGACGTGACGTCATCGGCCAGGCCCACACCGGCAGCGGCAAGACCGCGGCCTTCGGCATCCCCATCGTCGAACGCCTCGACCCCGACGGCCCGGCGGTGCAGGCGCTGATCCTCTGCCCGACGCGTGAGCTCTGCGTGCAGGTGCACGAGGAGCTCACCCGCATCGGCGGCCACCGCGGCATCCGCTCGATCGCCATCTTCGGCGGCGAGGCGATCCGCCGCCAGCTCGACCTGCTCCACACCCATCCCCAGGTCGTCGTCGCCACCCCGGGTCGCCTCCTCGACCACTGCAACCGCGGCACGATCTCGCTCGCCGGGGTGCGCATCGCGGTTCTCGACGAGGCCGACCGTATGCTCGACATGGGCTTCGCGCCCGACGTCGAGCGCATCCTCCGCCAGTGCCCGGTCGAGCGGCAGACGCTGCTGTTCAGCGCCACCGTCCCGGACTGGGTGGCGCGGCTCAGCAGCAAGTACATGCGCGATCCCGAGCGGATCACGGTCAGCGACACGCCGGAGATCGCCTCCGACATCCGGCAGCTGTACATCCAGACCAGCTGGGCGGACAAGGTCGACGCGCTGAGCCGCATCCTCGACCAGCCCGACCTCACGATGGCGCTGATCTTCACCGAGACCAAGCGCAACGCCGACATGCTGGAGATCCAGCTGCGGTCGCGCGGGTACAACCCCGGACTGCTCCACGGCGACCTCTCGCAGAAGGACCGCGACCGCGCGATGAAGCAGTTCAAGGACGCGCACACCCGCTCTCTCATCGCGACCAACATCGCCGCGCGCGGCCTCGACATCGACGACATCTCCCACGTCATCAACTTCGACGTTCCGCTGACGCCCGAGGACTACCTGCACCGGGTCGGCCGCACCGGCCGGGCGGGACGCAAGGGGGTGGCGGTCACGCTCATCACCCCGAGCGAGATCCTGCGGCTGCGCGACGTCGAGCGGATGGCGCGCACCCACATCGAGCCGGCCTCGCTCGACACCGACTTCCCCGCCGCCGACCGGGTCGCGAGCGCCTGACCGCGCTCCCGTACCTCCACGACTCCGGCGAGGGCCGGCCGGTCCTCCTCCTCCACGCCTTCCCCGTCGACGCGTCGCAATGGGACCACCAGGTCGCCGTGCTGAGTGACCGCTGGCGCTGCCTGCGCGCCGACGCCTACGGCTGCGGCTCCTCGCCGCCGCCGCCGCCCGGGCTCACCCTCGACGGCGTCGCCGCCGCGCTCCTCGCCGCTCTCGACGAGCTCGGCGTCACCGAGGTGGCGGTGGTCGGGATCTCGATGGGCGGCTACACCGCGATGGCGATGCTGCGCACCGCCCCGGAGCGGGTGCGCGCTCTGGTGCTCGCCGACACCCGCGCCGCCGGCGACGGCGAGGCCGCGCGCGTCGACCGGCTGGAGATGGCCCGCCGGGTGCGTGTCGAGGGCGTCGAGCCGATCGTCGAGCCGATGGTGCAGCGGCTGCTGAG
>DATKEY010000111.1:0-6101 GCA_035544475.1 Candidatus Dormiibacterota bacterium | reverse complement strand
CTCTCGTCCTTCGGCTTCAAGTACGGCCCCCAGCTCGAGGCCGACTGGGTGGTCGACGCGCGGATGCTCCGCAACCCGTTCTGGGACCCGGAGCTGCGCCCGCTCACCGGGCTCGACCCGGCGGTGCGCGCCCACGTCCTCGACCATCCCCCCGGCGCGGAGTTCGTCGACCGGCTCGCCGACCTGCTGCGCTGGACCGTGGACGGGATGGTGCAGCGCCATCGGACCCGTCTCCACGTCGCCGTCGGCTGCACGGGCGGCCGTCACCGCTCGGTCGTGGTGGCCTGCGAGCTCGCCGGGCGGCTGCGCGCCGAGGGGATCGCGGTCGTCCTCCGCCACCGCGACGTCGAGCGCCCCGACCCCCGATGAGGCGCTCCCGAGGTGCACCACGTGGGCTGTCGTTCACCGCGGAGGTCGTCGCCGAGCTCGCGCCCCATGTGCCGCCACTGCCGTGCTGCCGCGCCGCGCTGCTCGTCGGGATGGCGTGGGCGGGCGAGCCCGGCGCCGCCCGCCCGCATGCGGAGCTCATCACCACCCGCCCCGTCGCCGCCCGCGCCGCTCTCGGGACGCTCCGCGCCGACCGCCGGAGCGCCCACGTCGAGCGCCGGCGGACACCGCGACGGGTGCGCTACGCGGTGACCGTCGAGGGCGACGCCCCGCCGCCCCTCGACGCGGCCGAGCGGCTCTCGGCCGGGCTGTGCTGCGCCCGGGCGCTGCTCCGTGGCGCCTTCCTCGTGGGCGGCGCGGTGAGCCACCCGGAGCGGCCCGCGCACCTCGAGATCCTCGCCCGCTCCGCCGGCGCCGCGGCGGCGCTCGGCGACGCCTTCGGGCGCCTCGGCGTCGACGCCGCGGTGGTCGAGCGGCGGGGTCGCTGGCTGGCGACGGTCCGCACCGGCGAGGCGGTGGGGGTGGCGCTCAGCGTGATCGGTGCGCAGGGCGGCCGGCTCCGGTACGAGGAGGGGCGGGTGGTGCGCGAGATGCGCGCCGCGGTGAACCGCCGGATCAACGGAGAGACCGCCAACCTGCGCCGCACCGCCGACGCCGCGGTGCGCCAGGTCGAGGCCGCGACCCGGCTCCGGAACGACCCGCTGCGCTGGGAGGGGCTGCCCCAGGGGCTGCGCGAGGCGGCGGAGCTGCGGCTGCGCCATCCCCAGGACACCCTGGAGCGGATCGCCGCCCGCGCCGGGGTCAGCCGGTCGGCGATGGCGGGGCGGCTGCACCGGCTGACGGAGTCGGCGAGGTTCGCCGCGACTGTGGCGGGGAATCCTCACTCCAACCCCGCCTCCGGGGGAGGCTGAGCACCAGTGGTGGGATGCTAGGCTCAACGACCGCCGCCGGAGGAGTCGACGAGGATCTGGGGGGACACAGGAGATCGGTGTGGGAGTGAAGATCGGCATCAACGGTTTCGGGCGCATCGGACGCAACGTCTACCGCGCGCTGCGGGAGCGCGGCGGCGACCTCGAGGTGGTGGCGGTCAACGACATCACCAGTCCGAAGACCCTCGCCCACCTGCTCAAGTACGACACCATCCTCGGCCCCTACCACGGCACGGTCGAGGTCGACGGCGATCACCTGGTCGTCGACGGCCGCCGCATCCGGGTGCTCGCAGAGCGCGACCCGTCGAAGCTGCCCTGGGGCGAGCTCGGGGTCGAGATCGTCATCGAGTCCACCGGTCTGTTCACCGACGCCAACAAGGCGCGCGCCCACATCGACGCGGGGGCGCGCAAGGTGGTGATCTCGGCGCCGGCGAGCAACGAGGACATCACCATCTGCATGGGCGTCAACGAGGCCGCCTATGACCCCGCGCGGCACACCATCGTCTCCAACGCGTCCTGCACGACCAACTGCCTCGCGCCGGTCGCCAAGGTCCTGAACGACACCTTCGGGATCGAGACCGGGCTCATGACCACGGTCCATGCGTACACCAACGACCAGCAGGTGCTCGACGCCCCCCACAAGGACCTGCGCCGCGCGCGCGCCGCGGCGCAGGCGATCATCCCCACCACCACCGGCGCGGCCAAGGCGGTGGCGCTCGTGCTCCCCGAGCTCAAGGGGAAGTTCCACGGGATGGCGCTGCGGGTCCCGGTGCCCGACGTCAGCCTCGTCGACCTCACCGCGACGCTCAGCCGTCCCGCAGGCGCCGCGGAGGTCAACGACGCGATGCGCGCCGCCGCCGAGGGGCCGCTCCAGGGGATCCTCGCGGTGACCGACGAGGAGCTGGTTTCGGCCGATTTCCTCCACAACAGCAACTCGTCGATCGTCGACCTCCCCTCGACGATGGGGATCGGCGACTGCACCGTGAAGGTGCTCGCCTGGTACGACAACGAGTGGGGGTACTCCTGCCGGGTGATCGACCTCGTCAACCACATGGCGGCGCGGCTGTGAGGCCGCGGAGCTCGCGATGAGCACCGCGGCGGCGCCGGCGAAGCGGGGCATCGACGACATCGCGGTCGGGGGCCGCCGGGTGCTCGTCCGGGTCGACTTCAACGTCCCCATGGAGGGCGGACGGATCGTCGACGACCGGCGCATCCAGGCGGCCGTGCCGACGATCGAGGCGCTGCGCCAGCGCGGTGCCCGCGTCGTCGTCGTCACCCACTTCGGGAGGCCCAAGGGACGCGTCGACGAGGCGCTGCGGGTCGCACCCCTCGCCCGGAGGCTCGGTGAGCTCCTCGGCGTCGAGGTGAAGGTGACCGGCGACAGCGGGGGAGAGGCCTCGTACGACGCCGTCGAGGCGCTCTGCCCGGGCGAGGTCTCCATGCTCGAGAACATCCGCTTCGACCCCGAGGAGGAGGCCAACGGGGAGCGGCTCGCCGGACGGCTCGCGGCGCTCGCCGACGTCTACGTCAACGACGCCTTCGGCGCCGCGCACCGCGCCCACGCCTCCACCGAGGCGATCGCCCACCGTCTCCCCGCGGTCGCCGGCCGGCTGATGCAGCGCGAGCTCGAGATGCTCGGCAGCGTGCTCGGCTCCCCGCAGCGGCCGCTCGTGGCCATCGTCGGTGGAGCGAAGATCTCGTCGAAGCTGGCGGTCGTTCGCAGCCTGCTCAGCCGTGTCGACACCCTCTGGGTCGGCGGTGCCATGGCGTGCACCTTCTACCGCGCTCTCGGGGAGGAGACCGGAACCTCGCTCGTCGAGCCCGACCAGGTCGACACCGCCGCGGCGCTCCTCGAGGAGGCGCGCGGCGCGGGCGCCGACCTGCGCCTGCCGGTCGACATGGTGGTGACCGCCGAGCCGCGGGCGGGGGCGCCGAGCGAGGTGGTCGCCTGGAAGGCGATCCCACCCGACAAGGCGGCGGTCGACGTCGGTCCCGACACGGTCCGGCAGATCGCCGAGAGCTGCGCCGGCGCCGGCACCGTCGTCTGGAACGGCCCGCTCGGGATCTACGAGATCGACGACTTCGCCCGCGGCACGCGGGCGGTCGCCGAGGCGCTCGCCTCGAGCCCGGCGACGAGCATCGTCGGCGGAGGCGACCTCGCCGCCGCGCTCGACTCCGTCGGCGTGGCCGACCGCATCACCCACGTCAGCACCGGCGGCGGGGCCACCCTCGAGTTCCTCGAGGGCCGCGCCCTTCCCGGGGTCGCGGCGCTGCTCGACCGCGAGCCATGAGCGGGGGGTTGCGGCGGATCCCGCTGGTCGCGGGCAACTGGAAGATGAACACGACCGTGCCCGAGGGCGTCGAGCTCGCCCGCTCCGTCGTCGCCCTCGACCGCCCGCCGGGCGTCGAGGTCGCGGTGCTCCCTCCCTTCCCCCACCTGTGGCCGGTCGGCGCCGAGCTGCGCGGCAGCGGCGTCGCTCTCGGCGCCCAGGACTGCTTCTGGGAGGACGCGGGCGCCTACACCGGCGAGGTGTCGCCGGCAGCGCTCGCCGGCTGGTGCGACATCGTTCTCGTCGGCCACTCCGAGCGCCGCCACCTCCTCGGCGAGACCGACGAGCAGGTCGGGCGCAAGCTGCACCGTGCGCTGACCCATCCGCTGCGCGTCATCGTCGCGGTGGGCGAGACCCTGATGCAGCGCGACGACGGGACGACCCTGCACGTGTGCAGCCGCCAGCTCGACGCAGCCCTCGGTGGGCTCGACGCCGCCGCCCTCGAGCGCGTCGTCGTCGCCTACGAGCCGGTGTGGGCGATCGGCACGGGGCGTACCGCGACACCCGAGCAGGCACAGGAGGTGTGCGGGTCGATCCGAGAGCACGTCGCCGGTCTGGTCTCCGACGAGGCGGCGGCGCGGCTGATCATCCAGTACGGGGGCAGTGTCACCGCCGACAACGCCGCCGCGCTCTTCGCTCAGCCGGACATCGACGGGGGCCTCATCGGGGGCGCCAGCCTCAAGCCGGAGGTGTTCGGGGTCATCGTCGCCGCGGCCGCCGCAACGGCGAACACCGCGGTCGAGTCGTGAGCGGTGCGCCGTTCGTCCTCGTCATCTGCGACGGCTGGGGCGAGAACCCGGACAGCTTCGGCAATGCGATCGCCGCCGCGCAGACACCGCGGGTCGACTCCCTGCGCGAGCGGTGGGCCTGGACGACCGTCGCCGCGAGCGGCGAGGCGGTCGGCCTCCCCGACGGCCAGCAGGGCAACAGCGAGGTCGGCCACCTGACGATCGGCGCCGGCCGGGTGCTCTTCCAGAGCCTGCCGCGCGTGACCCGCGACATCGCGGACGGGGGATTCTTCACCAACGCGGTGCTCGTCGAGGCGGTCGAGCGTGCCCGCACCCGAGGGACCGCGCTCCACCTCATGGGGCTGATCTCACCGGGCGGGGTCCACAGCCACATGGACCACGGCCTCGCCGTCGTCGAGCTGGCGAGGCGCCACGGGCTGGAGAGGGTGTGGGTGCACGCCTTCCTCGACGGCCGCGACGAGCCGCCGGCGAGCGCCGCCGGGTTCGTGCGCACCTTCGAGGACGGTCTGGCACGCATCGGCGCCGGGCGCGTCGTCACGGTGAGCGGGCGCTACTACGCGATGGACCGCGATCGCCGCTGGGAGCGCACCGCCCGCGCCTACGAGGTGATCGCCGGCGCCGGCGACGGGACCGCCCCCGCCGCGGTCGACTACATCGAGGAGCGCTACGCCGCAGGGGTGACCGACGAGTTCATCGAGCCGGTGTCGATCGTCCCCGCCGGCTCGCACCGGGTGCGGATCGAGGACGGAGATTCGGTCATCTTCTTCAATTTCCGTCCGGACCGGGCCCGCCAGCTCACCCACGCGCTCGTCGACGACGAGTTCGCCGGATTCGAGCGGTCGCGCCGGGTCGCCGATCTCCACATGGCCACCTTCACCGAGTACGAGTCGGGGCTGCCGGTGCACGTCGCCTACCCGTCCGACGAGGTGCGCGACACCCTCGGCGAGGTGGTGAGCGTCCACGGCCTGCGCCAGTTCCACGTCGCCGAGACCGAGAAGTACGCCCACGTCACGTACTTCATCAACGGGGGGCGCGAGGCGCCGCTTCCCGGCGAGGACCGGCTGCTCGTGCCCTCGCCCAAGGTGGCCACCTACGACATGATGCCGGTGATGAGCGCCGAGGGGGTCACCGAGGCGGTGCTCGACCGGCTTCGCGCCGGCGGCGATTCGCTCATCGTCGTCAACTTCGCCAACCCCGACATGGTCGGTCACACGGGTGACCTCGCCGCCACCGTCATCGCCGTCGAGGTCGTCGACCGCTGCCTGGGTGACATCGCCGACGCGACTCTCGCCGCCGGTGGCTCGATGCTCATCACCGCCGACCACGGGAACGCGGAGTTCAAGGTCGACCCGCGCGACGGGTCGCCGCTCACCGCACACACCACCAGCCCCGTCCCGGTGATCCTCTGCGGGGACGGCACCGGGGCGCTGCGCGCGGGCGGCGGGCTCGCCGACATCGCCCCCACCGTCCTCGGAGTCCTCGGCCTCCCCACACCCGCCGTCATGACCGGGCGGGACCTTCGCGTGAACGCCACCGACCTGTGACCCGGCGGGCCGCAAGATGCGGCCACGACGGTCGTTCCCCCTTACGGGTTCGTCCCGAGTGCAGCTGGGAATCGGTGACTGGGGGTCGATGTCGTGGGTCGCGGATTGCGACGTGGAGGCCGCGCGCTCGCGGTGCGGGCCGCCGCCGGAGGTGTCACCGCC
>DATKEY010000110.1:0-6689 GCA_035544475.1 Candidatus Dormiibacterota bacterium | reverse complement strand
AGCCGGGCATGTACCAGTTCCAGCTGCCGAGCAGGCTGATGACCGCGGGGACGAGCAGGGCGCGGACGACGGTGGCGTCGAGCAGGATGCCGGCGCCCAGGCCGGTGGCGAGCACCTTGATGTCGGTGTCCGGGGCCGAGGCGAGCGAGGCGAAGGCGAGGAAGAGGATGAGCGCCGCGCTCGTCACGAGACGGCCGGTGCGGCCGATGCCCTCGACCACCGCGGTGTCGGTCGAGCCGGTGCGGTCGTACTCCTCACGGACGCGGGCGAGGATGAAGACCTCGTAGTCCATCGACAGGCCGAAGAGGAAGGCGAACACCATCAGCGGCTCCCAGAAGGTGATCGCGCCGGTGGCGGGGATCCCGAACAGGGCGTTCGAGCCGTGGCCGTCCTGCCAGAACCAGGTCAGCAGGCCGAAGGTGGCCGCGAGGGAGATCAGGTTCATCGCCACCGCCTTGGCGGCGAGGACGAGGGAGCGGAAGGCCCGGGCGAGGAGCAGCAGGGTCGCGAGCGCCACGATCGTGAACATCAGCGGGAAGGTCCCGAAGACGGCGTGGCTGTAGTCGAGCTCGATGGCGCCCATGCCGCTGACGCCGATCACTCCCGGCTGCGAGGCCATCGCGTCGCGGACGGCGGTGACCGTGGCGAGGGTCGAGGAGTTCACGGTCTCCTCGGTCGGCAGGGCGACGAGGTCGGTGAGACCGTTGCGCGAGGAGCCGGTGGGGACGTCGGCGGTGACGATCCCCGGGACGGTCTGCAGCCGCTGGAGCGCGGCGTTGGCGTCGCCGGCCTTCACCAGCACCTCGATCGGGGTGATGACGCCGCTCGGCACACCGCCGTCGAGCAGTGTCTGGTAGGCGGCGTGCGCCGGGCCGGTCTTGGAGAGGGCGTCGGCGCTCGTGGCGCCGGTCTCGAGATGGAAGACGGGGATGATCAGCACCCCGAGGAGGGCGACGCCGGCGATCGCCGCGACCGAGCGGTGGCGGACGATGAGCCGGGCCCAGGCCGTCCACGGCCGGCTCGCATGGACCTCGTGGCGCAGCCGCGGCCAGTCGACCCGGGGCCCGATGCCGCCGAGCAGCGCCGGGAGCAGGGTCAGGGTGACGGCGACGGAGACGATCGGGATGAGCATGCCGCCGATGCCGACGCTGCGCAGCCCGGGCACCGGCAGGACGACGAGGGCGATCAGGCCGATGCCGACGGTCAGGCCGCTCAGCGCGATCGCGCGCCCGGCGGTCGAGACCGCGGTGATGACGGCGGTCTCGTTGTCGGCGCCCTTGGCCCGCTCCTCGCGCCAGCGGGTGACGAGGAGCAGGGAGTAGTCGATGGCGACGCCGAGGCCGACGAGGGAGACGAGGAACTCGACGATGAACGAGACCTCGGTCAGGGTCGTCAGCCCGAGGATGACGAGGAGGGTGACGAGGATCGAGACCGCGGCGACCGCGAGCGGGACGAGGGCCAGGAAGGAGGCGAAGACGACGGCGAGGACGACGAGCGCGCCGGCGCCCGCGAGCAGGGTCTCGGCGAGGACGCCGGGTCCGCTGTTGTCGCCGCCGGAGGCGAGCGCCTCGAGGCCGGTGGTGGTGACGGTGTCGCCGGGCAGGGCGGCGCGGAGCGCCTTCTCGATGCCTGCCGCCGAGGTGTCGGCGCCGAAGCTGGTCGCGGTCGGCTCGAAGAGGAGGGCGAAGGTCGAGCGCCCGTCGGAGGTGATGAAGCGCTGGTCGCCGGTCGAGCCGAGGTCGACGATGCGCACCCGCGGCACCGCCGCGCGCGCCCGATCGAAGGCGGCGGCGATCGCCCCGGCGTCGCCCTGGACGGTCCGGCCTGCGGGCACGGTGACCACCTCGATCGCCGGAGCCTGGTCGCCGCCGTTGCCGAAGGTCGCGATCGTCTGCTTCGCGGTCTCGTAGCCCGGCTGGCCGGGGAGCGAGAAGTCGAAGCTCAGCCGGTTCGACACCGCGCCGGACGCGATCATGCCCGCGACGAAGAGCACGCCCCAGGCCGCCATCACCCGCTTGCGGTGGTGGAGGACGAACCCGGCGAGTCGGGCCATGAAGGAGGCCGCCGGCTGCGCCGCCGGGCCTCGTCGGTCGTTCTTCGCTGCCACCTGCTTCTCTCCTGTGGGGGATTGGTTACACAGCGGAACGATGTATATCAGAAAGATTTCGGGCTGCTAGTATCGAGTGTGTGACGGATGGTCCCAGGGGCGCCGACGATCCCTCCTGCATCGAGCCGGGGGCGGGGATCGGCTTCCTCATCTCCCAGCTCGGCTACGTGATCTCGACGCGCTTCCGCGCCATCCTCGCCCCGCTCGGGCTCGAGCCCCGCCACTTCCTCGTCCTCCGCCACGTCGCCCGCGCCCAGGGCCTCTCCCAGCACGCGCTCGGGTCGGCGCTGCGGATCCCGGCGAGCCGGATGGTCGGGCTCGTCGACACTCTCGAGCAGCGCGGCCTCGTCGAGCGGCGCTCCAACCCGCGCGACCGTCGCGCCCGCGCGCTCTTCCTCACCGAGGAGGGTGGGCGGATGCTCGAGGAGGCCTGGCGCATCGCGCTGGGCCACGAGCGCGCCGTCACCGCCGGGCTCACCGCGGAGGAGCGCGACCAGCTCTTCGCCCTCCTCCGCCGGCTCGCCTTCGCCCGCGAGCTGGTCCCCGGCGTGCATCCCGCCCTCGCCGACGAGGAGTAGGCCGGGGCTGGCAGACTGCCCGGTCGTGGATCCGCCCCTCGCCCCCCGGCGCCCCGTCACCGTCGAGCGAGGGCGCGTCGACGACTGGCACTGGCTGCGCGACCGCACCGATCCCGAGGTGATCGCCCACCTCGAGGCGGAGAACGGGCACACCGCCGCGGCGATGGCGCCGACCGAGGAGCTCCAGAAGACGCTCTACGAGGAGATCGTCGGCCGGGTCGAGGAGACCGACACGTCGGCACTCGTCCCCTGGGGCGGGCACTGGTACTACCACCGGACGGTGAAGGGGCTCCAGTACCCGATCCACTGCCGCCGGACCGGCTCGCCGGACGCGCCCGAGCAGGTGCTCCTCGACGAGAACGCGCTCGCCGAGGGTCGTGACTACCTCTCCGTGGGGTCGATGGCGCTGAGCGCCGACCACCGCCTCCTCGCCTACTCGGTCGATCACGACGGCGGCGAGGTGCACACCGTCCGCATCCGCGACCTCGACGCCGGCGGCGAGCTCGACGACGTCATCGAGCGCACCTACTACGGGCTCGCCTTCTCCGCCGACGCCGGCACCCTCTTCTACACGCGCCCCGACGAGGCGATGCGTCCGTTCCAGCTCTGGCGGCACCGCCTCGGCACCCCGCCCGAGGAGGACGTCTGCGTCCTCACCGAGCCCGACGAGCGCTTCTTCGTCTCGGTGGCGCGGAGCAAGACCGGCCGCTTCATCGTCGTGACCCTGGGCAGCCAGGTCACCACCGAGGTCCGCCTCCTCGACTCCGCGACGCCCGAGGGGGAGCTTCGGGTCGTGGAGCCGCGCCGGCAGGGGGTCGAGTACCTCGTCACCGACCACGACGAGCGCCTCTTCATCGTCACCAACGACGGTGCGGAGAACTTCCGGCTGATGGAGGCGCCGGTCGCGTCGCCGGGACGCGCGGCGTGGCGCGAGGTGATCGGCGGAAGCGACGACGTGAAGCTCGACGGCGTCGACGCCTTCGCCGGGCACCTCGCGATCTTCGAACGCAGCTCGGGGCTGCGCCGCATCCGGGTCATGGACCTCGCCAGCGGCGACGTCCACGAGGTCGCCCACGACGAGCCGGTGTACAGCGCCTGGGCGGGCGAGAACCCCGAGAGCGACACCGCGGTGCTGCGCTTCGAGTTCTCGTCACCGGTGACCCCGCGATCGACCTACGACTACGACATGCGCACCCGCGAGCGTGTCCTGCGCAAACGGATCACCGTCCACGGCCACGACCCGGCGCGCTACCGCACCGAGCGGCTCTGGGCGACCGCCGCCGACGGGGTCCGCGTGCCGGTGTCGGTCGTCCACCGCGCCGACCTCGAGCTCGACGGCGGCGCACCCTGCCTGCTCTACGGGTACGGCGCCTACGAGATCCCGTCCGACCCGGTCTTCTCGTCGGCGGTGATCAGCCTGCTCGACCGCGGCTTCGTGAGCGCGATCGCCCATGTCCGCGGCGGCGGGGAGATGGGGCGGCGCTGGTACGAGGACGGCAAGCTGCTCCACAAGCGCAACTCCTTCACCGACCTCTGCGCCGCCGCCGAGCACCTCGTCGCGACCGGTCACACCCGTTCCGAGCGGCTCGCGATCCGCGGCGGCAGCGCCGGCGGCCTGCTCGTCGGCGCCGCGGTCACGATGCGTCCCGAGCTCTTCGGGGCGGTCGTCGCAGAGGTCCCCTTCGTCGACGTGGTCACCACGATGCTCGACCAGACCCTGCCGCTCACCGTCATCGAGTGGGAGGAGTGGGGCGACCCCCGCGAGGACGAGTACTACGCGTACATGCTCTCCTACTCGCCGTACGACAACATCGCCGAGCGCGACTACCCGCCGATGCTCGTCACCGGTGGCCTCAACGATCCGCGGGTCGGGTTCTGGGAGCCGGCGAAGTTCGTCGCCAAGCTGCGGGCGATGCGCACCGGTGACGGGCCGCTGCTCCTCAAGATGGAGATGGGCGCCGGCCACGCCGGACCCTCGGGCCGCTACCAGCGCTGGCGCGACGAGGCCCTCGTCCAGGCGTTCCTGATCACGTCCGTCGGACGCTGAGCGCGACGCCGCACTCGGCTCGACGCTCGTCGAGCGTTTCATCGAGGCGAAGCGCATCGAGTGGGAGCAGTACCGGGCCCACGTCACCGACTGGGAGCTCGAGCGCTACCTCTTCCTCCACTGACCCACAACCGAGGTCGGGGTCCCTTCGTGCGCTGCGCCGCAGCGGGCGTGGCGAGATGTGGAAACGTCCGGCCCGAGGGGCGCTCCGTCGGTGGAATGCCCGGTGACGCCCACGAGCGTCGCGCATACGGTGAGGTGGATCGATCAGCCAGGAGGGCGCCCCGCGTTGGACGGAACTCGCCGTCGTGTCGTCGTCGTCGGCAACGGCATGGTCGCCGCCACGTTCCTGCAGGAGCTCGTCGCCGGCGGCGACGGCCTCGAGGTGGCCGTGTTCGGTGCCGAGCCGCACCCCGCGTACGATCGCATCAAGTTGAGCAGTGTGCTCGCGGGACAGTGCGATCCCGAGTCCCTCACCCTGCTCGACGAGGACTGGTACGGCGACAACGGTGTGACCCTGCGCACCGGCTGTGAGGTCGTCGCCATCGATCGCGAGCGGCGGCTGGTCCGCGACTCCACGGGTGCCGAGACGCCGTACGACGTCTGCGTCCTCGCCACAGGCTCCGACCCCATCGTGCCGCCGATCGAGGGCAGCCATCGCGGCGGGGTGCACACCTTCCGCACCCTGCGCGACGTCGACGAGATCATCGAGGCCGGACAGACGTCGAGCAGCGCCGTCGTCATCGGCGGCGGCCTGCTCGGGCTCGAGGCCGCGTACGGTCTGCGCCAGCGCCACGTCGACGTCAGCGTCGTGCACCTCATGGACCGTCTGATGGAGCGGCAGCTCGACGCGGTCGGCGCCGGGGTCCTGCGCGGCGAGCTCGAGCGGATGGGGATGCGCGTGGTGATGCCGGCCGAGACGGCGTCGATCCTCGGCAACGGCAGGGTCGAGGCGATCGCGCTGCGCGACGGCCGTGTGCTCGACGCCGACCTCGTCGTGGTCGCGTGTGGGATCCGTCCCGCCGCCGGGCTCGCCCGTGACAGCGGGCTCGCCGTCGCACGGGGCATCGTCGTCGACGACCGGCTCCGCACCAGCGACCCCCACGTGTACGCCATCGGCGAGTGCACCGAGCACCGCAGCCTGCTCTACGGCATCGTCGCCCCGCTGAATCAGCAGGCGCGGGTGCTCGCGGCCCATCTTCGCGGCGACGAGGCCGCAGCGTTCGAGGGCGGAATCCCGGCGACGACTCTCAAGGTCGCGGGTGTGCACGTGTTCAGCGCGGGCGCCGTGGACGCGGAGGCGGAGGACGACCTGCTCACCCTCGAGGACACCGGCTCCGGGATCTACAAGCGGGTGCTCATCCAGGACAGGGTGCTGCGCGGCGCCATCCTCGTCGGCGACCTCAGCACCGCGCCCCAGATCACCGCGGTGATCGCGGCCGGCGCGCTCGTCAACGGCAACCGCCTGTCCCTGGTCGCGGCACCGACAGGTGAGCCGCCGCAGAGCGTCGCCGAGGGCCTTCCCGACGATGCGGTCGTCTGTGGCTGCAACGGTGTGACCAAGGCGACCATCGTGGACGCCATCCGCCGGCAGGGGTGCTCGACCCGCGCCGAGGTGACGAAGTGCACCCGCGCAGCCGGCTCCTGCGGCTCCTGCGGCGCCATCGTCGACGGGCTGCTCGCGGCGTGCGGGGTCGAGGCGGCCTCCTCGCCGGCGGAGCCCCACGTCTGCGCCTGCGTCCCGCTCGGGCTGCACGCGCTCCGCGACGCGATCCTCGAACGCAACCTGCGCTCGGTGCAGGCCGTGCTCGAGACGCTCGGCAACGGCACCGGCTGCGCCAAGTGCAAGATCGCACTCTCGTACCACCTCGACGCCTGGTGGTGCGGCGCCCACGAGGAGGACCGCAGCGCGCGGTTCATCAACGACCGCGTCCACGCGAACATCCAGCGCGACGGC
>DATKEY010000109.1:0-2264 GCA_035544475.1 Candidatus Dormiibacterota bacterium | reverse complement strand
GGTCGTCGACGCCGCCGGCTTCGTGACCATCGTCGACCGGCGCAAGGACCTGATCATCACCGGGGGGATCAACGTCGTCAGCCGCGAGGTCGAGGCGGCGGTGGCGACCCATCCCGCGGTCGCCCAGGTGGCGGCGATCGGGATCCCCGACCCGGTGTGGGTGGAGGCGGTGCACGCCGTCGTCGTGCTCCGCGACGGCATGAGCGCCACCGCCGAGGAGCTGCTGCGGCACGCCGCGGCCCGGCTCGCCGGCTTCAAGCAGCCGCGCTCGGTGGAGTTCGTCGACGCCCTCCCGATGAGCGCGACCGGCAAGGTGCTGAAGAAGGAGCTGCGCGCCCGCCACTCGGCGGGGACCGCGACTACTTCTCTATCTACCGTTTAACGTAAGATTCTCAGATACACCCACACGAGAGGGACGAGCCCATGAGCCCCGACGGGAACGGGCGCGCCGCCGCCCCGGCCCTCCCCACAGCGCGGGTCGACCACGAGACCCTCTACGTCGAACGGTACGACGCCGGATACGCGGTGGTGACGCTGCACCGTCCCGACAAGCTGAACGCGGGCAGCCCGACGCTCTTCGCCGAGCTGGGGGCGGTGATGCGCGGCTTCGACGGCGACGACTCGGTGCGCGCGGTCGTTCTCACCGGCGGCGACTCCAAGGCGTTCAGCGCCGGAGCCGACCTCGGGGGCATGAGCTTCGACGAGATGGCGGACTGCTATGCGTTCATCCGCCGCTGCCACGAGGCCTTCGAGAGCATCGAGAACCTGCCCCGCGCCGTCGTCGCCGCGGTCAACGGCTACGCCTTCGGCTTCGGATTGGAGATCACCCTCAGCTGCGACCTGGTGATCGCGTCCGACCAGGCCCGCTTCGGGCTTCGGGAGATGAACCACGGCCTCGTGCCGGCGGTGACCCTCACCCGCGGGCTCGACATCATCGGCCGCCGGCGGGTCGCCTGGATGGCGCTGACCTCCGACGACCTGACCGCGGACGAGGCGCGCGAGTTCGGCTTCGTCAACAGGGTGGTGCCGCACGAGCGACTCGCCGACGAGTACCACGCGCTCGCCACCCGGCTCGCCGCGCGAGCGCCGCTGGCCGTCGCGGTCACCAAGCGCCTGCTCAACCACGAGACCGGTCGTCACTACCGCGCCGCCGAGAACTTCATGCCCGCGATCTTTCGCAGCCGCGACGTCGAGGAGGGGCGCCGCGCGTTCGAGGAGCGGCGACCGCCGCACTTCTCGGGCACGTGAGCGACGCGGCGGCGAGGGCCCTCCACGGCGCCGGCTGCGGGCACGGGCCGGTGGGCGACCCTCACGCAGAGGCGCGGCTGCGCACAGCGGTCGAGCGGCTGCGGACGGCGCTCGCGACCGGCGACCATTCGGCCCTGGCGCTCGCCGCGGACGATGCAGAGCGCGTCGCGGGAGTGCTCGTCCGCGACCCCGGCCCGCGAACACGGGCGCAGTCCCGCGGCCTGCTGCTCGCGGTGCGCCTCGTCCGCGGCGGTGCACGCGAGGATGCGGCGCTCTTGCTCGACGGCGAGCTGCGCCGCTCCTTCCCCGGCGAGGCGGAGCTCGACGCGCTCCCCTGATCAGCCCGGGCGCCTCTCCTGGTGCAGCTCGACGATGCCGGCGAGCCCGGCGATCGCCTGCTCGCGGTCGTCCCCGTCTCCACCCGTCTCGCGCTCCTCCTGGCTGGTCAGCAGCTCGCGCAGCCGGGTGAGCACGCGGATGCGGTGCTCGAGCGCGCTGGTGCGCTCCCGGACCACCGCGGCCGCACCGTCGCGCTGCGCGGCGGTCGTCCTGCGCCCGAGCGCCATCTGGCCGATGGTGCGGATCTCGTCGAGGGAGAAGCCCAGATCCTTCAGGGCGCGCGCCCCCTCGATGTAGAAGCGGTAGTCACGCGGATAGCGGCGCGTCCCGCCCGCGGAGCGCTGCGGCTCGGGAAGGATGCCGAGCTCCTCGTAGTAGCGGATGGTCCGGCTGCTCACGCCGGTGAGCGAGGCGAGCTCACCGATGTTCAGCATCGGCTCCGCGGTGGGGGCCATTGATAAGCATTATACGTTTGACGTGAGATTTATGTCCGGGAGGTCGCCCAGGCCGGTGGCGAGGTGTTGGCCGCCGTCGATGCACAGGCAGCTGCCGGTGATGTACGCGGCGTCGTCGCTGAGCAGGTACGCGATCGCGCGCGCAGTCTCCTCGGCGCGCAGCCAGCGGCCGAGGGGGATGGTCTCGAGCAGCCGGCGCTCGCGCTCGGGGTCGGTGATGAG
>DATKEY010000108.1:0-8046 GCA_035544475.1 Candidatus Dormiibacterota bacterium | reverse complement strand
GGTGCCGTTCGGCGCCGTCCGCGCCCGGACGAGGTAGAGGCCGGCGATGTGGGCGTAGTCACTCACCCTGGCGGAATACCTGGTCCCCGTCCCGTCCCTGCCGATCGCCAGGCGATCGGTGAGCCCGTAGTCGACGTGGACCGTCCGGGGCGTGCCCGTCTCCCCCGCAAGATCCACGTCGACCGTCTGGTCCAGCGTGACCGGGATGGCGGTGCTCGAGTCCTGGCTGTCGACTGCGGCAACATCGACCGGCACCCCCTCCTGGTTCGTGATGTGGGCACTGCAGCCCGGCCCGCCGACCTCCGCCTCAGCGATCAGCGACGGACCGAGGAGCAGGAAGCCGCTCCCCGTGGCCGCCACCGCGAAGAGCATGCGCAACCCTGTCCGGACGGAATGACGGCGGTCCAAAGGACCCCTCCACAACTCCGCGTGTGCCTCTGCTATACACGCGCCGGGGACAGTCCGTCAATGCCCGTTTGGGCTATCACTGTCGCGAACCGATAACGCCGCGAGCTCACAGTCATTGCCCGTCGCGTGCGCTGTGTCTGCAATCCGGGAGCGCGTCACTCCACGAGCTCGAGGACGGTCTCGGCGTCGACCTCCTCGAGCAGCCACCGGCTGACGTTCTGGAGGTGCTGGCGCCAGAAGCGCTCCGCCTCGGTCGAGGCGCCGGCACGCACCAGCTCGACGAGCCGGGCGTGGTCGTCCAGACCCTCCTGGCGGTGGCGGCGGCGCACCCGCCCGCTCGCCTGCATCGCCTGGAGACGCGCGGTGTGGACGTCGATGATCTGCTGCACCATCGTCGAGAAGAGCAGGATGGTCCGGTTGCCGGCCTGCTCGACGACGGTGCGGTGGAACGCCCCACCGAGCTCACGCAGATCGTCGCTGCTCTTCGCACTCGTCTCGCGCTGGTGGGCCGCCTCGAGCGCGGCGAGCGCGGCCGGGTCACGCCGCTCGGCGAGGAGCGCGGCCGCGGGTGGCTCGACGAGGATGCGCGCCTCGTGGACGTCGGCGAGGGTCGCCGAGCGGTACTGGAGAAGCGCCTGGGCGCTGCGCGTCGCCACGTCGAGGCTGGGGCTCTGCACCAGGGCGCCGCCCTTGACCCCGCGGCGCACCGTCACCAGCCGCTCGGACTCGAGGATGCGGAACGCCTCGCGCAGCGTGGGGCGCGAGACTCCGTAGCGGGCGACGAGCTCCGCCTCCGGGGGCAGCCCGGTGCCGGCCGGGAGGTCGCCGTCGACGATCTGCCGCCGGATCCGCGCGGCGACGAGCTCGGCGGCCTTCGGCACCCGCACCTCGGCGCTCGCCAGGCCCTCGCCGTCGGGACCGCCGGTCATCGTCGCCACCTCCACCCCGCTAATAGAGCAAAAGCTTAGGTGATCCGGCGCCGGATCGGGGTGGCGAGGGTGGTCGACGGCTGGTCCGCGAGTTCACGGAGGTGGTCGGGGCCGTCGCGGCGGCCGAGCTAAATACTTGTATCTTTTGCTGAATCGGGCTACCCTGTCGGGCATGTCCAGCCCCTGGCACCGCGGTCACCGGCTGCGCCTCTCCCTCCTCCTGGTGCTCACCTCGTGCGGGCTCGGGGTCACCTGGTGGATGGCGGCCGGGACCGGCGACGGCTCCTCCCAGCTCGCCTGGCTGGAGGCCGCGATCACCGCCGTCCTCGTCGCCGCGGTCGCCGAGACGCTCTGGCTGCTGGCCGGGCATCGCGCCGTCACCCGCCGCAAGCGCACGCTCGCGGTGCGAGTGGTCGCTGCGACGGCCCGGATCGACCGGATCCCCGCCGCCTCCCGACCCGCCGCCGGTGGCGTGTGCACCGCGGAGCGCATGACCCGCTACCACCGGGGCGACTGTCCGCTGGTGGGGCGCAAGCCGGTGGTGTGGAGCTCGGTCGAGGAGAGCCGCCGCGCCGGCCGGCGTCCCTGCGGGATCTGCGACCCGTGAACATCCTGCCCTTCGTCATCGTCGGCATCACGACCGGGTCGATCTATGCGCTTGCCGCGACCGGCCTGGTGCTGACCTACAAGACAACCGGCATCTTCAACTTCGCCCACGGGGCCGTCGCGGCGGCGGCGGCGTACGCGTTCGCCGAGCTGCACGTGCACGCGGGCCTGCCGTGGCCGCTCGCCGCCGCTCTCTGCGTGCTGGTCCTCGGGTCGCTCGCAGGTGTCGGGCTGGAGGTGCTCGCCCGCGGCCTCGTCGGCGCCACACCCACCGCGAAGCTCGTGGCGACGATCGGGCTCCTGCTCGGCATCGAGGGTCTCGCGGTCGTCGTGTACGGGCCCGCCGCGAAGGACTTCCCCCAGTTCCTGCCAACCCGGACATTCCGGGTCGGCGGCGTCTTCGTCGGCGCCGACCAGCTCGTCGTCGTCGCGGTCGCGCTCGTCGCGGTCGCGGCGCTCGTCGCCGTGTTCCGCCTGACCCCCATCGGCCGGGCGATGCGCGGCGTCGTCGACTCCCCCGACCTGCTCGCGCTCACCGGGGCGAGCCCGGTCGCGGTGCGGCGCGTCGCCTGGATGATCGGCTCCGCCTTCGCCGCGCTCAGCGGCCTGCTGATCGCACCGAGCATCGGCCTCGACCCCCTGCTGCTCACCCTGCTCGTCGTCCAGGCATACGGGGCGGCGGCGATCGGACGCTTCTCCAGCCTCCCCCTCACCTACGCCGGCGGGCTCGTCGTCGGCGTCGGCGCGGCGCTCGCGACGCGGTTCACGGAGACCCAGCCGTCGCTGCAGGGACTTCCCTCGAGCGTCCCCTTCCTCGTCCTCTTCGCCGTCCTCGTCCTCGGTGGCCGCCGGCTGCGCGCGGTGGGCGGCGAGGTCGCACGCCGCGCCGTCACCGTGAGCCGGGCGAGCGCACGGACTCGCGGAGCCGGCCTCGCCGCCGCGGCGGCAGCCGCGCTCGTCGTCCCCGCCGTCGTCGGCTCGAGGATCCCCGTCTACACCACGGCCCTCGCCTTCGTCGTCGTCCTCGCCTCGCTCGGGCTCCTGGTCCGCACGTCGGGACAGCTGTCGCTCTGTCACGCCGGATTCGCCGCCGTCGGCGCGGCCGCCTTCGCCCACCTCGCCCACGACCACGGCATCCCCTGGCTGCTCGCACTCGGCATCGCCGGGGTGGTGGCCATCCCGGTGGGCGCCGTCGTGGCGATCCCCGCGATCCGGCTCAGCGGCCTCCACCTCGCGCTCGCGACCTTCGGCTTCGGCATCCTCCTCGAGCGCCTCGTCTACGGCCGCGACGTGATGTTCGGGCTCACCGGCTCGCTGGTCGCGCCCCGCCCGTCGTTCGCGACGGGCGACACCGCGTACTACTACGTGGTCCTCGCCGCCGCGGCCGGCTGTCTCGGCCTCATGGCGCTCGTCGAGCGCAGCCGGCTCGGACGGCTGCTGCAGGCGCTCGCGGGGTCACCGAAGGCGCTGAGCACGGCCGGGACGAGTGTCAACGTCACCCGCCTCCTCGTCTTCTGCATCTCCGCGTTCTTCGCCGCGCTCGGCGGCGCGCTCATCGGCCCGGTCACGGGGTCGATCAACGGGGTCACCTTCCCCTCCTTCACCTCGCTCGTCCTCGTCGCCGTCCTGGTGATCGCCGGGCGCGGGCTGCTGCGCTCGGCGATCCTCGCCGCGGCGGCACTGATCCTGCTGCCCGCGTACATCGACAACGCCACCCTCCAGGAGGCGCTCCCGGCGCTCTTCGGCGTCAGCGCGATGCTCGCCGCCGTCGCGTCGGCGGGTGGGTTCGACCCCCTCACCGCGCGAGTGTCGCGGTGGGCACGGACGAGTGCCCACCGCCGCCGGCGCAGCCCGGTCGTGGCGCGGATGCGCCGGGTGATCACGCCATGAGCACCGGCGGCCTCGCCGTCCGCGATCTCGAGGTGCGCTTCGGCGGCCTGGTGGCGGTCGCGGGCGCGTGCTTCGACGCGCCGGTCGGGCGCGTGACCGGGCTCATCGGCCCCAACGGCGCCGGGAAGACGACGACCTTCGACGCCTGCTGCGGCCTGGTGACGGCGAGCCGCGGGACCATCCGGCTCTTCGGGCACGACGTCGCAGGGCTGAGCCCGTCGCGCCGCGCACGGCTGGGGATGGGCCGCACCTTCCAGCGGATGGAGCTGTACGACGAGCTCACCGTCGCCGACAACGTGCGGCTCGGCCACGAGGCGGCGATCAGCGGACGGCGGGTCCTCGGCCAGCTGTACGGCACGCCGGCCGAGCACCGCGAGACGGCCCGCGCCGCCGAGGAGGCGATGCGGCTGTGCGACATCGAGGACGTCGCGTCCCGGACCGCCGGCATCCTCTCCACCGGGCGGCGCCGGCTGGTCGAGCTCGCCCGAGTGCTCGCGGGCCCGTACCGGCTGCTGCTCCTCGACGAGCCGTCGTCGGGGCTCGACTCGCACGAGACCGCCCGTTTCGGCGACATCCTGCGGCGGGTCGTGGACGAGCGCGGGATCGGCATCCTCCTCGTCGAGCACGACATGACCCTGGTCGGCGGCGTCTGCGAGTACGTGTACGTGCTCGACTTCGGGCGGCCGGTCTTCGAGGGCACGATGGCCGAGGTACTGCGCAGCGAGGTCGTCGCGGCCGCCTACCTCGGCGCCGCCGCCGGAGTGCTCAGCGGTGTTTGAGCTGCGCGGAGTGAGCGCCGGATACGGCGACACCACGGTGGTGCGAGACGTCTCGCTCTGGGTCCCGGCCGGGTCCGTGGTCGCGCTCCTCGGGGCCAACGGCGCGGGGAAGACGACCCTGCTGCGGGCTGCATCGGGACTGCTCCCGGCACAGGGGCGGATCCGTCTCGACGGCCACGAGCTCGGCGGCGCCGCCGCCCAGGAGTTCGCCCGCGCCGGTGTCTGCCACGTCCCCGAGGGCCGCGGCATCTTTCCCTCCCTCTCGGTTCGCGACAACATCCTGCTCAACGCCGGGCCGCGTCCGCCCGCGGACGCGCTCGAGCGCGCGGTGACGGCGTTCCCCATCCTCGGCGAGCGTCTCGACCAGCGGGCGGGGACGCTCAGCGGTGGTCAGCAGCAGATGCTCGCCCTCACCCGCGCGTACGTCACCACCCCGCGGGTCGTGCTCGTCGACGAGGTCTCACTCGGCCTCGCGCCGGTGGTCGTCGACGGGATCTACGAGCAGCTCGGCCGCATCGCCGCGGGCGGCGCCGCCCTGCTCCTCGTCGAGCAGTACGTCACCCGGGCGCTGCAGATCGCCGACTATGTGTTCGTCCTCCAGCGCGGCCGGCTCCGCTTCGCCGGCGAGCCGTCGGAGCTCGACGCCGAGGAGGTCCTCGGTGGCTACCTCGGCGTCACCGCGGAGGCGCCGGGATGAGGGTGCGCGTCGATGACGAGCGGTGCCAGGGGCACACCCTCTGCCACCACGCGCTGCCCGAGGTGTTCCTGCTGCGCGAGGACGACGAGCACGCCTACGTCGAGATCGAGGTGGTACCCGCCGCTCTCGAGGACGCCGTCCGCGAGGCGGCATGCACGTGCCCCGAGGGGGCGATCCGGATCGAGGAGGAGGACTGATGGGATTCCACCGTTGCGCGAGCGTCGCCGACATGGAGCCGGAGAGCGTGTGCGAGGTCGTCGTCGCGGGACGGACCATCGCCCTCGCCCGGGATGAGGACGGGAGGTTCCACGCCGTCGACAACGTGTGCGCCCACCTCGGCGGCCCGCTCGGCCGCGGCTACGTCGACGGTGACCGCCTCGTGTGTCCGCTCCACAGCTGGGAGTACGAGCTCCGCGACGGCAGCTGCGCGATGCTCCCGGGCTTCTGCCTCCCCCGATTCGCCGTCCGCATCGACGGGGACGACGTCCTCGTCGAGGTGCCGGACCCTGTCCCCGCGACCGCCGCATCGACCACCGAGTGAATGTGAGGTGCAATGCCGTGACTGATCTGCGGCTGTTCTCCGTCGACGACCACATCATCGAGCCGCCGGACCTCTGGCAGAAGCGGCTGGCCGCGAAGCACCGCGAGCTCGGCCCGCGATGCGAGTACGGCAAGGGACGCCAGTTCTGGTACTTCGAGGGCCGGCGCATGCCGGTGATGGGCCTCCAGGCGATGGCCGGCCGCAAGGCCGAGGAGTTCGCCGCGACCGCGATCACCTACGACGACATGCGCCCCGGCTGCTACGACTCGAAGGAGCGGCTCAAGGACCTCGACGAGGACGGCGTCGAGTGCAGCGTCTGCTTCCCCTCCTTCCCCGGTCTGTGCGGCAACGTCTTCCTCAAGGCCGAGGACAAGGAGCTCGCGCTCGCCTGCATCGCCGCCTACAACGACTGGAACATCGAGGAGTGGTGCGGGGTGGCGCCGCACCGCTACGTGCCGCTGATGCTGCTCCCGCTCTGGGACCCGCAGCTCGCCGCCGCCGAGCTCCTGCGCACCGCGGCGAAGGGGGCCAAGGCCTTCGCCTTCACCGAGCAGCCGCACAAGATCGGCCTGCCCTCGATCTACGACGCCGCCTGGGAGCCGCTCTGGGCCGCGGCGGACGAGACCCGGATGCCCGCGTGCATGCACATCGGGTCGTCCTCACACCACGAGGGCGACACCAATCGCTTCGCGGTGACCCCCGGCGCTCCGGCGTCGGTCTTCGTCACCAACGCGCCGCTCTCCGCCTTCTACGCCGCCAGCGACCTCATCTGGTGCCCGGCGATCGCGAAGTACGAGAACCTGCGCTTCGTGATGAGCGAGGGCGGCATCGGCTGGGTCCCCTACCTGCTCGAGCGTGCCGACTACACGTGGGAGCGCCATCGCTTCTGGACCCAGGCGACCCACATGACGGAGAAGCCGAGCAGCTACTTCCGCCGCAGCGTCTACGTCTGCTTCATCGACGACGTCGTGGGGATGGAGCAGCGCCACTTCATCGGCATCGACAACATCCTGTGGGAGTCCGACTACCCCCACACGGACACCTCCTGGCCCAACTCACGGGCGACCGTCGAGAAGCACCTCGGACGTCTCCCCGAGGACGAGCAGCGCAAGATCGCCTTCGACAACGCGCAGCGGATCTTCCGGCTCCAACCCGCCGCCGTGCCCGCCTGATCCGCCGGGGAACGGCGATCAGTCGATCAGGCCCGCGGCGCGGGCGGCGGTGGCGGCGAGCTCGATCCGCTCGGTGTCGTGGACCCCGTGGACGGCGAAGGTCACCCCGTCGAGGCCGGCGTCGAGGTACTGACGGATCCTCGCGGCCACCCGGTCCGGGGTTCCCACGGGCAGCGTCCGCGAGAGCACGTCGACGTCCACCCCGCGAAACGCCGGCGGCGGCGACGCCGCGACCGACTCCAACCGGCGGCGAACGCCCGCCTCGGTCTCGTCGATGACCATGATCCCGATGTTCGCGGTCTTCACGATGTCCGCCATGTCCCGGCCCTCGGCCTCACAGTGCCGGGCGAGGACCTCCAGCTTGCTCTGCGCCATGGCCGGACCGTCGACGTCGCCGCCACCGGGCGCCCAACCGTGGACGTTGCAGAGATCGGCGTGGCGCGCGACCATCCGCAGGGTGCGCCGCTCGCCGCTGCCGCCGATCATGATCGGCACGCGCGCGCGGACCGGCCGGGGCATGTTGATCGCGCCCTCGACACGGAAGTGGGTCCCCTCGAACGTGGCGGTGGGGTCGTCGAACATCGCCCGGCAGATGCGCATCGCCTCCTCGAGGCGGTCCATCCGCTCACCGATCGGCGGGAAGGCGAAGCCGTAGGCGTGGCTCTCCACGTCGTTCCAGGCGGCGCCGATGCCGAGCATCGCACGGCCGCCGGAGATGACGTCGAGCGTCGTCACCGACTTCGCGAGGTGCGCGGGGTTGCGGTAGATGACCCCGGTGACGAGCGTGTAGAGCTGGATGCGCCGGGTGCTCGCCGCAAGGGCGCCCAGCGTCGTGTACGCCTCGAGCATCGGCTCGTCCGGCTGGCCCACCGGCGCGATCTGATGGAAGTGGTCCATCACCGACAGGGCGGTGAAGCCACTGCGGTCGGCGGTCGCGGCGATCTCGGCGAGCCGCGGGAAGAGCCCCGCGCCCTCGGCGCCGGGGTAGGTGAAGGAGGGGACGTGCAGTCCCACGAAGGGCGTC
>DATKEY010000107.1:0-9185 GCA_035544475.1 Candidatus Dormiibacterota bacterium | reverse complement strand
GCGGCGCCGCGCCAGGTCGCCGCGGGAGCGGGCGCCGCGCATCGGCGCGCCCGGTCCGCTGACGATCTCGATGCCGCCGTCACGGTCGTCGAGGGCGGCGACGCGGAGCGCCCGCCGCAGCGCGAGCTTCTCGCGGAAGCGGTCGACGAGCCCGGGGCGCGGCGCCGGCATCGGGCCGAAGCGCTCCACCGTGGTCGGCTCCTCGAGCGCGTCCTCGTCGGTGAGGGGATAGCGAGGCACCGGTGGTGTCTCGGCCGAGCTCTCGGGCGTCCAGACGGGCACGGCGTCTCCTCCAGGTGGAACGGCGGCGGGGGCGATCTCGGCGGTCCCGGGCATGCCGGGGTCCGAGGTGGAGGACGTGGAGCCGGCGGTCGAGAGCGCCGTCGCCGGGGCGACGGGCTCGATCCCGGCGACGGCCGTCTCGGCGGCGGCCGCGGCCGCGAGGACGGCCGCGGGCTCGGGGCCGGGGCGCTCGACCGCGTCGGCGACCGCCGCCGCCTCACGGCGGGCGAGCGCACGGGCGCGGCGGCGGGCGAGGGGGCCCGGGCGGGGCTCCGGGGTGGCGGTGACCTCGAGCTCGGGCGCCGCGTCGACCGCCGCGCTCTCCGTCGCCGCGCTCGCCTCCGGCTCCGCCGGGGTCTCGGGTTCGACGGCGGTCTCCGCCGCCTCGGCGGGGGGTGGCTCCATCCGCGCCGCCGCCCAGACGTCGTAGGTGTCGGGCGCGGCGGACGGCTCCGGCGGCGGGGGCGCCACCGGCCCGCCCGGAGGGGGCACGTGCAGCGCGCGCCGCGGCGAGGACGGTCGTCCGGTCGCCCAGGGGAGCGCCGCCCCGGCCCCACCTCGCAGCCACGGCGGCGTGGTCGGCGACGGCGCGGCCACGGCGGCCGCGTCGGGGATCGCGGGCATCGGGTCGCCGGCGGCGATCAGCCCGGTGTGCTCGAGGAGCAGGCGCACCGAGCTCTCCGGGACGTGGACCCGGGCGAGCCCCTCGACCCGCTCGACCTCCTCGCGGAGGTGGCCCAACCCGGCGCGGCAGCGGTGGCAGCCGACCAGGTGGGCCTCGAGCTCACCCTTGCGAGGGGCGGGGAGTTCCGAATCGACGTAGCAGCTCAGCGTCAGCAGGCTGCACTTCACAGGGCGATCTCTCGGTACACGGTGCCGAAGTCGCGGCGGGCTCCGGCGAGGAGGCGCGACGCCGCCTCGGGCGAGCACTCGAGGGCGCGCGCCATCTCGCGGTAGTTGAGCCGGGCCATGTCCCGGAGCAGGAGCGCTGCGCGGCGGTCGAACGGGACGGTCATGAGGGCGCGCTTCACCGTGTTGACGCGCATCGCCTCGGCGGCGTCGACGTCGGCGGCGAAGGGCAGGCGGGAGCGGCGCAGCAGACGGGTGGGACCCTGGCGCGGTCCGGGGATGCGCTGCTGGTGCTGGCAGGCGCGGGTCACCGCGCGATAGAGCGCGACCCGGCCGTCGGCGCGCACCCGCGCGGGCGGATAGCGGCTCGCATGATGGACGGCCGCCGCCATGAACTCCAGCGCGTCGGAGGCGTCACCGACGAGGTGGGTGGCGTACGTGGCGAGGTCGTCGAGGTGCTCGCGCACGAGAAACGCGAGCTCGCTCGTTTCTGGCAAGACGTGTGCTGCGACGCTGGTCATCAGTGTGGCGTGCGGGTGCACGCAGATGGGGGCAGCATACATATGTGCGGTAGTCGGGTCAAGGTGACCCGCCCGCCGGCGGCGCCCTCAGACCGCCTGGTCCGGCTCCTCGACGCGCCGCCGGGAGGGTGTCCCGGACGGCCTCGCCGGAGCGCGCCGCGACCGCGCCGTGGGCGTCGCGCCCGCCGCCTTCGGCGCCCGCGGAGCCGGGCTGCGGCGGGGACGGGTGGAGGCCGTCGCCGGCGCCGTGGCACCGGCCGTGGCGGCTCGTGCGCGCGGACGCGAAGCGGGAGTGGTCCGCGGCCGTTTCGGCCGGGCGGCGGGTTCGGCGGGGGCGGTGAGCGCCGGTGCGGCCGGCCGCGTCCCCAGTCCGACGAGCGAGACGCTGCGGCGCCGCGTGCCGGTGATGGCCGCGACGATGCCGCCCACGTCGAGGCGGAGCCGTCCCTCCACGGATGCGCTCGGCAGGCGCAGCGCGAGGATCGCCCCGAGAGCGGTGACCCCGGCGGTCAGGAGGAGCACCACGCGCAGCGGGACCCAGGCGACCGGCGCCTGCAGAGGCGCGGCGTCGAGGACGCGCGTCGCCGGACGCGGCGCCGTGCTGACGACGACGAGCACGGCGAGGCCGATGGCCGCGGGCAGGCGGAGGAGTGCGGCCACGGCGGCGGCGGCGCGGTTCTCCCCGCAGCGGGGGATGCCGGCGAGGGCGGTGGTGAGCACCGCCGTCAGCGCCATCCCCATCCCCACCCCGCGCAGGCCGGCGAGCGCGCCGACCCACCACCCCGCGGTCCCCGGACCGGTGAGCCGCAGCAGAAAGGTGGAGTACGCGACCAGCACGAGCCCGGTGGCCGCGGGCCAGCGCGGTCCGATGCGATCGCCGGCCCGGCCGGCGAGGGGCAGGGCGGCGGCGGCGAGCACGCCGGTGACGAGCGGCGGCCATGCGATCGGGCCTCCGCCGCGGAGAGCCTGGAGGAGGAGCGACGGCGCCTCGAGGAAGCCTGCGCCCAGGCAGGCGACGAGCATCACGAGGAGGACGGTGGCGATCGCGGTCGTCGGATCGCGGAAGGGATCGAGGTCGACCAGCGGCTCCTCGGCGGCGAGCTCGACGACCGTGAAGACGGCGAGGGCCGCGGCGCCTCCGAGGCCGAGGAGCACCGTCGGCGCCGAGCCCCAGCCCCAGGACGGCCCGCCGGCGAGGGCCAGGAGCACGAGCGGAAGCCCGACACCCCCGCTGACGAGCCCGGCGACGTCGATGCGCCGGCGGTCGCCGCTCGCGGAGCGGGGGAGCACGGCGAGCGAGGCGCGCGCGGCGAGCAGGGCCAGGACCGCGAGCACGACCGACACCGCGCGCCAGCCGGGCGGCGCGGCGCCGAGGAGCGGCCCGGCGGCGGGCAGCAGCAGCGCACCCGCGGCGAACACGCCGACGGCGGCGCCGAGGTGACGCCGCGGCGCGACGCGGAGCAGGAGCGCGAGCGCGGTGGCGGGGAGCATCCCGGCGGCGGCGCCCTCGAGCGCGCGGATCGCGAGCAGGCTCGGGAGGTTGGGGGCGAGGGCGCTGAGGAGCGCGGTGGCGGCGAGGGCGAGCAGCCCGATCCGCAGCACGCGCTCGGCCCCGGCGCGGTCGGCGAGCGGGCCGCTCACCGTCAGCGCCAGGGCGAGGGGGATGGAGTACGCCGCCGCAACCCAGCCGCCCCCGGCGCCGAAGGGGGCCTGCACCGTGGGCACGGCGACGCCGACGACGCCGGCGCCGAGCAGGGCGAGGCCGGCGCTCGTCGTGAGCACCGCGATCGCGCCGGCGGTGACGGCGGCGGGCGCGACGTCCGACCGGGTGCGCGAACCACGGCTCGCCTCCGGGTGGACGCCGTCCCGCCGCCTCGCGGGGCCGGTCGCAGCAGGACGCCGGTAGGCCTCAGTGAGCACCGTACCGGCTTCCCTGTATCACCTCACTCCCTTCCTGACCTGTGTCTGTCCTGACCGGTCGCAGATCCGGCACCCTACGGTGTTTCTGTCGTCCTTTGCAACTACGCCCCCGCGTACGCGAGGTCCCCCTGTGCCGGCGGCGGCGGCTGGGGCAGGAGCACCCGGTCGCCCGCCCGCAGTCCGGCGGTGATCTCTGTGGTCGTGTCGCCCGCCTGTCCGGTCTGGATGGCGGTGCGCCGCTCGGTGCCGTCGGGCAGCACCACTGTCACGTACGACGCGCCACCGGCGCGCTCGATGGCGGAGTTGGGGATCTGGAGGACGTCGTGGAGCTCGGTCACCACGACGTCGGCGGAGGCGGTCATCCCCGCCTTGAGCCGGCGGTCGCCCTGCTGCAGCACCAGCGTCGCCAGGAAATTGGTGACGTTCTGGAGCACCGCGGCGTTGGGGCCGACGGCGAGCACGGCGGCCGGAAGGCGCACGCCGGGCAGGGCGTCGACGCTCACCGTCGCGGCCTGGCTCGGCTCCATCCGCGCGGCGTCGTGCTCGCCGACCATCGCCACCACCTGCAGGCTCTGCACGTTGCTGAGCACGATGAAGGCACTCGCCGATGGCCCGGCGCCGGTCACCGGGACGATGCCGCCGGCGGCCGTGCCGCCGCCCGGGTTCGGCTGCGGGGCGCCGCTCCCCGGCGCCTGGGGTGTGGTCACCCCGCCGTTGGCGGTCACCGACTCGCCGACAGCCCCGTTCACGCTCGCGACGGTGCCGTCGGACGGCGCGGTGAGCACCGTCTCGGAGAGGTTCTGGGAGGCGTTGTTCACCGCCGCCTGGTCGCCCGCGACCACCGCCTGCTCGCCGGCGATGGTGGTCGCGCGGTTGGTGGTCTGCTGGGCGAGCGCGTCACGGGCGGCGGTGACCTGGGCCTGCGACGCCGCCACCTGCTTGGGCCCGCCCACCTGGTCGGCCGACGCCTTCTCCTGGTCGGAGAGCAGCTTGCCCTGGTCCTGCTGCACCTTCTGGACGTCCTGGGCGACGAGGGTCTGGTCCTGCACCACCCGCGGGGTGTCGACACTGAGCGCCGCCTGGTCGGCCTGGAGCCGCGCGTTGTCCTGGCTCACCTGCCCCTGGACGAGGGCGACCACGCGCTGATCCTGGGAGACGCGGTCCTGATCCTGGTTGACCTGGTTCTGGTCCTGGTTGGCCCGAGCGTTGTCCTGGGAGACGTTGCGTTTGTCAGCCGCGCAGGCCGGGCCGCCCGGCGCCACCGAGCAGTCGTGCTGCTGCTGCTGCTGATCGTGCTGCAGCTGTCCCTGGTCCTTCTGCTGCTGGCCCTGGTCGCGCGCCAGCTGCCCCTGGTCGCCGGCGAGCTGTGCGTTCGCGGAGGCGAGCCGGGCCTGGTCCTGCTGGAGCGCGCCCAGGTCGGAGTTCATGTGCGCCTGGTCGCGGTTGAGGTTGGACTGGTCGCGGCCGAGCACCGCCTGGTCGCGGCGCTGGGTCACCTGGTCGGCCGCGAAGAAGCGCTGGTCCTGGAGCACGGTGGCGGCGTCCTCCTGGACCGCCAGGGTGGTCTCCGCGACGATGTGCTGCAGCTGGATCTGGGCCGCGTCGAGGTTGTGGCGCGCGGTCGGGACCGCGTTGCCGCTCACGGTGTTGTCGAGCGTCGCCTGGTCCTGCTGGAGGCGCGCCTGCGCCTGGCGGAGCGCGTCCTGGAGCGGACCGGGATCGATCCGCGCGAGCACCTGCCCGGCCTGGACGCGGTCACCGACCTTCGCGTCGACCTCGACGAGCTGCCCCGGCTGGCGGAAGTTCGCGTTCTGCTGGTTGACCGGCACGAGGGTCCCGGTCGCGCGCGCCACCACCCGGACCGTGCCCTTGCGCACCAGAGCGGTCGCGACCCGGGTCGCCGGGGCAGGGCTGGGACGCAACAGGTCGGCGGTCACCAGGAGCACCAGCGCCACGGCGGCGACGGTGACGAGGATCGTGCCGATGCGACCGCGCTTCACGGCTCACGAGCCTCGCAGATCGGGGCCACAATGGCAGAAACGCACGCAGCGCGCGCGTCGCCGCCGGTGGCGACCGAGCATCCCTTCCCGCCCCCTCCACCTGCCTGCTCTGGCACCTGGAGGGCTCCCGTCACATGGTCGCAGCCGAATGGTTCGAGGGGCCGGAAGTGTAGGGGATTCGACCCGCTGCCTGCAATTGACGCTCTCGGTGTCGTACGAAAGTGTCCGAGGTGTCAGAAAGGCGGCGGCACGGTGAGCAGGGCGCCGGCGCGCACCGCGGCCGGCGGACGCAGCCCGCATGCGTTCCACGCGGCCGGCGGCATGCCGATGTCGGCGACGACGACCCGGCCCGCGCGGGCCCGTCCCTCCGCCGTCCAGAGCCCGCTCTTGACGGCGGTCAGCGTGCAGGTCACCTCGGCGCTCACGCAGGGGTCGTGGGCCTGCCCCGTCCCGGCGTCGAGCCCGCTCGGGACGTCGACGCTGAGCACGCGCGCGCGCTCCAGCGCGGTGATGGCGCCGGCGTCGGGCTCGCGCGGCGCGCTCCGCAGCCCGGTGCCGAGCAGCGCGTCGACACAGAGCGCGGCGGCGGCGGCCGCGTCCGCGAGCCGCGCGGTGTCCTCGGTGACCCGCACCGCGACCCCCGCGCCCCGCGCGGCGCGGAGCTGGTCGACGACCGCGCCGCGCAGCCGCTCCTCCTCGCCGAGGACGACCGCCTCGACCGCGCACCCCCAGGCGAGAAGGTGCCGCGCCGCGACCAGCCCGTCGCCGCCGTTGTTGCCGCGCCCGGCGAGGACGAGGACCGGGGCCGGCCGCCGCCGGAGCATCCGCCAGGCGCAGCGCGCCACCTGCCACCCCGCGACCTCCATGAGCATGAGGATGGCCACGCCGGCGCCGACCGCGGCGGCGTCGAGGGCGGCGATCCGGTCCGGGGGCAGGGCCCCGTAGCGCTCCTCGAGGGTGGCCACCGTCACCCCGGGCCGAGCGTGATGCGCACGCTCTCGCCCGCGCCCGGGCCGCCGCGCGCCGCGGCGGCGACGCCTCGCGCGGCGATCTCGAAGTGCCCCGCGCTGCCGGCGACGAGGGCGAGCCCGCCGCCGATGTCCTCGTACGTGCGCGCCACCCTCCGGGTGCCGCCGCCGTTCCACGACGCCGCGATCGGGCGGGCACCGGCGAGGTCGCCGACCCGCGCGGTGGTGATGGCGTTGCCGAAGCGGTCGACGACGCACACCCGGGCGTAGAGGGCGGTCCGCACCCGCCGGGGGAAGGCCGCGGCGAGCAGCACCGGATCGTCGATCCGCGGGCCGCAGTCCTCGAGGGCGGCGCCGGCGGCGAGCCGGGCGGCGATCGGAGCGAAGAGGTCGCGCCCGGCGAACGTCGGGGACGCCTCGCGAGGCACCGGGACGGCGACGCAGCGGCGCTCGCCCGCCTCCTCCCAGATCCAGGTGCAGAGCCCGTTGTCGGGGGCGACGAGGCGCATCCCGTCGGCCTCGACCGCGATCGCGCGGCGGTCGGTGCCCACCCCGGGGTCGACGACCGCGCAGATCACGGTTCCCGCCGGGAAGGAGCGAGCCAGCGCCTTGACGTGGTACGCGCCCGCCAGCAGGTCGCCGGGGGGCACTCCGTGGGTCCCGACCGCCCACCGCGCGTCCGCATCGGCCGACCAGAGCGCCCCGACCAGCGACCCGGCGTAGCTGTCGTCGGCTCCGTAGTCGGTCACCAGCACGACGGCGGCGCGAGGATCAGCCATGGGGCGCTAGGGTACGTTCCGTGAGCAGCGTCGATGTCGGGCAGCCGGCGGCGGTGGAGACGGCGGCGCGGCGGCCGGCGTGGGCACTGGCGGTCGTCGTGGTCGCCGTCCTCGGGGTCGCCGTCGCGCTCGTGGTCGGCGTCCGCGGCCTGCTCGGCGACCCGGTGCGCTCGACCGCCGCCGACGGCACCGCGGTCCTCGCCGGGAGCTTCGCCCCGGTGACCTGCTCGGGCTGCGTCCAGGGCTACATCCAGGACGGGGGGCGAAGCGTCTTCGTCCGTCTCCCCGACGGCTGCCCCAGCCCGGGCCAGGACGTCCACGTGCAGGTGAGCGCCCGTCCCGCGCCGGACCTCGGCAAGCACGCCTACCGGGCCCTGGCGTGCGCCAGGTGAAACTGATCGCGGAGGTCTCGGAGGCGTCGCCCGAGGAGTACCCGCGCCTCTCGGAGGTCACCGTCGCCGCCTATCGCGCCGTCGGTCCGATGCCCGACGGGTACACCGCCGAGCTCGCCGACGTCGCCGGCCGGGCGGCAGACCCCGGCGCGGTGGTGCTCGCCGCGCGCCTCGGGCGCGAGGTGGTCGGCGGCGTCACGCTCGTCCTCGATCCCTCCTCGCCGCTCGCGGAGCACCTCGAGCCGGGGATGGCGGGGATGCGCATGCTCGCCGTCGACCCGTCCGCCCAGGGGGCGGGGGCGGGACGTGCGCTGGTGGAGGGGTGCATCGAGGTGTGCCGCTCGCGTGGCCTGCCGCTGCTCTCGCTCCACACCCATCTCGTGTTCGCCCGCGCGCGTGCGCTGTACGAGCGGATGGGGTTCGTGCGCACCCCGGAGCGCGACCTGCACTTCGGGGACGGATTGCACCTGTTGAGCTACCTGCTCGAGGTCTCGTAGCGGGCGCTGGACACAAAAAGAAGGGGCAGGCACGAGGCCTGCCCCTCCTGGAAAGTCTCGGGAGACTAGTACTCCGGCATCGGCGGAGCCGCCGCCGCCTTCTTCTCCGGGATGTCCGTGACCAGGGCCTCGGTCGTCAGCAGCAGACCGGCGATCGACGCCGCGTTCTGCACCGCGGACCGGGTGACCTTGGTGGGATCGATGATCCCCGCCTTGATCATGTTCACGAACTCGCCGGTCGCGGCGTTGAAGCCCTCGCCCTTCTTCATGCCCTTCACCTTCTCGACGATCACCGAGCCCTCGGAGCCGGCGTTGATCGCGATCTGGCGGAGGGGCTCCTCGAGCGCGCGGCGCACGATGTTCGCGCCGGTCGCCATGTCGCCCTCGAGCTTCAGGGCGTCGAGCGCGGGGATGGCGTTGATCAGCACCACGCCGCCGCCGGAGACGATGCCCTCCTCGACCGCCGCACGGGTCGCCGAGACGGCGTCCTCCATGCGGTGCTTCTTCTCCTTGAGCTCGGTCTCGGTGGCCGCGCCGACCTTGATGACGGCGACGCCGCCGCTGAGCTTGGCGAGCCGCTCCTGGAGCTTCTCCTTGTCCCAGTCGGAGGTCGACTTCTCGATCTCCGCCTTGATCTGCTCGATCCGGCCCTTGATGGCGTCGGCGCTGCCGGCGCCCTCGACGACGGTGGTGTCGTCCTTGGTCACGCTGACCCGGCGCGCCCGGCCGAGGCTGGAGAGCTGCGCGGAGTCGAGCTTGAGGCCGACCTCCTCGCTGATCACCTGGCCGCCGGTGAGAATGGCGATGTCCTGGAGCATGGCCTTGCGGCGGTCACCGAAGCCCGGCGCCTTGACGGCGACGGCGGTGAAGGTCCCGCGCAGCTTGTTGACGATGAGGGTGGCGAGCGCCTCGCCCTCGACGTCCTCGGAGATCACCAGGAGCGGCTTGCCGCTCTGCACCACCTTCTCGAGGATGGG
>DATKEY010000106.1:0-8678 GCA_035544475.1 Candidatus Dormiibacterota bacterium | reverse complement strand
CACCGCTGTCGGCGGTGGGTGGCCCGGCGGTGATCAGCTCGGCGAGCAGGGCCACAGGGTCGCGCCACAGCCGCTCCGCCCGGGGGGTCGCCGCCGCCGCGAGGGCGTGGAGCACCGAGGTGTGGGTGCGGACGTCGAGGTCGAGGAGGTGGAGCCCCGCGAGCCGGCACCAGGCGCGCCACCGGCCGAGCAGGGGCTCGACCAGGTGCCCGGCGCCGGTCCGTTCCATCTCGCCGGCGATCCGCTCGATGTCGGCGGCGAGGTCGGCCCGGCTTCGGTAGCTGCTCGCCGAGCCGGTGTCGAGGCGCTCGGCCACCACCTCGGCGATCAGCCGCAGCGACTCGCCGACGTAGCGCCGTCCGGTGCGCTCGCCGGCGTGGATGCGCAGCCAGCGCCGGGTGCGCGGCTCGAGGTCGTCGACGTGGAGGGGCAGGGTGAGCTCGTCGCGCGCCTGCAGGGCGAGGTCGCGGTGGCGGGCGCGCGCGATCTCCCCCGCGCCGCGCAGCGCCTCCTGGAGGTCGGCGGCGGTGCAGTAGGGGTTGCCGTCCTGGTCGCCGCCGATCCAGCTGCCGAGCCGCAGCCGCGACGGCGCCCCCGCGGGCGCACCGGGCTGGGCGAGGCCCTCGACGGCGATCGCCGCATCGGCGAGGGGCCCGCTCAGGTAGGTCTGGGCGGAGCGGATCTCGTCATGCACGGTGAGCGAGGCGTGGCGGACGCTGTCCGTCCGCCAGAGCATCTCGACGGCGATGTCGAGCGCGGCCTGCGCGCCCGCGGGCGGTGCCTCGCCGAGCACGGGCTCCAGCGCGGCGCGGACCTGCTCGAGCCGCCGGCGCAGCGCCATCCGCCGCGCCTCGGTGGGATGGGCGGTGAGCACCGGCTGGGCGACCACCCCGGCGAAGCGCTCGGGGCTCGTGGCGCGGAGCTCCTCGACCGCGCCGCCGGAGCGCGACAGCCGCCGGCTCTGCTCGACGAGCTCGCCGAGGTTGGTGAGGTGGAGCGCGGTGCTCGCCGTGCGCACGTCGAGGGCGACGGCATCCGCGGAGCCGTCGGCCCCGGCGCGATCGACGACCCGCCGGAGGCTCTGGAGCAGGATGCCGACGGGGCTCGACACGAGCGCCCACTCTACCCTGTGGGGTTGTTCGACAATCGCCTGCATCGGCGAAGCGGGAGGAAGGAGGTGCGACGCAGCTTCCGGCGGGCCCCCGACGGCGCCTGGGAGACGACCGACCGCGGCATCGACGTCCTCCACAACCCCGCGCTCAACAAGGGGGTGGCCTTCCCCGACGACGAGCGCCACACCCTCGAGCTCGTCGGCCTCCTCCCGCCGGCGGTGCTCACCCTCGAGGAGCAGGCTCGTCGCGCCTACATCCAGTACCGGGCCCAGCCCTCCCCTCTCGCCGCCTACGTCTATCTGAAGCTGCTCCACGATCGCAACGAGGTCCTCTACTACCGGCTGCTCACCGACCACCTGCACGAGATGCTGCCGGTCGTCTACACGCCGACGGTCGGCGAGGCGATCCGCGAGTACAGCCGCCAGTACCGGCGGCCGGCAGGGATCTATCTCTCCATCGACCACCCCGACGAGATCGAGATCGCCTTCGCCAATTTCGGCGCTCCCGGCGGCGACGTCGACCTCGTCGTCGCCACCGACGGCGAGGCGATCCTCGGGATCGGCGACTGGGGCGTGGGCGGCATCGACATCGCGGTCGGCAAGCTCGCCGTCTACACCGCCGCCGCGGGGATCGACCCCACCCGGGTCATCCCGGTGATGCTCGACGCCGGCACCGACAACCCGGCCCTCCTCGACGACCCGTTCTACGTCGGCAACCGCCACCCGCGGGTGCGCGACGAGCGCTACGACGCCTTCATCGACGCGTACGTCGCCGCGGCGTCCGCCCGGTTCCCCGGGGTGCTGCTCCACTGGGAGGACTTCGGAGCGGGCAACGCCCGGCGCATCCTCGAGCGCCACCGCTCCCGGCTCTGCACCTTCAACGACGACATGCAGGGGACCGGCGCGACCGTCCTCGCCGCCGCGCTCTCCGGGACCCGTCGCAGCGGGGTGCCGCTCACCGAGAACCGCGTCGTCATCTTCGGCGCCGGCACCGCCGGCTGCGGCATCGCCGACCAGATCCGCGACGCGATGGTCGCCGCCGGCCTCCCCTGGGAGGAGGCGACGCGCCGCTTCTGGTGCCTCGACCGCCCCGGGCTGCTCACCGACGACATGTCCGGCCTGCGCGACTTCCAGCGCCCCTACGCCCGCCCGCCCGCCGAGGTGTCGGACTGGGACCACGCGGGCGACCGCGGCGGCATCACCCTCGCCGAGGTGGTGAGCCGGGTGCGCCCGACGATGCTCATCGGCGCCTCGGCGGTCGCCGGCGCCTTCACCGAGCCGGTGGTCCGGGAGATGGCCCGGCACGTCGAACGGCCGGTGATCCTCCCGCTCTCCAACCCGACCGAGCTCGCCGAGGCCGACCCCGGCGACCTCCTCGCCTGGACCGGCGGGCGGGCGCTGGTCGCGACCGGGAGCCCGGCCGAGCCGGTCACCCACGACCGGGTCACCCACGTCGTCGCCCAGGCGAACAACGCGCTCCTCTTCCCCGGGCTCGGGCTCGGCGCCATCGTGTGCGGTGCCGGCCGGGTCACCGATTCGATGCTCGTCGCCGGCGCCGCCGCGGTCGCGGGGGCGGTCGACGACACCGGGCCGGGGGCGCCGCTGCTCCCCCTCCTCGACGGCGTCCGGGAGGTCTCGGTGACGGTCGCCTGCGCGGTGGCGACCGCCGCCGCCGCCGAGGGCGTCGCCACCCGGAGGATCGACGACGTCGAGGCGGCGGTGCGGAGCGCGATGTGGGAGCCCGGCTACCGCCCGATCCGCCCGCTCACGATCCCGGTCGTGTTCAGCTCGGGGCTGCGGGGAGGCTGAAGGCGAAGGTCGCCCCCGACCCGCCCGGGGTGTCCTCGAGCCAGACCCGCCCGGCGTGGGCCTCGACGAGGCCGCGCACGATCGCCAGACCGAGCCCCGCCCCTCCCCCGTTCGCGTCGCTCGTGTCGCCGCGGACGAAGCGCGAGAAGAGCCGGTCGCGGAGCTCCTCGGGGACACCGGGACCCTGGTCGGAGACCCGGACCACGATCATCGACCGCGCGCCGCGCGCCGCCCGGACGGTGATCGGAGTCCCCTCGGGGGCGGCGCGGTCGGCGTTGCGGAGCAGATTGTCGAGGACCTGGCCGAGGCGGTCCCAGTCGGCGACGACCTGGAGCCCGGGCGGGTCGCCCTCCCGGTCGACGGTCCGGTGCGGGGAGGACACGTGGAGGCGCTCGACCGATGCCTCGACGGCGGCGCCGACGTCGACCGGCTCGAGATGGAGGGTGAGCGCGTTCCCCTCGATCCGCGCCATGTCGAGCATGTCCCCGACCAGGCGGTTGAGCCGCCGCGCCTCGGTCGCGATGCTCTCGACCTCGCCGTGGAGGCCGGGGGCGAGGGCCGCGTCGGAGAGCAGCCCGGTGCTGTTGGTGAGGATGCTCCCGAGCGGGGTGCGCAGCTCGTGGGAGACGTTGGCGAGGAGGTCGCGGCGCACCCGGTCGCTCTCCTCGAGGACGCGCACCTGCTGCTCGGTCCGGGCCAGCCGCACCGCCACCGCCGCCGCCTCGGCCTGCTCGCGGTTGAGCCGGGCGAGCTCGTCGTTGGCGCGGCGGAGCTGCTCGGTCAGCGCCTCGGCGGCGAGCTGGGAGCGCCGCCGCCTCGACCCCACCCCGCCGACCAGCCCGGCCGCGCCGAAGAAGACGAGGAGGTTGGCGAGGTCCTGCTCGTCGGAGATCGTCAGGGTATGGACCGGGGGGACGAAGAAGAAGTCGACGAGCAGGAAGCTGCTGGCGGCGGCGAGGAGCGCCGGGGCGAGCCCGCGGCCGACCCCGAGCAGGGCGACGACCCCCAGATAGAGGAAGACGTAGTCGCGCGGCTGGGGAGCACGGAGGGGGACGAGGATGGCGGTGAGCGCAACCGGTCCGAGCACCGCCGCGGCGAGCCCGGCGGCGGCGGAGAGGCTGCGGGATGTGCCCGCCGAGCGCATGTTCACATTGTCCTCGGGAGGCCGTCCGCACCGGCGGATGCGCGGATAGCATGGCCCGCGCATGCGCAGCTCCCGGCTCGTCCGCGACCTCGCCGCGCAGGTCGGCACGCGCCAGGTGCTCGACCGGCCCGCCGACCTCGCCGCCTACGGGTACGACGCCTTCGGAGCCTCGGGCGAGCGCCACCTCCCCGGTGCGGTCGTCTTCCCCGGCTCGACCGAGGAGGTCTCCGCGGTCGTCCAGGTGTGCGCGAACCACGGCGTCCCGGTGGTCCCCCGCGGGGCGGGGACCGGCTACTCCGGGGGCGCGGTCCCGCGGGGCGGCGGGGTCGTCGTCTGCCTCACCCGGATGAGCTCGGTGCTCGGCATCGAGCCGGACGCGATGCGGATCCGCGTCGAGGCGGGGATGGTGACCGCCGCGGTCCACCGCCGCGCCCTCGAGAGCGGCCTCTACTATCCGCCCGATCCCGGCTCGTCGAGCACCTGCACGATCGGCGGCAACGTCGCCTGCAACTCCGCCGGTCCGCACACGCTGCGCTACGGGACGACGGCCGACTACCTCACCGGCGCGACCGCGGTGCTCGCCGACGGACGGATCGCCCGCCTCGGAGAGGGCGGCGACCTCGGCGTCGACCTGCTCCGCGTGCTCTGCGGCTCGGAGGGGACGCTCGCGATCGTCACCGAGGTCGTGCTCCGCCTGGTCCCCGCGCCCGCGTCGCGCTCGACGGTGGCGGCGAGCTTCGCGGGGATGGAGCCGGCGGCGGCCGCGGTCGCACAGATCAGCGCCGCCGGGCTGGTGCCCGCCGCGATCGAGTTCCTCGACGCCGCGGCGCTGCGAGCGGTCGCCCGTACCGGCGTCGACGCCTACGCCCCCGAGGCGGGCGCGCTCGTCCTGCTCGAGCTCGAGGGCGACCCCGGCGACGTCGCCGCCGAGCTCGACGCCGCCCTCTCCGCCCTCGCCGCCGGCTCACCGACGGGCGTCGAGCGCGCCGCCGACGGCCCCGGTCAGAAGCGGCTCTGGGCCGCGCGCAAGGCGATCAGCGCCGCGGTGGCGACGGTGATGATCGGCAAGGTCAACGAGGACGTGGTCGTCCCCCGAGACCGCATCGCCGAGCTCGTCGCCACCGTGCAGCGCGTCGGCGCCGAGCACTCCGTCCCGGTCGTCAACTTCGGCCACATCGGCGACGGCAACCTCCACGCCACCTTCCTCATCGATCCCCGCCGGCCGGGGGACCGGCGGCGCGGCGACGACGCCGCGGCCCGGCTCTTCGAGGCGGTCCTCGACATGGGCGGGGCGATCACCGGGGAGCACGGCGTCGGCAGCGTGAAGGTCCCCTTCGTCGAGCGCCAGCTCGGCCCCGGCACCGTCGAGCTGATGCGCCGGATCAAGGCGTCGCTCGACCCCCGGGGCCTGCTCAACCCCACGACGAAGGTGCCTTCCGCTCGAGAGGGTGGGGGGTGGGGGGTGTAGCGGGAGGTCAGTTGGGGCTCTGGAGGACCGCGAGCAGCGACGCCGCGTAGTCCGTGTGGGTGATCACGTTCGCGAGGTCGCGGCCGTCGGGCTCGGCGTCCATCGCCGCCTCGTAGACGAAGGAGTAGACGTTGGTGAGCGTCCAGTCGCCGAAGCCGATCTCCGCGAGGGCGAGGGGAAGGTCGGCGCAGGTCCGGCCGCGCTCGAAGGTCTCGGTCGCGGCCCGGTAGAGCGACATGAGGATCCGCAGCTCCGCCTCGTACTCCTCGATGAGCTCGCCGGCGGCCTTCTCCGCCTTGAGCCGGGCGAGGGTCCGGCGTACAGCGCGGATCTCGATCTGGTACTCGTCCATGGGATCAGCGATGGATGCGGGTGAGCAGCTCGACGAGCCCGCCGTCGGGGTCGAGCAGGTAGGCGGTGCGCTCTCCCCAGTATCGGTCCGCCGGGGCCTGGAAGCTCCGCGCCCCGGCGGCGACCGCCGCCGCGTGGGCGGCGTCGACGTCCTCGACCTCGAAGGCGAGCTCGACCGCCCCGGGGGGACGGCCGAGCGCCTCGGCGTCGACACCGAGCGTCGCCGCCATCGCGCCGCGCTCGTAGAGGCCGAGGCGCACCGAGCCGCAGTCGAACTGCGCCCAGTGCTCCGCGCGCCTGGTGAGGGTCAGCCCGAGGACGTCGGCGTAGAAGTCGACCGCGGGGCCGAGGGACTCGACGAACCGGACCACGTAGCCGAGACGGGGGGCCATGCCATGCGCCCGATGCTTGGGGTGGCCTAGAAGAAGACGTGGTGGATGGCGACGGTCGGGGCGAGCAGGATCGCGATGATGTTCATCACCTTGATCATCGGGTTGATCGCCGGCCCGGCGGTGTCCTTGCAGGGGTCGCCGACGGTGTCGCCGGTCACCGCGGCGGCGTGGGTGTCGGTGCCCTTGCCGCCGTAGTGCCCGTCCTCGATGTACTTCTTGGCGTTGTCCCACGCTCCCCCGCCGGTGGTCATCGAGAGGGCGACGAAGAGCCCGACGATGATCGTGCCGAGGAGCATCGCGCCCAGCGCCTGCGGACCGAGGAGGAGGCCGACGGCGATCGGCGCGACCACCGGGAGAAGGCCGGGGATGATCATCTCCTTCTGCGCCGCGGCCGTGACCAGGGCCACGCAGCGCCCGTATTCGGGCTTGGCCGTGCCCTCCATGATCCCGGGGATCTCGCGGAACTGGCGGCGCACCTCGGTGACGACCCCTCCGGCGGCACGGCCGACGGCGAGCATCGAGAGCGCTCCGAAGAGGAAGGGCATGATCCCGCCGAGGAAGAGTCCGACGATCACCGTCCCGTTGGAGAGGGAGAGGTCGAAGCTGAAGGGCTGACCGCCATGGTGGTTCTTGAGGACGTCGGTGTAGCTCGCGAAGAGGACCAGGGCCGCGAGACCGGCCGAGCCGATGGCGTAGCCCTTGGTGACCGCCTTGGTGGTGTTCCCGACGGCGTCGAGGGGATCGGTGACGTTGCGCACCGCCTCGGGCATGTTCGCCATCTCGGCGATCCCGCCGGCGTTGTCGGTGATCGGCCCGTACGAGTCGATGGCGACGACGATGCCCGTCATGCTCAGCATCGCCATGGCGGCGATCCCGATCCCGTAGAGGCCGGCGAGCGCCGCCGAGCCGAGGATGGCGACGCCGATGACGAGGACGGGGATCGCCGTCCCCTCCATGCCGATCGCGAGCCCGGCGATGATGTTGGTCGCGTGCCCGGTCTGCGACGCCGCGGCGATCGTCTTCACCGGCCAGAACTGGGAGCCGGTGAAGAACTCGGTGATCGCCACCAGGAGAACAGTGGCGATCACGCCGATCACCGCGCACCAGAAGAGGTTGTAGACGCTGTGGCCGAGCGCGCCGCGGAACTCGCCGTTGCGGTCGAGGATCACCGTCGCCGCGTAGAAGAGCGGCAGCGCCACCACCACGGACACGCCCAGGCCCTTGTAGAGGGCGCCCATGATCCAGCCGCTGCGGGGGAGCTGGACGAACTGGGAGCCGACGATCGAGGCGAAGATGCTGATGCCGCCGAGGATGAGCGGATAGATGACGTAGGCGAGGATCGGCTCGCCGTTGCTGCGGTAGAGCAGGCTGCCGAGGAGCATCGTCGCGACGGCGGTGACCGCGTAGGTCTCGAAGAGGTCGGCCGCCATCCCCGCGCAGTCGCCGACGTTGTCACCGACGTTGTCGGCGATGACCGCGGGATTGCGCGGGTCGTCCTCGGGGATGCCGGCCTCGACCTTCCCCACGAGGTCGGCGCCGACGTCCGCCGCCTTGGTGTAGATGCCGCCGCCGAGGCGGGCGAACACCGAGATGAGAGAGGCGCCGAAGGCGAATCCGGTCAGCGCGTCGAAGTCCTTGAAGATGCCGTAGGCGATGCAGACGCCGATCAGGCCGAACCCGACGACGAAGAGCCCGGTGACCGCACCCCCGCGGAAGGCCATCTTCAACGCCGGCTGGATGCCGCCGCGCGCCGCCTCGGCGGTGCGCAGATTGGAGCGCACCGAGATGTTCATCCCGACGTACCCGGCGGCGCCGCTGAGCACCGCGCCGAGGACGAAGAGGACCCCGGTCTTCCACCCCAGGGTGATGGTGAGGAAGACCGCGATCACCGCGCCGATCCCGGCGATGATCGTGTACTGCCGGTTGAGGTAGGCCGACGCGCCCTCCTGGATGGCGCGAGCGATCTCGCGCATCCGCTCGTTGCCCTCAGGCTGGCGCAGCGTCCAGTTGATGAGGTACACGGCGAACAGGAGAGCAAGCCCACCGGCCAGCCCGATGGGCACGAGAACGTTGATCGTCATGGAATTCCTCACGGCAGCCACGCCTGCCGCACCTCCCCTTTCGGGCGCGCGAGCATGGCCGGGTCACGGGTCGCGCGGCATTGTAGCCGCATCCGGCCTCGCCCCGCCCGACCGGCACGCCCGCCCGAACGCTACGCTGCGCGCCGATGCCCGAGCGTCCAGCCTCGACCGTGATCGTCGCCGTCGGTGACGAGCTGCTCGGCGGATTCACCCTCGACACCAACTCCAACTGGCTGGCCCAGCAGGTGCGCGAGGCGGGCTGGCCGGTGAGGCGCATCGAGATCGTCGCCGACCGCGACCCGGACATCGTCGCCGCCATCCA
>DATKEY010000105.1:0-5286 GCA_035544475.1 Candidatus Dormiibacterota bacterium | reverse complement strand
GACGGGCTGCCGCTCGGGCTCGGCGACGGGCTGCTGCTCGGGCTCGGCGACGGGCTGCTGCTCGGGCTCGGCGACGGGCTGCTGCTCGGGCTCGGCGACGGGCTGCTGCTCGGACTCGGCGACGGGCTGCTGCTCGGGCTCGGCGACGGGCTGCCACTCGGGCTCGGCGACGCGCTCGGAGCGCTCGTCGGGCTGGGGGTCGCACTGCTGCTCGGAGCCGGGGTCGGCTGCGCAATGGCGAAGGTCACGACGGTGCCGGTGTTGCCGTCGGCGACACCGCCGCTGACGCTGCCGAGCTGGACGCCGTGGAGGTCGGCGCTGGTGCCGCTGGCGGCGGCGGACCAGGTCACGCCTCCGTCGAGGGACTCGATCATCGTGCCGGCGCCGCCGACGGCCGCGAGCACCGACGGAGGCACGCTGTCGGGATCACCGGCGTAGCCCGCCGCGACGTCGTAGAGGTCGTGACCGGTGGGAATGCCGGTGAGGACGGTGGTGACGAGAGTGGGCAGGAGCGTCTGCGGATCCGTGCTGAAGGAGCCGCCGAGGACGACACCCCCGGCGCCCACGGCGAGCGCGCCGCTCCCCGAGGGCACGATCCCGTAGAGGGTCTGGAGGGTGTGGGAGACGACCGGAGAGAAGACGAGGTGGTGGGCGGTCGAATCCATGCAGCCGATGAGCATGCTGCCCGCGTCGCCGGCGGCGACGACGAGCCCGTTGGCGAAGTGGTGGATGGCGTGGAACGCCCCACTCAGCGGCACCCGGTTGTCGACGCGGAAGGTCGCGCCACAGCCGCCGGGCCCGATCAGCTCCATGATCAGCCCGTCGGTGCCGGCGATCTCCACGTCCCCCGGGCCGTGCGAGGTGAGGGCGAGAAGGTTCTCGCCGTAGGCCACCGTCGGGAGGGTGACCCGGCACCACGCGGTGCCGCCGTCCTGGTAGTAGAGGGCGCCGTGGTCACCGGCGGCGTAGACGATGTCGGTCCCGACCGCGTCCTGCCCGACGGTCTCGACCGCGTGGACGTCGACGCTGGAGGGAAGGTTGTCGGCGACGTCGCCGGCCGCCGTGCGATGCACGACGACGCCGCCGGCACCGCCGAAGTAGGCGCCGGTGGTGTGGTCGATGCTCAGCAGGTCGGCGGTCGTCACGCTCGACGCGAGAGCGCCGGCGGGGAGCACGTGGGTCGTCACCATGGCACCGAGGGCGACGGCGCAGATGACGCAGCCCGCGACTCCTGTGGTGACGGGCCGCATCCGTCGGTGAGAACGTCCGCGGAGCGGTCCGGGGTTGGTCGGGGTGGTCACCTGGCGAACCTCCAATTGCGATGTGGTCGACCGCGGGCGGCGGCGCCCGCCGGGTCGGTCTCCGGGCGAGAGGGGCCCGGCTCACCTGGCAAGACCGGCGGCGGGTCGCCGGCCTAACAGCCCGCACAGGGCCGTTTCACCCCGTCACCGGATGGCAACAACCGCCACCGGTTCGTCAGGGACGGGAGAGCTCAGTCGACGCTGATCGGTGACGGCGGGCGCCGCCGTCGTGACGCCGCGGACTTGCCGAGGAGCTGGTCGATCCACGGCGCCGCCTCGCTCAGCATCGCCACCATCGTCTGCGAGCCGCCCGCGTCACCGGGCCGCATGCGGGCGACGATCTCCTGGCCCAGGTAGAGCGCGATGACCGCGGCGCCGATCACCGCGGGATCGACCGCTCCGCGCAGCGGTGAGTCCGCCAGGATCCGGGTCGCGAGCTCGGTGGCGAAGTCGAACCACGGCTGCATCCGGGCGAGGATCTCGGCGCCGAGACGCTCGTCGAACGCCATGCCGGCGACGATCTCCTGGACCGCGGTGAGGTGACCGCGCCTCAGGTCCTCCGCGTAGAGCTCCTCCATCGCCGCCGCGAGGGCGGCGAGCGTGGACACGTCGCGCAGGCGGGAGCGGTACCGGGCGATCCGCTCGCCGCTCACCTGGTCCATCACCGCGAGCAGCAGGGCGTCGACGCTCCCGAAGTGGTAGAAGATCGACGCCGCGCTGAAGCCCCCCGTCGCGGCGACGGCGCGGGCCGACGTCCCCGCGTAGCCCTCGACGAGGAGCGTGCGCAGGGCCGCATCGACGATCTGCGCACGCGCGCGATCGCCGGCGTCGTTCCGGCGGCGCCGTCCCGGCCGCCGGCCCTCGCCCTCCGGCTTCGATTTTTCCTGATCACTTGACTTGATCATTCGCTCAGGTTATCTTCGATCCACACGATCCGTCAACGGCGGGAGGCGGGACCGGCTCACATCGGGGGGACATCGGTGAACGGCAAGGTCGTCGAGTATCTGATCTACATGCCCGCCAGCGTGCTGCTGACCGTCTGGGTGGCGACCACCCTCCTCCGCCACGGCCGCCGGTTCCTCCTCGACGTCTTCGGCGGGGACGAGGGCCTCGCGGACTCCGTCAACCACCTGCTCGTCGTCGGGTTCTACCTCGTCAATCTCGGCTACGTCACCCTTCAGCTGCGGCTCGACACCGCGCCGGAGGACCCCGCCGGGGTCGTCGAGGCGCTCGCGAGCAAGGTCGGCCTCGTCCTCGTCGTGCTCGGCGTGATGCACTTCGGCAACCTCTTCGTCCTCACCTCGATGCGCCGCCGCGCGCAGCAGCCCAGGCCCGCGCCGGCGCCGGCGACACCGCCTCCGGGCTGGCAGGCGCTGCCCCCTCCCCCGCCCTATCCGCCCGCACCGCGCGCCTGAGCGGTGCGCGGCCCATCACCGGCCGAACATCGGTGCCTGGACCCGCCTGTTCCGATCAACCGAGCGCCGTGATACTTTTCGAGGTTGTCAGGAGGGCACGCCGCCATGGCCGGGACCGGCCTCACCAGCTTCCGCAAGGCGTCGAAAGTCGACGAGGTCCACATCCTGTGGATGACCGCGGGGCTGAGCTGTGACGGCGACTCCGTGTCCATGACCGCCGCCACCCAGCCGAGCATCGAGGACGTGCTGCTCGGCACCATCCCCGGCCTTCCGAAGGTCCACCTCCACAACCCGTTCCTCGCCTACGAGGTCGGCGAGGAGTTCCTGGAGTGGTTCTACAGGGCCGAGCGCGGCGAGCTCGACCCCTTCGTCGTCGTCTTCGAGGGCTCGGTGCCCAACGAGCACAACAAGGAGGAGGGGTACTGGGCGGCGTTCGGCACCGACCGCACGACGGGCCAGCCGATCACCACCTGCGAGTGGATCGACCGCCTCGTCCATCATGCCTGGGCGGTCGTGGCGGCCGGGACCTGCGCCTGCTTCGGCGGGATGCACGCGATGCTCGGCAACCCCACCGGCGCGATGGGACTCAACGACTACCTCGGCAAGGGATGGCGGTCGCGCTGCGAGCTCCCGGTGATCAACGTCCCCGGCTGCCCGGTGAAGCCCGACAACATCATGGAGACGCTGCTCGCGGTGCTCTTCCACATGGCCGGGCTCACCGACAGCATCTCGCTCGACTCGCTGGGACGGCCCACCTGGCTCTTCAGCATGATGGCGCGCGAGGGCTGCTCGCGCACCGGGTTCAACGAGCACGCCGACTTCGCCACCTCCTTCAACTCCCGCAAGTGCCTCGCCAAGCAGGGGTGCTGGGGGTCGGTGGTCAACTGCAACGTCTCGAAGCGTGGATGGATGGGCGGGATCGGCGGCTGTCCGAGCGTCGGCGGCATCTGCATCGGCTGTACGATGCCCGGATTCCCCGACCGGTTCATGCCCTTCATGGACACTCCGATGGGAGGGAAGCTCGTGTCGGAGCTGCTCCCGCCCCAGGGCCTCCGACTCCGTGCGGTCCGGATGATCGCGAACGCGGAGGTCAACGTCGAACCCGTCTGGCGAAAGCCAGACATCACATGACGACCGCGAGCACCTCCGGCTCGGAGGCCTCGATCGCGGCCATCGACGCCGCGACGCTCGAGGCGAGAAGGCTGGGACACGAGCTGGCGGGGTTCCGGCGGCTCTGCAACAGCGACGGCTACCAGTTCTGCGCGCGCTGCCGCGGCTGCGGCTGCGAGGTGAGCGTGCACCGCGACTCCGGGCGCTGGTGGCACTCGCCGATCAGTCCCTGCGAGCGCGTCCGCAACGGCGATCGCTGACCGCCGGCGGCAGCCGGCTCAGCGGGCCGCGCCGAGCGGCACGTCGCGTCGCATGTCCCGAGCGCTGACCTCGACACGCAGGCATCGCTCGCAGCCGTGACAGATCAGGTGCAGGACCTGCGGCCGGTCGACCGGCCGGGCGAGCGAGTGGCGGCGGCCACAGCACTCGCAGGTGACGATGATGTGCACGGTGTCCCCCTCATGGCCCCCGTCGATGCTCCCAGGGCCGCCCGAACGGCGGCGCGATCGCGACACCGCCTCATCTCCAGTGCTCCGACGATCCGCGGATGTGACGCCTGGGCGCGGGAAAACCTGCGCTGATGCGACCCGACACGCGCGTTTGCAGTGATTGACTGCGATCAACCGGCGACCGGGTGGCCGCGAAGCCACTCGAGCACCTCCGCGGCGTGTCCATCCGGCGGAAAGACCGGGTAGAAGACGTGGTCGATCACGCCGTCGACGACGACGAGGGTGAGGCGGCGGTAGAGCGTCATCCCGTCGACGCTGAAGGTCGGCAGATCGAGCGCCGCGCCGAGCCGCAGCCCGGCGTCGGAGAGCAGGGGGAAGGGCAGGTGCAGCCGCCCGGCGGCCTCCGCCTGCTCGGCGGCCGGCTGCGCCGACAGCCCGATCACCTCGGCGCCCGCCGCGCGCAGCTCGGCGTGGTGGTCACGGAAGGAGCAGGTCTCCGGGGTGCAGCCCCGGGCGCCGGGGATCGAGTCCCACCCGGTGGGCAGCGGCTCGCCCGGAATGCCGGTGCGGGGGTAGACGTAGATGACCGTGCGGCCCCGGAGCGCACCGAGGTCGACCTCGCCCCCGGTCGTGGCCGGCAGCCGGAGCGCCGGCAGGGTCCGGCCGCCGAGATGATCGGCGGCGCCGTCGTCGACGGGCGCCGGGAGGCCGGCGGGGAGCTGCTCGAACGAGGTCACGGCGCCGAAGCATAGCCCTCCGCCCCGGTGAGCCACTGTTCGCTGGAAGACCGTGAGCTCGAAGGACCACCCTCGCCGCCGGTGGGTCCATACTGCGGGACACAGTCCGGACTCGGCTGACGGCGGAGACGCCGCGGCCAGGGTGGGAGGTCGGAATGCAGGGGCGTCGCCGTCGCCGCGCCGCCGCGAGCGGCGGCGCGGTGCTGCTCGGCGTTCTCGTGGTCGCCGCGGTGCGGCAGCCGCTCACGACCGGGGCGAAGGTCGAGGAGCCGCG
>DATKEY010000104.1:0-15456 GCA_035544475.1 Candidatus Dormiibacterota bacterium | reverse complement strand
AGAACCTGGGCGAGGGCGCGCAGGGTGGTGTCGACGTCCTCGAGAGAGGCCCCGACGGCGATCGCGTCGATGGCCACCGGCCGGCCGGTGGGGGCGACGGTGACCGGCGCCGCCAGGCGCAGCAGCGCGAAGCTGTAGTCCTTGCCGCCGCTCTCGAGGGTGATGATCCGCACCGACGATCGCGGCGCCAGGTCCCAGGTCGCGGCGGAGATCCGCAGCCCGGGCGGGGCGTCGTCGGTCATGTCCTGGTCGGGGCCGCCCTGCACCGCGTGGCCGATGCTGAAGCTGCTCGCGGCCCCGGACACGGTCGAGCGGCGGATCGGGGCGAGCAGTGCCGCCGGGGGAAGCCGGGTGAACGCGTTCTCCATGATCTCCGCGCGGCGGGTCACGCGCTGGTCGAGGTCGTTGCGCAGCCGGGCGCCGACGATGACGAAGAAGATGGTGGCGATCACCATCACCACCAGAGCGACCACCGCGCAGGTGAGCACTGTCACCCGCAGGCGCAGGGACATCAGGCCTCCTCCTCGAGGCGCAGGACGTACCCGACTCCGCGCGCGGTCTGGAGAAGGCGGGGTTCGCCTCCGGCCTCGAGCTTGGTACGAAGGTAGCCGATGTAGACGTCGAGCACGCGGCTGCTCTCGGGGTAGCTCCAGACCCCGGCGAGCAGCCGGTGCCGGGACATCACCGTGCCGGCGTTGGCGAGGAGCAGCGAGAGGAGGTCGAACTCGCGCGGACGCAGCTCGATGCGGCGCTCACCGCGGCGCACCTCGCGGCTGTTCTCGTCGAGGACGAGGTCGGCGTAGCGGTGGATCCGTGGCCGCGCCTCGGGGTCGCGACGGCGCAGCAGGGCGCGGATGCGGGCGAGCAGCTCCTCGAGGGCGAAGGGCTTGACCAGGTAGTCGTCGGCGCCGCTGTCGAGGCCCTGAACCCGGCTGGCGACGCCCTGCCGGGCGGTGAGCATGATGACCGGCAGGCTGCTGCCCTCGCGGATCCTGCGGCACACCTCGATGCCGTCCATCTCCGGCATCTGCAGGTCGAGGACGACGAGGTCCGGGGGAGTCGCCGCCACTGCCTGGAGGGCGGTCCTGCCGTCCTCGGCGACGCTCACCGAGTACCCCTCGCAGGCGAGCGCGAAGCGCAGCGACTCCCTGAGGTTGGCGTCGTCGTCGACCACCAGGAGCCTGGGCACGAGAAGAGCGTACCCGAGGATCACCCGGGTCGAGGGGCCGAACGCACCGAGCGTCCATAACCCTTCCATGGCCAGTTGTTGCTGCGTGCACAACCGTGGCCGCGCCGTGACGCGAGTAGGATGGAGGAGGCTGCGGTGGCGCGGGGTCCTCTCGACCCCGGAGACGGGCGCACCCCGCTCGACGACGTTTCCGCGAGTTTTTCATTGGTGCAGTGAGCACAAATCAGCGCGTCCGCATGGTCGTGGCACGCCGTAGCGAGGGTCAGGAGTGATGAGCCCAGCCGACGTCCTCTCCGCCGTGGACGCGACCGCCGCGGTCGAGCGGGTGGTCGCGGAGCTCCTCGGGAGCGCGCCCGGGGACGGCGACGCCCGGCTGCGGATGCTCGACGCCGTCGCGAGGGCCGCGACCCGGCTCGCCGGGCGCCGGCAGGACCGCAGGGTGGAGGACGGCGACGCCCCCGTCGGCGTCGCCGGCTGGTGGTCGTTCGCCGCCCAGCTCCCCGAGGTCGAGTACTAGCTCAGCCGCCGAGGCCGAGCATCTGGACGAGCGGATCGAGCGGGCTCGGATGCCCGGGGCAGCTCGTGTGGATGCCGTCCCCGGTGCTGAGGGGGAAGCCGATGAACGGCAGCATCGTGCTGACGTTCTGGAGGACCACCTGGCAGCTCCCGAGGAACGGGGTGGCGGGCAGCGGGGCCAGGGTGATCAGGTTGGTGCCGTAGCCCGCGCCGTACTTCGTGTTCGTGCACCCGAGCCCGTACGAGGTGCCGCCGCCGATCAGGTTGATGCCGCCGGCGTGCAGGGCGTTGGCGCAGGCCATGAGGTTGCCCGAGTTCAGCGGAAGCAGTCCGCCCGCGTGCAGGAGGCGGTGTCCCTGGGTGCTCTGGCCTGCCTGGCCGTGGCCGAGGAGGCCGAGCAGCCCCCCCGAGGCGTGGGTGGTCGTCGTCACGGCGGTGCCCGCGAGCAGCGCGGCGCAGCCTGCGCCCGCGAAGGCGATCTTGCGCATATCTCATCCCTCCCCCGCGCGCTGACGTGGGCGCGGATGGTCACACAACGAACGAAACCCAGAAATGTTGCGTTCGCGCCGATCGGGGGACCCCCCACCCATCCTCCGGGGTGAAAGCCGATCGGCGTGTGGAAACCCATCCGTGGCTTGGGTACCCTGTCGGCGGGTTCCCGCGCAGGGGTGCGCGCGGGGCACGAAGGGAGGCCGGCGGTGCAGCAACGGTTCGGATTCCGCGTGTGGCATGGGCGTCCGCTGCGGGCGGCGCTCGCTCTGGTCGCCGGCTCCGCCGCCGCGCTGCTGGGGGGCGGAGCGGTCTCCGCCGCCGGAACCCTTCCGGCGCTGATCGGTGGTGGGCTCGGGCCCGCGCCGCTGCAGGCCCTCACCGGCGCCCCGGGACTGCGGGTGCTCGGCAGCGCGGTCCTGCCGGGGATCGCCGCGATGCCGAGCACCGGCGTCCCCGATCCCGCGTCGCCGATCCACGTCGGGGTCGGGCTCGCCGCCCCGGACCCCGCGGGTGAGGCGGCGACGCTGCGCGCGCTCTACGACCCGGCGGACCCCCTCTATCACCGGTTCCTCACCCCCGACGAGGTGGCGAGGCGGTTCGGGGTCGCTCCCGCCGTGCGCGACGCGCTGACCGGGTGGCTCACCGGAGGCGGTCTGCGGGTCACCCACGCCGGCGGAGCCGGCGACTACGTCCAGGCGGCGGGCTCGGTCGCGCAGGTGGAGCGGCTCTTCCACACCTCGCTCGCCACCTACACGTCGAAGGGCCAGACCTTCTACGCCAACCGGACCGCGCCGAGCGTTCCCGCCGGCCTGCCGGTGATCTCGGTGATGGGGCTCAACAGCCTGCAGCGCTTCCACACCTTCGCCCACGGCGACGCCGTCCACGGGGTGAAGACCGGTCAGCTCGGCCCCCAGGACCTCTGGTCGGTGTACGACCAGCCACGGGAGAACCTCGGCCAGGGCACGTCGATGGCGATCTTCGGCGACGGCCAGGTCGAGACCGTCATCGCCGACCTGCGTGCCTTCGAGAGCCGCCACGGCTTCCCGGCGGTCCTGACCCGGGCCCACTTCGTCGGCGCCGGGCCCCACGACGACGCCAGCGGAACCGCGGAGTGGGACCTCGACAGCCAGGCGTCGACCGGGATGGCGCCGTTCACCCGGCAGCTCGACTACTACTTCGCCTCCTCCCTCGCCGACGCGGACGTCGCCGCCGACTTCTCCGCGTGGGTGAGCGACGTCAACGGACCGCGGCAGGCCAACGCCTCCTTCGGTGAGTGCGAGACCGGACCGCTCAACCCGATCCTCTCCAACCCCGCCCTCGATCCGGTCAACCCCGACCAGAACCCGAAGGCGCAGTACGGCACCGAGCTCGGGAACAACCTCCAGCCCGTCGCCGAGCACATCCTCGCCCAGGCGGTGATGGAGGGGCGGACGCTCTTCGTGTCCACCGGCGACACCGGCTCCTCCTGCCCCGCGGTGGTTCTGCCGGGAGCGGGGGCCGGCAACGGGGTGCTCAACCAGGCGATCCCGCTCACCAACTACCCGGCGTCGAGCCAGTACGCCGTCGCCGTCGGCGGCACCGTGCTCTACACCGACGGCGGCGCCCGTGCCCAGCGCTCCGCGGAGTACGCGTGGCCCTTCACCGGCGGCGGCTCGACCCTGCTCATCCCCGCGCCGCCGTGGCAGCGCGTGACCAGGAACAACGTCGTCCCCTGCCTCGCCGACTCGGAGGGCAGGACCACGAACACGGGCCGGCCCTGCCGGGCGGTCCCCGACGTCACCGCCCTCTCGGGCGACGCGGTGAGCAACGGCTACACCGTGGTCGTCGACGGCCGTGACTTCTCCGGGGGCGGCACCAGCCTCTCGTCGCCACTGTGGATGGGGATGTGGGCGCGGATCCAGGCGGCCTCGACCAACCCGCGGGGGAACGGCTTCGCGGATCCCGTCCTCTACGCGATGGGCAATGACCCGGCGCGCTCCGCGCACGACTTCCACGACATCACCGTGGGGGCGAACGGCGTCTACACCGCCACCCCGGGCTGGGACTACGTCTCCGGCTTCGGCAGCCCCGACCTCGCCAACCTCATGCGCGACATCGACGGGCGCACCCTGCCGGTCGTCACCACCCCGGGCGGCTCGCCTCCGCCGCGCAGCGCGCCGACCCCGCCCGAGGGCGTCGGCGCGATCCTCGCGCCGGTCACCGGGGTGATCAACGGCCTGCCCGTGCCACCCGGGCCGGTCGCCCGTCCACTCGCGCCCGCCGGCCGTCCACCGGCCCCGGCCGCCGCCGCGGCCCGGCTGGGATCGCCGGCCGCCGCCCCGGCGGCGCTGCTCGCCCTGATCGGCGTCGCCGCGGCACTCGCGCTCCGCGCCCGGCGCCCGCGGATGCGCCGCGTCCCGATCCGCCGGAGACAGCCCCGCGACGGGTAGCGGCTATGCTCCGGCCGAGCCACCACACGTGCAGCCGAGGGAGAGACCCATGGACCGCGAGCTCCTCGAGCGCGAGCTGACCGCCGTCGTCGCCCGCCGCCGCCTCCTCGACCATCCCTTCTACCGCCGCTGGGAGCGGGGCGAGCTCGAGGCCTCCGAGCTCGCCGCATACGCCGCCCAGTACCGCCATCTGGAGGCGGCGCTCCCCGAGCTGCTCTCGGGCATCGCCGGCGCCATGGAGGCGGGCTGTGGGCGGGACGCGGTGCTCCGCACCCTCGCCGACGAGGCCGGCCCGCCCAGCCACCTCGAGCTCTTCGACGGCTTCGCCGCCGCCGTGGACGCTCCATCCGATCCGCCCGCTGCGGCCACCGCCGCGCTCCTCGATCTGCAGCGGCGGCGGGTCGCGCAGGGCCCGGCGACCGGCCTCGCCACCCTCCTCGCCTACGAGTTGCAGGTGCCCGAGGTCGCCTCATCGAAGGCCGAGGGCCTGCGCGCCCACCACGGCCTCGGCGCCGGCGACACGCTCTTCTGGGACCTCCACGCGGGGCTCGACGTCGAGCACGCCGGGTGGTCGCTCGACGCTCTGGCGGGGCTCGCCGGCGAACCCGGGGCCGTGGTCGAGGCCGCGCGGGAGGCCGCCGACGGGTGGTGGGCCTTCCTCGACGAGCGGATGGCGCCCGCGAGGGGCTGAGGCCCGTCCCCGGTCAGTGGGGCGGCCGGTGGCGGCGCAGCACCTGCTGCTGGTGGGCGAGCTCCTCGGTGAGGCGCTCGACCGTGGACACCGCCTCGTCGAGGAGCCGGCGGACCGCCGGTTCCGCCTCGGCCGCCGCGCCGGCGAGCCGGTCGAGCCGCCGGAGCACGGAGCGCGCCTCGCGCATGAGCATGTCGGTGCGCCGCACCGCGGCGAGGAGCTCCTCGGGGCCGGCCGGCGTCATCGCGGTTCGAGGGCGTCGCGGATCGCGGCGCCGATCTCGGCGAGGGCCGCGGCCGCGTCGTCGACGGCGGCGGGCCAGCGCAGGAAGCCGTGGACCATGCCCGCCCGGCGCCGGCTCGTGACCGGGACGCCGGCGGCGCGCAGGCGGTGCGCGTACGCCTCGGCCTCGTCGCGCAGCGGGTCGTACTCGGCGGTGAGGACGTAGGCGGGAGGGAGGCCTGCGAGGCTCTCGGCGTGGATCGGGGAGGCGTCGGGGTGGAGGGGATCCGCGCCCGCGAGGTAGTGGTCCCAGTACCACCGCATCCCCGCGCGGGTGAGGTAGTAGCCGTCGGCGTTCTCGGAGTAGGAGGCGGTCTCCATCGCCGCGTCGGTGATCGGGAGCAGCAGCACCTGGAGGCGCAGGGCCGGGTGGGCGCCGGCGTCGCGATCGCGGAGCGCGACGACCGCGGCGAGGTTGCCGCCCGCGCTGTCGCCGGCGACGGCGACCCGGCCGGGGTCGATGCCGATCTCCGCGGCATGGTCGCGGGTCCACGCGAGGGCGGCGACCGAATCCTCCACCGCGGCGGGGAAGGGGTGCTCGGGGGCGCGGCGGTAGTCGACCGCGACGACCGCGGCGCCGCTGCGATTGGCGAGGGTGCGGCAGAGGCGGTCGTGGGTCTCGAGGTCGCACGTCACCCAGCCTCCGCCGTGGAGGTAGACGACGGCGCCGAGCGGCTCGGTCGCGGCCGTGCCCCGGGGGCGGTGGATCCGCACCGGGACGCCGCCCGCGTCGAGGTCGGTGCTGGCCGCGACCTCCTCGACCGGCCCGCCGAGCCGTTCGGCCGCGGCGCGATGGACGGCCCGCGCCTCGTCGGGCGTCAGCTCCTCGAGCGCCGGTCCGCCGGCGGCGCGCATCGCCTCGAGGACGGCGCTCACCTGGGGGTGGAGCGGCACGTCACTCTGGGGGTGTGGGCGGCCCGGCCCGGTCGAGGATGGAGAGCTGGAGCAGCGGCGGGAGCCGGTCGAAGGCCTCCTGCGAGACCCGGGTGGTGCGGCGGGGACGGCCCTCGAGCGCGACCTCGGCCGGGCTCTGCGGTGGCAGGGCGACACTCGCCCGCGCGGGCGGCGCGGCCGCGGCGGGACGGGGGCGGAGGAGGACGGAGAGGAGGACGGCGCCGCCGCCGATCGCGGCGAGCAGCCCGGCGGCCGCGGCGAGGAGGAGCCCGGCGGCGTCGTCGGTGTCCTGCCTGGGCTGCGGCGGGACGTACGCGATCGGGCCCTTCGGGCTCGCGCCGGGGAGGCCGAGGAGGAAGCCCTCGTCGACGGAGTTGATGGCGACGAGCAGCCGGCTGCGCGCCGCCGACGGATCGGCGGGTGCGTGGAGCGGGATCGGCACCGGCGTGGCGACGGGGGCGGCGGATGGGTGTGCCACCGGCGCGGGGACGGCGGGCGCCGGCTTCGCCGGGGCCGGAGGTGCCGCCTTCGCGGAGGCGGGGGCCGCCGGCTTCGCGGCGGGAGACGTCGCCGCGCCCGCCGGGACGGCCGTCGCCAGCCCCGCCGCGAGCGCCGCGACCACCGCGACCGCCCGTCCGGCGAGGGTCACCCCGACGCTCGGCGGCGCAGGTCCAGGAGCAGCATGATCGAACCATTGTACGGTGCGGCGCCGGTGCCCTCCCGAAGCCCCACTTCGCGCCGGGGGCGACCGGAACTCACGACACCGAGCCTCAGCGCCGCCGTGACCGGGGCGTGACCGACGTCATCTCCGGCGGCCCCATGCTGGCCCGGCGCCATCACCGCCGAGGACCCATGGATCAGCTCATCGACCCCCAGGACGGCACCGGCACGCCCGAGCCCGTCGACACCGACGCCGCCTCCGCCGCTCCCGCGCCGCGCCGTCGCCGTCGCGGCCCGCTCGTCGTCCTCGGCGCCGCCGCCGCGGTGGTCCTCGTCGGCGTCCCCAGCGCGCTCGCGCTCTACCTGAACCTCGCGCGCGGCGCCGGCGACGTCGTCGACCGCATGGTCCCGAACGACGCCGACGTGTACGCGACCGTCTACCTCGACCCGTCGCTCTCCCAGAAGATGAGCCTGCAGGGGCTGATCGGCCACTTCCCGGCGCTGAAGTCCGCCGACCAGCTCCAGGGGAAGATCGACCAGGGGATGGACGTGGCGCTCCAGCCCGAGGGGCTCTCCTTCGCGAAGGACGTGCGGCCCTGGCTGGGAACCCAGGTCGCGCTCGCGATGCGCCTCGGCGACGGCACCCCGACCGCGGTGCTCATCGCCTCGAGCGACGACGCCAAGGCCACCGCGACGCTCGCGCACATCCGCACCACGAGCACCGGTCGCAAGGACGCCTGGAGCGAGCAGCAGCACGCCGGGGTCACCATCTCCGTCGGCACTCCCACCGCCGGAAGCGACGGCACGGCGATCGCCTACGCGTACCTCGACCACACCGCGGTGGTCGGCAACTCGGCGGCGATGATCGACTCCGTCATCGACACCGACCAGGGGAGGCGGCCGGCGCTGCGGACGACCGCCGCGTACACCTCGACCCTGCAGCGCCTTCCCGCCGATCGTGTCGCGCTCGCCTACGCGAGCGGTCCCGCGATCACCGGCGCCCTCCGCCAGGGGCTGAGCGACAGCGGGCTCGGCGACCCGAGCGTCCTGCGGCTCTTCGACCAGGGCGCGGGTTCGCTGCGCAGCCTCGGCCTCGCGGTGAGCGCCCAGCACAACGGCCTCGAGGCCGACGTCGCCGAGGTGACCGACACCTCGAAGCTCACCCCCGCCGAGCGAGCGGCGCTGCAGCCCTCGGCGGCCCCGAACGCCACGCTGAACTGGATCCCCGCGGACGCCGCCGGCTTCGTCGCCTTCGGCGGGCTGAAGGACGGCATCCAGTCCCTCCTCCAGAACCTGGGCTCGGGGGCGGGCTCCGCCGGCATGGACTTCACCGCGCCGCTCCAGGCCTTCGGTCTGACCGGCTCCAACGGCGCCCTCTCCCACCTGAGCGGCGACGTCGCCCTCGAGGTGCGACCCGGCGCCGGCTCGGCGTACCCCGGCGGCGCCCTGCTCGCGGCGACCGACGACGCGGCGGCGATGCGCTCCTTCCTCGACGGGCTGGTCGGCGGCTTCGGCGCTCTCGCTCCGATCCACACCGAGACGTATCGCGGCGCGACGATCACCTCGATCCCGATCCCCGGTCTCGGCGACGCCGGCGTCGCCCCCGCCTACACCGTCGCCGACGGGATGGTGGTGATCGGCAGCGGCCCCGCGGAGGTGCGCGCCGTCCTCGACGCCCATGCCACCGGCTCGCGGATCACCGCGTCCCCCGGGTTCACCGCTGCGGGCGGCGCCTTCTCGCCCTCCCAGCCGGTGCTCTACCTCGACCTCGACCGGGTCCGCGCTGCGGTGGAGCGGTTCCTCCCCGCCGGCCTCACCCACGACTACGACACCCAGGTGAAGCCGAACGTCCAGGCCCTCCACGGGCTGCGCTTCACCGAGCAGACCACCGCCGGTCAGGTCACCGAGCAGGTCTTCCTCGCCCTCGGCTGAGCCCGTCACCCACTCGGAACTTGCCTGACTCGGACATCGGGGGTAGTGTCGATCTTTACGTCCCGTGTGGAGGGTTGAAGATGCACGTCCGGGATGCCATGTCGACCGACGTCCTGGTCGTGGGGCCCCACCACACCCTCGTCGACGCCGCGAGGGTGATGCTGCAGCGGCGGGTGGGGGCCGCCATCGTCGTCGACGGCGACCTCGCCGGCCCCGGGATCCTCACCGAGCGCGACGTCATGCGCGCGGTCGCCGAGGGCGTCGACTGCGCATCCACCCCTGTCAGCGAGTACATGACCTACGACGCGCGCACCGCGAGCGTGTCGTGGGACCTGGACACCGCCGCCCAGGAGATGTGCAAGGGGAACTTCCGCCATCTCATCGTCGTCGACGGCGACCAGATGGTCGGGGTGGTCTCGATGCGGGACATCGTCGGCGCCCGGGTGCGGGAGGCGGCCGGGGTCTGACAGCATGGGAGGCGTGGACGGATTTCCACGCTTCGTCGGGCTCTGGGTGCTCACCTCGCTGACCCTCGTCATCGCCGTCGTCGGGATGGTGGTCCAGCTCCAGCAGGGGCAGCGTACCGGCGCGGTGCTCTTCGCCGTGTACGTCGTGGTGATGACCGCCGGCGTCGTCTCCGTCGTCCTGCTCCGCCGCCGGCTGCGCTGAGCGCGCAGGTCAGAGCCCGGCGGGGAAGGTGAACGGCTTCGGGGCGACGTCGGTGCCGACGTCGAGCTGGATGAGAGCGTGGACGTTCAGCGGGATCGAGCGGACGTCCCCGGTGAAGCGCTCGCCGTTGACGTAGGCGATCACCGTGCCGGTCGCGGGACCGACCTGGCTGTTCGAGAGCGGCTGCTGCCAGATGTCGAACCAGTTGCCCAGCGTGTAGATCTGCTGGCTCGGCGACTCGATGTGGATGATCCCGTCGGCGGTGTGGCTGTGGAGCCAGTAGTAGCACTTGCCGCCGACGACGAACGGCCCCTCGGAGGACTGCTCGACCTGCCGGGGAGGCGGGATCCCGATGCCCTCCGGGATCGTGCGGGCGGCGCCGTTCACGAAGACGGCGAGGTGGGCGTGGATGTGGTAGACGACCTGCTCGTTCGACTGGCACTGGATGCCGTCGATCGTCTGCCCGGTCCCGGCGGAGTCCGCGGAGGCGAGGAGCGGGGCCTGCGCCGACGAGGAGCTCGACGAGGACGAGGAGGAGCTGGTCGTGGAGCCCGCCGCCGAGCCGCCTCCGCCGTGAGTCGCGACGACGATCACGACGATCACGACCGCGATCACCCCCGCCGCGGAGGCCGACACCCACCACGCCTGCCACCACGGCCTCGCCGGCTTGCGGGGCGGTGGCTGGGGACGGCGATGCTTGCGAGGAACCATCAGTTGCTGGTGCCGATGGTACCGCCGTCCCTCCCGATCTCGGCTCTGCGCAACTTTCCCAGGGCGGTGCGCGGCAGGGAGTCGACGATGACGAGCTCACGGGGCGCGAGGTGGCGGCCGCTGTGCGCGCCGACGTGGTCGCGCAGCTCGTCCAGGGTCGGCGGCCGTGCCGCGTCGGCGGGCACGACGACGGCGACGACCCGCTCCCCCCACTCGCGGTCGGGGGCGCCGGTCACCGCGACGTCGGCGACGCCGGGGTGCTCGCGGAGCACCGCCTCGAGCGGCCCCGGCCAGACCTTCACCCCGCCGGAGACGATCACGTCGGCGATCCGGCCGGCGACGTGGAGCCGGCCGGCGGCGTCGAGATGGCCGGCGTCGCCGGTGCGCAGCCGGCCGCCGGCGAGCGCCGCCGCGGTCGCCGCCTCGTCCCCGCGGTAGCCGCGCATCAGCGTCGGCCCGCCGAGCAGGACCTCGTCGCCGTCGCCGATGTCGACGCCGACCCCGGTCAGCGGCACCCCGTCGTAGACCACCCCGCCGCAGCTCTCGGTGAGGCCGTAGGTCGAGACGATCACCGCCCCCGCCTCGGCGGCGCGCTCGGCGAGCTCCGCGGGCAGCCCCGAGCCGCCGACGAGGACGGCGCGGAAGCGGCGGAGGTCGACGCCGGCGTCGAGCAGGCGCACGAGCATCGTCGCCGCCACCGAGGTGTAGGCGCAGCCGTCGGTCGCCGCGATCCGCTCGACGTCGAACCGCTCGTGCACGGTGACCGGGCAGCCGAGCACCACGGCGCGGAGGAGCACGAGCAGGCCACCGATATGGGCCGGGGTGAGGCAGCTCAGCCAGCCGTGCGCCGGCTCCGCCCCCAGCGCCGCGGCGGACGCGGTGATCGCGGAGGCGACCGCGTCGCGGTCGAGCTCGACGAGGCGGGGCTCGCCCGAGCTCCCCGAGGTGGCCACGACCGCCGCGACCCCGGGCTCGCAGGGCACCCCGCCGTCGAGCCGCCGCCCGCCGCCGGCGTCGACGAGGACGGTGGGACGCGCCCGCCGGAGCAGCCCCTCGACCGCGACCGGGGGCATCCGGTGGTCGACGGGGAGGAGCGCCGCACCCGCCTCCCAGACCCGGGCCACGAGCGGCGCCCAGGCGGGGCCGGGAGGGAGGGCGGTCGCGACGAGGTCGCCGGGGCGGAGCGGGAGCGGCGGCGACGGCATGTCGGCTACGCTAGCGCAACACTGTGAGTTCACGCTCTAGGAGTTGTTGCTCGTGGAATGGACGGCGCGCGCCGCGTTCGAGGACATCCGCTACGAGACCGGTGAGGGGATCGCCCGGATCACCATCTGCCGGCCGGAGGTGCGCAACGCCTTCCGTCCGGCGACCCTCTTCGAGCTCTCCCGGGCCTTCGAGATGGCGCGGGACGACCCCGAGGTCGGGGTCATCGTCCTCACCGGGGAGGGGCCGGACGCCTTCTGCTCGGGCGGTGACCAGCGCATCCGCGGCGACGACGGCTACAGGGACGCCCACGGGGTCGGGCGGCTCAACGTCCTCGACCTCCAGGTCCAGATCCGGCGGCTGCCGAAGCCGGTGATCGCGATGGTGGCGGGGTACGCCATCGGCGGCGGGCACGTGCTCCACCTGGTGTGCGACCTCACCATCGCCGCCGACAACGCGCGTTTCGGCCAGACCGGTCCCAAAGTCGGATCCTTCGACGCCGGCTACGGCTCCGGGCTGCTCGCGCGCACCGTGGGGCTGAAGCGGGCGAAGCAGGTGTGGTTTCTCTGCGAGCAGTACGACGCGGAGACCGCCGAGCGCTGGGGCCTCGTCAACTGGGTCGTCCCCCTCGCCCAGCTCGAGGAGAGGACCGTCGCGGTGTGCCGGCGCATCCTGGAGATGAGCCCGCTCGCGCTGCGGCTGCTCAAGGCGGGCTTCAACGCCGACACCGACGGCCTCGCCGGGATCCAGCAGCTCGCCGGCGACGCCACGCTCCTGTACTACATGGGGGAGGAGGCCCAGGAGGGGCGCGACGCATACCTCGAGAAGCGTCCCCCGGACTTCTCCCGGTTCCCGCGCCGGCCGTGAGCTCGGTGCAGCTGGAGAGGCCGGGGACCCTGGCCCTCTGGTGGCAGGGGGCGCGGCCGCGCACGCTGGCGATCTCCGCCGTCCCGGTCGCGGTCGGCGCGGCGGCTGCGCCCCACCTGAGCGCCTGGCGCACCGCCGCCGCGGCGGTCACCGCGCTCGGGCTCCAGGTCGGGGTGAACTACGCCAACGACTACTTCGACGGGGTGCGCGGCGTCGACACCGCCGCGCGGGTCGGTCCCACCCGGCTCGTCGCCTCCGGGCTCGCGTCGCCGCGGGCGGTCGCCACCGCCGCCGCGCTCGCCGTCGGCGTCGCCGCGGTCGCCGGGATCGCGCTCGCGGTGGCGGTCGGGCCGGTGCTGCTCCTCGTCGGTGCCGCGGCCATCCTCGCGACCTTCCTCTACTCGGGGGGGCCGCGTCCGTACGCGGCAGCGGGTCTCGGCGAGGTCGCGGTCTTCGCCTTCTTCGGACCCGTGGCCACCGTGGGCACCGCCCTCGTCGAGACCGGTCACGGCATCCCCGCGGCGGCGTGGTGGGCGTCGATCCCCTGCGGCCTGCTCGCCGTCGACGTGCTGCTCGTCAACAACATCCGCGACATCCCGACCGACTCCGCCACCGGCAAGCGCACCCTGGCGGTGCGCATCGGCGACCCGGCGAGCCGCCGGCTCTACGCCGCGGTGCTCGCCGCCGCGTACGCGAGCGTCCTCGCCGGCGTGGTGGTGCGGGCGCTGCCGGTGCCGGCGCTGCTCGCGCTCCTCGCGCTGCCGCTCGCGCGGACGCCACTCACCGTCGTCGCGCGCGGCCGGGGCCGCGAGCTCGTCGCCGGCCTCATCGCCACCGTCCGGCTCCACATCGTCACCGGCGTGCTCCTCACCGCCGGCCTCGCGCTGCGATGAGCGTCTCGACCCGCGCCGACGTCGTCGTCCGCCTGCGCGTCCCGGTCGGTGGGGTGGAGGAGCGCAGGGTGCGCCTCCTCGAGGGACCCGCGGGTTGGGGGGAGTGGTCACCGCTCCCGTCCTGGTCGGAGGCGGAGGTCGCCGCGGCGCAGGAGGCCGCGGAGGAGGCCGCGAGCCGCGACTTCCCGGCCGCGCGCCGGGCGCTCGTCACCGTCAACGCGATGGTGCCGCGGGTCGCGCCCGAGCTCGCCGCCCGCCTCGCGGTCGAGTCCGGGTGCGGAACGGTGAAGGTGAAGGTCGGCGACGCCGCGGGAGAGGAGCGCGTCGCCGCGGTTCGTGCCATGGTCGGCCCGAACGTGCGGATCCGTCTCGACGCCAACGGCGCCTGGGACCCGGACACCGCGATCGTCGAGCTGCGCCGCCTGTCCGTCCACGACGTCGAGCTCGTCGAGGATCCGGTCGCGACCCTCGAGGAGCTCGCCTGGCTGCGCCGCCGCACCGGCGTCCCCGTCGCCGCGGAGATGAGCGTGCGCACCGTCGCCGACGCGCGGCGCCTTCGCGAGCTCGACGCCGCCGCGGCGGTGGTCCTCAAGCCGCAGCGGATCGGCGGCATCCGTGCGGCGCTCGCCGCCGCCACCGAGGCCGCGGTACCGGCGATCGCCTCGAGCGCCCTGGAGACGTCGGTGGGGCTCGCCGCGGTGCTCGCCCTCGCCGCCGCGCTGCCCGACTCCCCCTTCGCGCACGGCTGCGGCACCGCCCTCCTGCTCGCCTCGGACGTGACCCGCGACCCGCTCGTCCCGGTCGGCGGCGTGCTGCGTCCGCGCCGCGTCGTCCCCGACGCGCTCGCGCCGTGAACGAGGGCGACGTCGGCCTCGCCTGCTGCCACCTGCTCGTCGACGAGCTGGTGCGTGCGGGGATGCGCGACGCGTGCATCTCCCCGGGCTCGCGCTCGACGCCGCTCGCCCTCGCCCTCGCCCGCCACCCCGCGGTGCGGCTCCACGTCCATCTCGACGAGCGCTCCTCCGCCTACGTCGCGCTCGGGATGGCGCGCCTCGCCGCGCGCCCGGTGGCGGTGGTGTGCACCTCGGGGACCGCGGCCGCCGCGTGGCTCCCCGCCGCGGTCGAGGCGCGGCTCTCCCAGCTCCCGCTCGTGCTCCTGAGTGCCGACCGCCCCCCGGAGCTGCGCGACACCGGCGCCAACCAGGCGATCGACCAGCAGCGGCTCTTCGGCGTCCACGTCCGCTGGTTCGCCGACACCGGGGTGCCCGAGGCGCGGTCCGGCGCCGCCCGCTACTGGCGGTCGCTCGGCAGCCGCGCCGCCGCCGCCGCGCTCGGGCCGCCGGCGGGGCCGGTGCATCTCAACGTTCCGCTGCGCGAACCGCTGGTCCCCGCCGGCGGCGCCGTCGACCTCGGACCCGAGGCGGAGGGCCGGCCGGGCGGCGAGCCGTGGGAGCGGGTGTCGGCGCGGCCAAGGCCGCCTGGGGAGGAGGATGCCGTCGCTCTCGCCGCCGAGATCGCCGCAACGTCGAACGGCCTCGTGGTCGCCGGGGCGCTCGGCGGTGCCGACCATGCCGCGGTCGCCGCGCTCGCCAGCGCGGCGGCATGGCCGCTCGTCGCCGAGCCGACCTCCGGGTTGCGCACCGGCGGACCGGCGCTGACCGCGGGCTCGCTGCTCCTCGCCAACGCGCCGTTCCGCGCGACCCACCGCGCCGACCTCGTCCTCCAGGTCGGGGCGCCGCCGACGAGCAGGGCGGTGCTCGCGACCGTCGCCGAGGCGCGGCGCACCGTCGTCGTCGCCCCCGACGAGCTCCACCCCGACCCGGCACGCGGGGCGGCCTGGACGCTGCGCTGCGATCCCGCGGCGCTCGCCGCGGCGCTGCTGCCGCGGTTGGGCGGCCTTCGACGGCGGGCGACGGCGGACACCTGGTACGCCGCCGACGCCGCCGTGCGCGCCGCCGCCGACGCTTGCCTCGACGCCTGGACGGAGCCCTCCGAGCCCCGAGCCGCGCGCGACCTCGCCGCCGCCCT
>DATKEY010000103.1:0-10645 GCA_035544475.1 Candidatus Dormiibacterota bacterium | reverse complement strand
TCCCTGGTCGATCAGGGCGGTGATGTCGATGCCGGCCTCGACGAACTGGTTGGAGTCCAGGGTCAGGTTCGGCGCCCAGGGCTCGGTGACCGACGAGGAGTTGGCGATGCCGCAGATGTCCTCGGGGTGCACCAAGCCGGGCGGCGGGTTGGCCGCGCCGCAGGTGAAGCCGCTGGCCAGCAGCCTGAGGTTGGTGGTGACGCTGGTGTCCCAGGCGTAGAGCTGGATCGTCGGGATGGAGCCGCCGTTGGTGTAGTTGCTCACCACCAGCAGGTCGCCCGGGTCGTGCGTCGGATTGGTGAAGGTGCCGTTGGAGCAGGCGTGCTGGTTGTGCATGATCCAGAAGCCCGCGAACGAGTCACCGTTGTTCGAGTCGCGCTCCTGGGCCAGGTAGAGCAGCTCGTGGCCCGCCTTCCCATTCGCCGCATTGCCCTGGGCCAGGAACGCCGCGCCGTAGGCGTTGAGGATGTCGTCCTTGTTCAGCGGGTTGTTGAGGCTGACACAGCCCCAGGCGCTGATGTCGTTGATGTCCTTGACGCCGGCCCCGTTCGACGAGAAGTAGGTCGGGTCCGGGTTGCCGAAGTCGGCCTGGAAGACCCTGCCCAGCAGCGTCGGCGTCGTCGCGGTGTTGGCCGGATTGGCGGACGGCGGACAGCCGACGTGGCCGGACGGGTTGTTGAACACGCAGGACCAGTCGTACGGCGGCGGGGTGCCGGTGTCCTGAGCGATGTTGCCGTCGAGCTCGAAGACTCCGGCGTTGCCGACGTCGGGGGGGCCCGCAGCGGACCCGATGGTCACTCCGGGGATGGCGGCCACGGCGACGACCGAGGCGCTGGCCAGTGCGGTGAGGACGCCGCCGAGTCGGGCGGCGAGACGCCGGCGGAGACGGGATGGGCCGTGACCGTTCATCGCATCATTACCCCGAGTTGCTTAAAAAGGAATTCCCGCCGACTCATGAACCGTGCAGGAGGAGGACGAGTATGCATACGCGCGCGTCGCGCGCTGTCAGGAGTTGTCAAGCAAATGAAGCTTTGTGAACCGCGTGATGTCGCTGCGCGGTGCACACGACGTCGCGATCACAGGGTCTTCACATGGCTTCACAGAAATTCGATGCCGCTTTGCGCTGCTGCGGTCATGATGGGCACGTGACGAATGTGGTCGCGGGGTTGCGGCCACGATGCGACTGGGAGACTGCTGTGACGAGACCGGCGAAGACTGTCCTGATCGTCGACGACGACGGGCCGAGCAGGATGGTCCTCAGCATCGTCTGCGGCTCCCGCGGCCACGCCGTGATCGAGGCGGCCAGCGGGGCCGACGCCCTCGCCATGGCGACCTCGAGGCGGCCCGACCTCATCCTCCTCGACGTCAGCCTCCCCGACATGAGCGGGTTGGAGGTCTGCAGCCGGGTCCGCGAGGCCGGGCTCGACACCCCGATCGTGATGCTGAGCGGCCACGCAGACCCCGCCGACGTCTCCCGGGGGCTGCGGCTCGGCGCCGACGACTACCTCACCAAGCCGTACGAGCTCCGTGAGCTCGTGGCCCGGATGGAGCAGCACCTCTGGGAGTCCTGGCAGGCAGCGTGACCCCTCCCGTTCACGAGGACGCCACCGTCCGGTAACGGGACGGGCGGCCGCCGCCGCCCGACTCTAGGATCGGGACGCCATGGTCCTCTCCCCCTCCCTGCCCGTCTGCCTCGCCGCCGACGACCCGGCCGTCCGCCGGGGTGCGGTGGAGGCCCTCTTCGCCCAGGGGTACGACCTCGTCCTGGCCGAGACCTTCCTCGAGCTCCAGGACCTGGCCCGCGACGGGGTCGCGCTCGCCATCGTCGATCCCGGGCTCCCGGGCCTGGGGACCCCGCCGATGGAGCGGCTGCGCGCCGCCTCGGCGCTGCACCGGGTGCCCCTGATGCTCCTCGAGGACGCGGTCCGCGATGCCCTCACCCGCCCCGCCGCCGCCCCGGCGCTCGTCGGCTTCATGATCGAGGTCCACTCCCAGCTCGCCGGCCGGGCGATGCTCCACCTCCTCCACAAGGTGGGCGAGACCCTCTACGCCTCCCCCGAGCTCGACGCCACCATGGCCGCGGTGCTCCGCTCGGTCGGGCAGGCCCTCCCCTACGAGACCGGCACCCTCTTCCTCCTCGACAGCCACGAGCGGCTCGAGCCGCGCGCCGCCCACGGCTACACCCTCCAGGAGAGCCGGCAGCGCAGCTTCCAGGTGGGCGAGGGCGTGGTCGGCTGGGTCGCGGCGCACCGGGCGCCGACCATCGTCGGGGACTCCGACATGGACCGCCGCTTCGACGGCCGCGACGACCGCAGCTCGCGCTCGATGCTCGCCGTGCCGCTGCTCGCCGGCGACCGCCTGCTCGGCGCGCTGAGCCTCGTGCGCCTGGCCCCCGCCGCGCCCTTCACCGAGACCGACCTGACGCTCGTCGCCACGATCGGCAACAGCGCCGCGATCGCGATCGAGAACGCCCACCGCTACGAGCAGGAGCGCGCCCTCGCGAAGCGGCTCGAGGAGGTCGACCAGCTCTACGCCCACGAGCACGACCTCGTCGCCGAGCTCCAGCAGAACAACCGCATCTACGCCTCGGTCGTGCGCACCGTCTCCCACGAGCTCAAGACCCCGCTCTTCGGGATCCAGGGCTTCGCCCAGATGCTCCTCGACGGCACCAGCGGCCCCGACGACGTGCGCGAGTTCGCGACCGAGATCCGCGACAACGCGGTGCGGCTCACCCAGTACGCCGACCGGATCCTCTCCGAGGACGGGATCCAGCGCGGCCGGGTGGCGCTCGAGCTCGGCGAGGTGGAGCTCCATCCGCTCGTCGAGAGCGTGCTGCGGTCACTGTCGGCGACCACGCTCGGACGCCACCAGCTCGTCAACGAGGTCCCCGCCGACCTCCCCCTGGTCTCCGGAGATCACGACAAGATCTTCCAGATCATGACCAACCTCGTCGGCAACGCGATCAAGTACAGCCCCGCGGGCGGCACGGTGCGGGTCCACGCGACCGCCGCCCACGAGAAGGTCGAGATCGTCGTCGAGGACGAGGGGGTGGGCATCCCGGTCGAGGACCGGACCCGCATCTTCGAACGGTTCTTCCGGGTCGGCGACGCGTCGACCCGCGGCATCTCCGGCACCGGCATCGGCCTGTCCATCGTCCGCGGGCTCGTCGAGCTCCACGGCGGCAGCGTCTGGGTCGATGACGGCCCGGTGCGCGGGAGCCGCTTCCACGTCTGTCTGCCACAGGCGGCGCCGTCCCCCACGGCTCCCGCACCACTCATCGAGGTCGCATGAAGGTCCTGGTCGTCGACGACGAACCCTCTGTCCGCAGGCTGCTGCAGCGCTATCTCGGAGACCACGGCTACGAGGTCGCCATCGCCGACAACGGAGCCGACGGCTGGGTCGCCGCGCGTGACGGCGAGCCCGACCTGATCCTCAGTGACGTCGCCATGCCCGGAATGGACGGCTATGAGCTGGTCCGCACGGTGCGGCGCAACGCCACCACCGCAGGGATCCCGGTGATCCTGCTCAGCGCCCACCGCGGCTCCGACGACATGGTCGAGGGCTATCGCGCCGGCGCCGACGACTACGTCGCCAAGCCGGTCGACGTCGAGGTGCTGCGGCTGAAGATCGACGCCCTGCTGCGTCGCGCCCAGCCGGAGACCGGCGCCGCGACCGTGGCCCCGGGCCGGATGATCTGCGTCACCTCCGCCAAGGGTGGCGCGGGCTCGACCACCGTCGCCGCCAACCTCGCCGTCCTCCTCGGCCGCCGCAACGGCGACACCGTCTGCGCCGTCGACCTCGACGTCGCCCATGGCGACCTCCAGGTGCTCCTCGACCTGCGCCCCCGTGCCGGCCTCGCCGAGGTCGCGCGCGACCTCTCCGCGCGCGAGCAGGGCGGCCAGAACGAGCCGGTGCAGTGGGACGACTACCTCGTCCGCCACGAGGGCGGCCCCTGGCTCCTCGCCGCCCCGCCCACGCCCCTCGAGGCGTCGGCGCTCAACGAGGCGAGCGTGTCCCAGGTCCTGTCCGGCCTGCGCGCCTCCCACAACCACATCGTCGTCGACGTGCCCCCGTCCTACGGCGAGCTCGCGCTCACCGTCTACGAGGCGGCGGAGCGGCTGGTGATCGTGGTCTCCCCGGAGATCACCGCGCTGCGCCGCACCCGGGAGCTGCTCGGCGTCCTCGAGGGCCTCAACGTCGGCGAGGAGCGCATCGTCCTCGTGCTCAACAACCTCTTCGAGCGCACCGTCCTCGACCGCGCCCGGGTGGAGGGCTTCCTCCGCCGCCCCGTCAACGTGTCGATCCCCTTCGGCGGCCGCGCCTTCCTCGAGGCGGTGAACACCGGGCGGCCGGTGGTCAGCTCGCAGAAGGGCAAGCCGACCGATGCCCTCGTGGAGCTCGCCGGCCTGATCTGACGGCGTCTGACGTTCGCTTCACCACCCTTTACCCAACTTCACGGGCGCCCGCAGAGCACGACGCTACAGTCGTCTCATCGTGGTCCCGACGGAACTGGGGGTGTCCCGGAGCGACCTGCTCCTCCTCGGCCAGCACCTGGTCGGGGAGGAGCTGCTGCGCCGGGCGTTCGAGGACTCCGCGGTCGCCGGCTTCATCGCCGACGCCGACGGAGCGATCGTCCGTGTGAACCGCGCGCTCTGCGCGCTGCTCGGCCACGCCGAGGACGCCCTCGTCGGCGCGAACGTCACCAGCATCATTCCGTCCGCGCGAGGCGCGTCGTGGCGGCGCTGGGGCGCCGGTGCGGGAGCCCACGGTGTCACTCGCACGGAGACGCGCTGCCTGCGCCGCGACGGGACCCCCCTCGCCGTCGAGCTCACCGTGTCGGCGGCGGGAGTGATCGAGGATTCGCCCGCCTACGTCATCGCCCAGGTGCACGAGCTCTCGCGGCGAGACGTCGCCGAGCGACGGCTCGCCCACCAGGCGATGCACGACCCCGTCACCGATCTCCCCAACCGAACCCTCTTCCTCGACCGGCTCGAGCGCGGGCTGCGGCGCCACCAGCACACCGGGGCGCTGCTCGCCGTCCTCTTCATGGACCTGGACCGGTTCAAGCAGATCAACGACAGCCTCGGGCACGCCGCCGGCGACCAGGTCCTCCTCGAGACCGCCCGCCGGCTGCGCGAGGCGCTCCGTCCCGGCGACACCGTCGCCCGCTTCGGCGGCGACGAGTTCGCCGTCCTCTGCGAGGACCTCGACGCGGAGGGCACCGCGCTCGAGATCGCCGCGCGGATGCTCCGCGTCGTCTCCGAGCCGATGGACGTCGGCGAGCACCAGACCACCGTGAGCGCGAGCATCGGCATCGCCCTCGCCCGCGCCGACAGCGACGGCGAGAGCATGCTCGGCGACGCCGACTTCGCCATGTACCGCGCGAAGGAGAAGGGCCGCAACCGCTGTGAGCTCTACGACGCGACGCTCCGCGCCGACGCGCTCGCCCGGCTGGAGCAGACGAACGCGCTGCGCAAGGCTCTCGAGGAGAGCGAGCTGCGCATCGTCTACCAGCCGCTGCTCCGCATCGACGGCAGCGCCGTCGTCGGCGTCGAGGCACTCGTGCGCTGGGAGCACCCCACCATGGGGCTGCTCGGCCCCGAGCGCTTCATCGGCCTCGCCGAGGAGAGCGGGCAGATGGTCCAGCTCGGGGTGTGGGTGATGCGGGAGGCGTGCCGCGAGGTCGCCGGCTGGGCGCCGCCGCCCGGCGGCGAGCCGCTGCTGCTCTCCGTCAACCTCTCCGCGCAGCAGTTGAACGGCACCGCCCTGCTCGACAGCCTGCGGACCATCCTCGGCGAGACCGGCCTCGACCCCGGGCGGCTCTGTCTCGAGATCACCGAGAGCGTCCTCCTCGACGACGTCGACGCCGCGGTCGAGGCGCTGGCGAGGCTGCGCGACCTCGGCGTCCGGGTCGCGATCGACGACTTCGGCACCGGCTACTCGTCGCTGAGCTACCTGCGCCGCTTCCCCGTCGACGCGGTGAAGATCGACCGCAGCTTCGTCACCGGTCTCGGCCACGATCCCGCCGCGGACGCCATCGTCGCCGCGGTCGTCAACGTCTCCCGCGCGCTCGGGCTCACCGTCGTCGCCGAGGGGGTGGAGACGGACGAGCAGCTCGTCGCGCTGCGCGCGCTCGGCTGCGACTGGGCCCAGGGCTATCTCTGGAGCGAGCCGCTCTCACCGACGGTGGCCCACCGCTGGATCCACGCCCGCCGGCCCGAGGTCGTCGCCGCCCGCCCGCTCGAGCTCGGCGCGCTCCTCGCCCAGCGCGTCGACGCGCTCCGCCGGCGCACCGACCGCCGGGTGCTCCTCGAGGTCCCCGCCAACCTCCCTGCGTGCTTCGCCGACGCGGTCGCGGTGCGGATCGTCGTCGACCACCTCCTCGCCAACGCCGCCGCGTATTCCGCGCCGGACCGGCCGGTGGTCGTGACCGCGGCCGCCGACCGCCGCGCGGTGCGGATCACCGTCTCCGACTTCGGGATCGGCATGAGCGGCGACGAGGTGGCACGCTGCTTCGAGCAGTTCTGGCAGGCGCGCACGCCGGACTCGCCGCGCACCGGCGTGGGCATCGGCCTCTACATCGTCCGCTCGCTCGTCGAGGTGATGGGCGGCCACGTCAGCGTGCGCAGCGCGGTGGGGCGGGGTTCGACCTTCACCGTGGTGCTGCCGCGGTCGGCGCGTGCCGCCGCCCGGGTCCACAGCCGACAGGGCGGCGCCCTCGACGTCGGCGAGCCGTCGAGCGTGCAGGAGTTCATGCGTCAGATCGGGGTGCCGATGCGATGAACCGGTGAGCACCCTCGTCGCCCTCACCAACATCGTCCTCGGGATCGCGTACTGCGGCTACGGGGTGATGACCGCGGTCGAGATGCGCCGTGACTGGCGAACCCTCGGCTTCACCCACTTCGGGATGGCCTGGCTGCTCATGGCCTTCACCTGCGGTCCGCACCACCTCGTGCACGGTGTCCACGTCCTCTTCGAGGGCCGCCAGGGCGGGGTGCTCGACCTCTACAGCGTCGTCGTCGGGCTCCCCGCCGGCGTCGCCTGGCTGGCGCTGCGGGTCGAGGCCTTCGCCGGCGGTCGCGGTGACCGCTTCATCGGAGGCGATCCGCTCTGGGTCCGCGCCCTCCCCGCCGCCGCCTCCCTCTACGCCGCGACCCTGGTCGTCGGCGTCGTGGCGACGGTCGCGGGATCGCTCCACCCCACGCCGCTGGTGGTCCCCAATCTCTTCCTCGTCGTCATCTACCTGGCGATCAGCTGGTTCGTGCTCCGCACCCAGCTGCGCAACCATCCTCAGCTCGGCGGCTGGTCGCTCTCCGGGCTCTCGCTCGCGGTGATCTTCGCCACCTGCGCGCTCATGCACGGAGTGATGGCGGCGTACACGGCGACCGGCGCCTACGCCTTCGACATCCACGGCCTGGTCATCGACTGGCTCTCGCTGCCCGCTGCGCTGTACTTCCTCTCGGTCGTGCGCGGCCTCTACCGCAACGCGATCCACGACTGGAACGCGGCGGTCGTCGACGCCGACCCGCTGCCCGCCCACGCGCTGCACGGCCGCTGAGGGCGGGAGGCCTGTCTCGCTCGGCGTGCCTGCCGCCTGTCCCGGCTGATCAGCCGGCGCTGCTCACCACCTGGACCGGCCGGCGGTGCGACCGGCCCATGACGAGCAGCTCGGTGATCCCGCCGCTGCTCATCGGCCTGCCGAGCAGCCAGCCCTGGCCGAGACCGCAGCGCAGGCCCTGGAGGATGTCGAGCTGCTCGGGCCGCTCGATGCCCTCGGCGATCATGTCGAGCTGCAGGGTCTGGGCGAGGCGCACGATCGCGGTCACGAAGGCGCGGTCCTGCTCGCCGGAGCCGAGGCCGTCGACGAAGGGCTTGGCGATCTTCAGGATGTCGACGGGGAGGTCGCGCAGGCAGCTGAGCGACGAGTAGCCGGTGCCGAAGTCGTCGATGGCGACGCGGACGCCGAGGTTGCGCAGCCGCGAGAGCGCCTCGCGGGTCGTGTCCTCGTCGGTGACCATCGCCCGCTCGGTGATCTCGAGGATGAGCCGCGCCGGGTCGAGACCGGTGCGGCGGAGCAGCTGGGAGATCTCGGTGGCGAACTCCGGCTCCTGGAGCTGGCGTGCCGAGACGTTGACGCTGATCGCGAAGTCGGGGAGGATGCGCTGCCACCCCGCCGCCTCGCGGCAGGCCTGCTCGAGCACCTCGCGGCCGAGCTGCACGATGAGCCCGCTCTCCTCGGCGAGGGGGATGAACTCGTCCGGACTGATCAGCCCGCGGGTGGGGTGCTCCCAGCGCACCAGCGCCTCGACGCCGACCATCTCCTCGCGCTCGAGGTCGACGATCGGCTGGTACTGGACGAAGAGGTTGCCGCGGTCGACCGCGCGCTGGAGGAAGAGCTTGAGACGGTGGCGCTCCTGGACGGCGGCCTGCATCGTCGGCTCGAAGAGCTCCCAGCAGCCCTTGCCACGCGACTTGGCGCGGTACATGGCGACGTCGGCGCGGCTGAGGAGCACGTCGGTGTTCTCGTCCTCCCCGGTCGCGATCACGATCCCGGTGCTCGCGTGGATGCGCATCACCGTGCCGTCGAGCACGAAGGCCTCGCGCAGCGACTCGACGAGCCGGTCGGCGACGTCGGTGGCGGTGGCGGGGTCGTCGATCTCCTCGAGGACGACGGCGAACTCGTCACCGCCGAGGCGCGCGATCGTGTCCGACGGGCGGAGCACGCTGCGCAGCCGGTCGGCGACGGCGACGAGGAGGCGGTCGCCCGTCGAATGCCCGAGGCTGTCGTTCACCGTCTTGAAGTCGTCGAGGTCGATGATGAGCACGGCCGGACCGGTGCCGGCGCGGCGACGCTGCTGCAGCGCGCGCTCGAGGCGGATGTTCAGGAGCGCGCGGTTGCCGAGCCCGGTGAGCGAGTCGTGGAAGGCGAGCTGCTGGAGCTCGGCCTCGAGGCGGCCGTTGTTGATCGACACGCCGACCTGCCCGCCGAAGGCCTCGAGGAGCGCGAGGTCCTCGGCGCCGAACGTGGCGACGTCGCCGCGCCGGTTGGCGACGAGCAGGGTGCCGTAGACGCCGCCCTCGCCGGAGATCGTGACCGCGACGGAATCGCGCATCCCCTCGGCCGCCATCCGCGTCGCGAGGCCGCCCGAGGCGCGCCCTCGCGGCACCAGCCGGCTCCCCGACGCGGCGACCGCGGTGGCGACGTCGTCCGGGGTCCAGCTCTCCTCTCGGAGCTCGGCGACGTCGCCGGGGCCGAGGCAGAAGCGCAGCGCCAGGCCCGCCGAGTCCGCGGGGAGGAGGGTGAGCTGGGCGATCTCGGCGCGGAGCATCTCCCGTGCCCGCCGCAGCAGCGTCGTCACCGTGGCGTCGAAGCCGTGGGCGTGGTGGAAGGCGTGGCTCGACTCGTAGAGGAGGCGGAGGTGGTCGTGGCGGTGACGCTCGCGGATATAGGCGCGGTAGGCGATGAGAAGCGCCGCCACCGGGACGATGAGGAGCACCGCGGTGGCCGGGTCGTGTTCCAGGACGCGCAGACCGGCGAGACCGACGACGGTGTCGAAGACCGTCGCGGGGAGGACGAAGACGAGCAGCCGCGGGAGCTGCCGCACCTGTCCCCCGCCCTCGGTGATCGCCATCGCGGCGACGATCCACACACATGCGATGACTGCCTGGGCGAGGGTGGCGGCCAGGCCCGCCGCCCATCCTCGAGCGGAGAGGGGATCCGCGGTGCCGAGACAGGCGCGGAAGACGATGACCGCGACCGCGGTGTACAGGCCGAAGAGGGCGAGGTTGTAGAAGAGCTTGATGGGAGGCTGGCGGCGGTGCAGCGCGAGCGCCACCGCCGAACCCGCGACTCGGGCCACCACCACAGCCCAGGGTGCCCCCAGGATCATCCCCGCGAGCAGGGGAACCTCGTCGAGCTCGAGCGTGTACGCGTCGCGACGGAAGTGCAGGTGCACCACGAAGATCTCGGTGAGGGCGAAGCCGCAGGCCAGTGCCCACCACGGGAGCGTGAACGGACCGTGCAGCGGCGAGAGCCGGCCGACGACGAGGCTCACGAGGAGCCCCGCCGTCGCGGCCGTCAGGCCGGTGACGAGCCACACGACGGCTCGCCGCGACGGCCCGCCCCCGGTGGGGGCGGGCCTGACGCTGACGGGGTCGGCGGTGTCCATACGTCGGTCGGATCCGGGGTGGCTGCGGCTCAGTACCAGCTGCTGCCGGACCAGCTGCCGCCGGACCAGCTGCCGCCGGACCAGCTGCCGCCGGACCAGCTGCCGCCGGACCAGCTGCCGCCGGACCAGCTGCCGCCGGACCAGCTGCCGCCGGACCAGCTGCCACCGGACCAGCTGCCACCGGACCAGCTGCCACCGGACCAGCTGCCACCGGACCAGCTGCCGCCGGACCAGCTGCCGCCGGACCACATGCCGCCGGACCAGCTGCCACCGGACCACGGCTGGCCGGCGAACGAGTTCCCGGTCCACGTCGCGTTGTTCCACACCGAGCCGGTGAAGCCGGTCCCGGTCCACACGGCGCTGTTCCAGACGCCGCCGACCCAGGCGGTTCCGTTCTGGAGAGCGGTGGCGAGCAGCCCGGTGCTGACCGGGTTGCCCTGGAGGTCGAACTCGCCGCTGAGGGTGGTGCCGTTGTT
>DATKEY010000102.1:0-6235 GCA_035544475.1 Candidatus Dormiibacterota bacterium | reverse complement strand
AGCGATGACCGCGGCGGCGGCGACGGGTCCGCGAGGGGCCCGCCACCGCGCCGAGCTGCCGCTCCGGGCGTGGGGTGGGTGGCGGCGTCGGGGTTCAGCCCGCGGCGGCCTCTCCGGCGCGCGCCTTGCGCAACGCCTCCTTGCGGAGAAGTCGCTGCTCACGGCGGATGCGCGCCTCGGCCTGGCGCCGCCGCTCCTCCTCCGTCTCGGGGACGAGCGGCGGCACCGGAACCGGACGCCGGTTCTCGTCGAGGGCGACGAAGACGAGGTGCGCGGTCGAGACGTGCACCGTCTCGCCACCGGGGATCTCGACGTCGACGGCGACCCCCACCTCCATCGACGTGCGGCCGGTGTCGTTGACCTGGGCTCGGACGGTGACGAGGTCGCCGATGTGGACCGAGTTGAGAAAGCTCATCTCGTCCATCGAGGCGGTGACCGTCGGTCCGCCGCAGTGACGGCTCGCGGCGATCCCGCCGGCGGTGTCGACGAGCCGCATGATCGTCCCGCCGTGGACGAAGCCGGCGATGCTCGCGTGGCTGATCTCCATGGGGATGATGATCTTCGTCTTCGACACCGACGGCGACCGCGGACCGAGATCGCGCTCCGCCGGGAAGGAGCGGCGGCGCAGTCCGATGAGGTCGAACGGGTCCACGCTCATCCGGTCCCGAGCGCCGCGAGCGCGGCCCGGCTCAGCACCTCGACCCCGACCGGCAGGCAGCGCTCGTCGATGTCGAACTCGGGGTGGTGGTGAGGCGCCACCGGCCGTCCCGATGCGTCACCGGCGCCGACGAGGAAGTAGCAGCCGGGGACGCGCTCGAGGTAGCACGCGACGTCGTCGCCGACGGTGATCGGATGCGCCCGGTCGACCATCTCCTCCCCCACCGCCGCGACCGCCGCGCGGCGCACGATCTCGGCGCTCTCCTCGTCGCTCACCACCGGCGGGCAGCCGCTGGCGCGCTCGTAGATCGACTCGCAGCGGAGCGCCCGGGCGACGTCCGCGGAGACCTCGGCGCAGCGCCGGAGCAGCCGCTCGCGCTCCTCGCCCTCGAGGGCGCGGACGGTGCCACGCAGGTGCACCTCCTCGGCGATCACGTTGAAGGCGCTCCCGCCGGTGATCTTCCCGATCGTCACCACCGCCGGCGAGAAGGGGGAGGTCTCGCGGCTCACGATCTGCTGGAGCGCCACCACGACCTGGGCTGCGGCGACGACGGGGTCGATCGCGGTGTGCGGCAGTCCGCCGTGCCCGCCGCGCCCGCGGATGGTGAGGCCGAACTCGTCGGCGCTGCCGAAGAGGACGCCCGGGGTGACCGCCACCCGGCCGGCGGGGATCGGGCTGTAGAGGTGGAGGCCGAGGACCCGGTCGACCCCCTCGAGGGTGCCATCCTCGATCATCGGCATCGCCCCCTCGGCGACCTCCTCGGCGGGCTGGAAGCACATCCGCACCCGCCCCGCCCAGCTGTCCTGGAGATCGCGGAGCACCCCGGCGACGCCGAGGGCGATGGCGGTGTGACCGTCGTGGCCACAGGCGTGCATCACCCCGTCGACCTCGGAGACGGCAACGCGGTCGGCACCGCGCTCGCGGATGGGGAGGGCGTCGATGTCGGCCCGCACCATCACCGTCGGCCCGGGCCGGCCGCTGTCGAGGTCGGCGAGCACCCCGGTGGCGCCCACCCCCTCGCGGACGGTGAAGCCGAGCTCCTCGCAGCGCCGGGCGCAGAGGTCGGCGGTGCGGTGCTCGGCGTGGGAGAGCTCGGGGTGGCGGTGGAGATGGCGGCGGGTCTCGACGACCTCGACGGCGACGAGCCCGGCGGCGGCGCGGAGGCGATCGTCGAGGCCGCTCATTTCGGGGAGTCCGAGGGCACGGGGAGCCCGGCGAGGCGCAGCGCGGTCGCCTGGATCGCGCCGTTGGTGACGCAACTGCTCGCCCCGCTGCTCATCGCCCGCTCGCGCAGGAGCTTCTCACCGTGGTGGCAGAAGGCGACGATGGGGACCCCGGGGAGGGCCTCGCGCAGCCGGGCGATCTCCCCCAGCCGGGGCTCGGGCTCGCGGTTGAGGTCGACGAAGACCGCGTCCGCCTCGGGGACCTCGCCCGCGCGGGCGCTCAGCACCGTGCCGCCCCAGCTTCCGACGGCGGTCGCGAGCTGGCTGCGGAACATCAGATCGTCGCCGAGCAGGGCGACGCGGCTGGGCGCGGTCATGCGAGTGCCATCATAGTCAGCGGTATGAGCGCGCCCACCCCCGCCACGCTGATCTGGACCAGCGACGCCGTGAGGGCGATCCGCGCCCTGCGCGAGGAGGAGGGCCGCCCCGACGCGGCCTTCCGCGTCGACCTGCGGCTCGGCGGCTGCCAGGGGTTCAAGGTGTACTTCGAGCTCGACGAGATCAACCCCGACGACGTCGTCTTCGAGGCCGCCCCCGACGTCCGGATCGCCGTCCAGGAGGAGGGGATGCCGATGATCGCCGGCGGCATCCTCGACTACGAGAGCTCCCACCGGGGCCGCGGCTTCCGGCTCGCGAACCCGGCGGCGAAGAGCGCCTGCGGCTGTGGCCAGGCCTTCTACGCCGACTTCTCCGACGAGGAACCTGCGACCGTCGCTGAAACAGTCGACTGAGGCGATCGGTCTTTCCTCTGTGTCGGTCCATGGCGGGCGGGCCGGCTGGACGGCCCTGCTCCTCGCGCTCCTCGTCACCGCGTGTGGTGGCGGGTCGAGCACATCCTCCTCGACGTCGAGCTCTCCCGCGTCACCCGCGAGCGGGGGCGGCTCCCCGGCGGCGGTTCTGGTCAAGAACATCGCCTTCAGCCCCACCTCGGTCACGATCCCGGTGGGTGGGAAGGTCGTGTGGACCTTCGACGACGCCGGCATCCCCCACACCGTGACCTCGGACACCGACGTCTTCGGCAGCCCGCCGAACGGGCTGACGTCGGGGACATTCGAGCGCGTTTTCGCGAAACCGGGGACGTACGCCTACCATTGCGACTTCCATCCACAGATGAAAGCAACGGTGACGGTGCGGTAGGCAGCCGCACCCCAAAGGAGGGATGACCTTGCGCGCACTCAGGATCATGATGGCCGCCCCCGTGCTCGGGCTCGGCCTCGCTGTCACCCCGCTGCTCGCCTCGGCGGCGCCGGTGCCGTACCACGCCACCCTGGCGGCGTCCGAGGAGGTGAGCCCCGGGCCAAGTGGCGGCGCCGGGACCGCGAAGATCACCATCGACGGCACCACCCTCTGCTACGACCTGACCTGGAACGCGGCGACGGGCAGCCCGATCGCCGGCCACATCCACCAGGGACCGAAGGGCGCCAGCGGCCCGATCGTTGTCAGCCTCTCCCCCACAACGGCCCACACCTGCACGACGGTCGCGCCGACGATCGCCTCGGGAATCGCCGCCAACCCGGGCAACTACTACGTGAACCTCCACACCCAGGACCACCCGGATGGCGCCATCCGGGGCCAGCTCGCGGCGGGCTGATCCCGCACGGCGGCCGCTGGGGCCCGGCGCGGAGCCCCAGCGGCCTCGCCTGCCGCTTTGAGCGCCCCGTCCGAGACGTGAAACGGACGCGTCGGGGCAGAATCGGGGTCTGGGGACTGCCCCGAGGACGTCTTGGGAGGACGGCATGGCGATCAGCAACGTGGGAATCGTCGGCGGCGGCCTGATGGGATCGGGGATCGCCGAGGTCTGCGCCCGGCAGGGGATGAGCACCCAGGTGTCCGAGCAGAACGCGGACGCGCTGGCCGCGGCGCGCCGGCGGGTGGAGCGGTCGCTGGAGCGCGGGCGCGCCACCGGCAAGCTCAACGAGGAGGAGGTCTCCGCCATCCTCGAGCGCATCTCCTTCACCCTCGACCTCGAGTCGATGGAGGGCTGCGACATCGTCATCGAGGCGATCGCGGAGCGGCTCACCGACAAGGTCGAGGTCTTTCAGCGGCTCGACCGGATCACCCCGGAGCACACCATCCTCGCGAGCAACACCTCGTCGCTGCCGATCATCGAGATCGCCCGCGCGACCCGGCGGGCCGACCGGGTGATCGGCACCCACTTCTTCAACCCGCCGCCGGTGATGAAGCTCATCGAGCTGGTGCGCAGCATCGCCACCAGCGAGCTGACCCTCCAGGAGACCCGCGAGTTCGGCGAGCGGCTGGGCAAGCGCATCATCGTCGCCCAGGACCGCGGCGGCTTCATCGTCAACCTGCTGCTGATCCCCTTTCTCACCTCGGCGGTGCGGCTCTACGAATCCGGCTTCGCGACCCGCGAGGACATCGACGAGGGGATGCGCCTGGGCTGCGGCCATCCCATGGGGCCGCTCCAGCTGCTCGACTACATCGGGCTCGACACCGCGCTCTTCGTCTGCGAGGCGCTGTACGCGGAGTACGCCAACGCCGACTACGCCCCGCCGCCGCTGCTGCGGCGGATGGTCGCCGCCGGGTGGCTGGGACAGAAGAGCGGCCGCGGGTTCTACGAGTACCCGGCGAACGGCCGCCGCTGAGCTCAGCCGGGGGCGGGAGCGGGCACCGGCTGCTGCTGGACCTGCTCCTGCACCCGTAGCCGCACCCGGGCGAGGATCTCGCCGTCGGCCCAGTACTCGGCGCGGTAGCGGCCCGCCTCGCCGAACATCGGGCTGATGTAGGTGACCGTCGGCAGGCAGATGTCCAGGTCCTCGCCGGCCGGCGGCGGACCGGCGTTGAAGTTCATCTCGACCGGCTGGATGACGAGCCGGTCCTCGCCGTCGAGGAACTTGAGCTCGATGTGATGGGCGCGGTCGGCGTCCTCGGGACCGAAGCGGAATCCGGCGACGATGCAGAAGGTGGCGCGGCCGGGGATCTGCGGGAGGCCGATGTGGAAGAGGCCGCCCCCGAGGCAGTAGAACTTCCGGTCGGGGGGCACCGCCGCCGTCTCGGCGAAGAAGGCGTAGTCGATCTCCATAGCCTCGACACTATGTCAGGGCGATACCCGCGTCTGCCTCCCTCAGCGCGCCTCGTGCAGCGCCTCGAGCACCTCGGGCCCGTTGTGGGTGACCTGCCCCGGCGCGAGGACGTGCGGCTTCACCGTCGGCCCGTGGAAGTCGGCGCCGGCGGTCACGGCCAGCCCGGCGGCGGCTCCGAGGGCGGCGTAGCGCTCCGAGGTCTCGGGACGGTGCCAGGTCGTCCACGCCTCCACCCCGCCGAGCCCCTCGCCGGCGAGCTCGGCGAGCGCCGCCTCGGGGTCGAGGTCGCCGAGGGTCGCCCCGGGATGGGCGAGGACCGGGACGCCGCCCGCGGCACGGACCCAGCCGATCGCCTCGGGGAGCTGCGGCTGCCACGGCGGCTCGGTCGCGAGCGGCCTGCCGGCGGCGAACCAGTCGGCGAAGAGCCGCTGGGGGGCGGACCGGTACGGGAGCAGCCGGGCGTCGTCCGCGGAGCCCTCGAGGAGCAGGCGGCGGACCACGGCGAAGGGCGGCACCCGGTCGGGCCCGACGGCCTCCTCGACCTGCTCCCACGTGATCGCGAAGCCCTCGGCGGCGGCGTTGTCGATCCAGCGCCGGGAGCGCTCGAGGTCGGAGAGGCGGACCGACTCGATGCGTCCCTGGAAGGTCGCCTCGTCGAGGGGCACGTGGTAGGCGAGCAGGTGGTGCTCCGAGCCCTTCCAGCGGGTGCTGATCTCGCAGGCGGGGATGAGCTCGAGCCCGCGCCGCGCGCACTCCTCCCCGGCGCGGACGACGTGCACGGTGGAGTTGTGGTCGGTGACCGCGATCGTCCCAAGGCCGGCTGCGGCGCAGCGTGCGACCAGCTCCTCGGGCTCGAGGTCGCCGTCGGAGGCGGTCGTGTGCATGTGGAGGTCGATCAGCGGAGCCGTCACGGCTCCACTGTACCCACGGACGCACAATGGAGGCCCATGGCCCCCCCTCCCCGCGCTCTCCACGTCTTCGTCTGCACGACCAGCGGACGCCACCATTGCGGGGGCCAGGGGTCGGAGCGCATCCTCCAGCGGCTGCGCGACGAGGTGGAGCGGCGCGGCCTCGCCCACGTGCGCACCACGCGCATGGGCTGCAACCTCCAGCACCACCAGGGACCCATCGTGATCGTCTATCCCGACGGCGTCTGGTACGGCCGGCTGCGGCCCGAGGACGTCCCCGAGATCGTCGAGCACCACCTCGTCGGCGGCGAGCCGGTCGAGCGCCTGCGCATCGTCCCCGACGGCGCGTGGGGCTCCACCGCGCTGACCTGATCTGATACCGTCACTATCAAATCACTCGGGAGG
>DATKEY010000101.1:0-6866 GCA_035544475.1 Candidatus Dormiibacterota bacterium | reverse complement strand
TCCGGTCTTCGGCCGCAACGAGCCCGCGCTCATCCACTTCCACCGCAGCATCGACGCGGCGCTGTCCTAGTCCGGCTCGCCTACCCCACGGGCAGGGGCTCCGGCATCGCGCGAACCAGCTGCGCCGCCCCGGGCGGCGGCTCGCCGCGCGACCAGATCGGGCCGGCACCCGGCTCGCGGAAGAGCGGCATCACCTCCTCGGCGAAGAGGGTCATGTTCTTGACCACCTTCCAGTGGGGCATGTCACCGACCTGCATCGAGGCGCCCACGTGGACCCCGGCGCCGAGCTCGTCGGTGAAGCGGGCAAGCTTCTCGCCCACCGTCTGCGGCGAGCCGACGATCACGTAATGGTCCTTGACCAGGTCCTCGTAGGTCAGGTCCGGGTGGTCCTTGATGTTGTACTTGAACTTCGCCTCGAGCATGCCGCGGAAGGAGCGCCCACTCACGTACCCGGGCGGGAACCACTGGTAGGGCGGGATCCACAGCCCGCGCCCGAAGAGCCACATGATGTGCTCGCGTGCCTCGGCGTGCGCCTTCTCGTCGGTCTCGGCGACGTAGGTGGGCACGCAGAACGCGAGCTGGGTCGGGTGCGGTGTGTATCCGTACTTCTCCTCGGCCGCGTTGCGGTACATGTCGTACGCCATCTTCGTGAACCAGAGCGGCGCGAAGACCATCATGAAGGGGTAGCGACGCTTCGCCGCCTCGTCGATGGTCTCGAGCGATCCCATCCCGGGGAGCCAGATCGGCGGATGGGGACGCTGGTACGGCTTCGGCCACGGGTTCACGTAGGGGATGTCGTAGTACTTCCCCTCGAAGGGGAAGGGACCGTCCTTCGTCCAGGACTCGAGGATGAGGTCGTGCGCCTCCCAGAACCGGTCACGCGACTCCGCAGGGTTGTAGCGCAGCGAGTGGTACTCCATCCCGGTGCCACGGACGAACCCGGAGATGATCCGCCCGCCGGAGATGACGTCGAGCATCGCCACCGCCTCGGCGACGCGGAGGGGATTCTGGTGCAGCGGCAGCGCGTTCCCGATGATCCCCACGTAGATCCTCTCGGTGCGGGCGACGATCTGCGAGGCCATCACGTTCGGATCGGGCATGGTGCCGTAGGCGTTCTGGTGGTGTTCGTTGACGCAGGTCCCGTCGTAGCCGAGCTTCTCGGCGAGCACCGACTCGTCGAGGTAGCGGCGGTACAGCCGGTGGCCGATCTCGGGGTCGTAGTGCCGGTTCGAGAGGGTGACCCACGTCGACTCGATCTCCGACGTCGGCGGGATGTGCGGATAGGGCATGAGCCCGAAGTGCCAGAACTGCAATCGGTTGGTCATCGCCCCTCTCCGAGGAAGTCCAGCACCAACCGGGCACAGCTCTCCGGCTGCTCGATGATCAGCGCGTGTCCGGTGCCGGGTACCCGCTCGACTCGTGCCCCTGCGATCAGCGACGCATAGAGGTCGCACATCTCATTGGGGACGAGGCGGTCGTCCTCGGCGCCGACGATCAGCGTCGGCGAGGCGACCCGGCGCAGCCGGCGGGGCAGCTTCGGGTCGTGGCGCGGGTTCCACAGCAGACGCGCGAGCGTGGTCATCTCCTCGTAGACGTGGACGATGACGTCGAGGTTCGTGGGGTCGGGCGCGACCTGGGGGATGTTCGTGGGGTCGTTGAAGATCGTCCCGTAGAGCGTCTGCGGGGTCATCATCATGATGTCGGCGATCGGCCGCCCCGGGACGCGCAGGCCCACCGGGGTGAGGAGCGCCAGACGCCGGACGCGCTCCGGATAGATGGTCGCGTAGGCGGCCGCGATCCAGCCGCCGAGCGAGTAGCCGACGACGTCGACGCAGTCCCAGCCGGCGGTGCGGCGCAGGTCCTCGTAGTGGAGGACGAGGTCGTCGACGCCGGTCATCCAGTCCTGCGCCGGGGTGGCGCCGAAGCCGATGTGGTCGGGCGCCCAGACCTCCGCTCCCGACGAGAGCTCCTCGAGGAACGCGGTCCACAGCCCGGTGAAGCCCGCCCCGTGGAGGAAGAGCAGGGGAGCGCCCTCGCCCTTCCGGCGGAGCGCGACCGGGGTCCCGGCCACCTCGATCATCTCCGCCTGCACGGAGGCCTGCGCGACCGACGTCATGACTCTCCTCCCGAGATGCCTTTCCTGCCCCGAACGGTGCGGACCGCTGTCAGTCCTCGAGCGCGTGCCAGCGGCGCGGGTCGACGAGGCGCTCGGCCTCCTTCGGCCCGAGGCTGCCCGCCGGATAGTGCACGACCGGAGGGGGATTCTCCAACACCGCGTGGAGGATCTCCCAGGCGCGTTCGATCTCGCGCTCGCTGATGAAGAGGGTGTGGTCACCGACCATCGCGTCGTGGAGCAGACGCTCGTAGGCCTCGGGCGGGCTGGTCTTGAACGACTGCCCGTAGTTGAAGTCCATGAGCACCGGCTGGGTCTGCACCACGGGCCCCGGACGCTTGGCGACGAAGGTGAGCGACATGCCCTCGTCGGGCTGGATGCGGATCGTCACCTTCTGGGAGACGAGTCGCACCACCTCGGTGGTGACGAAGAAGTTGTGGGGGGCGTCGCGGAAGACGACGACGATGCGGGTCTCGCGCTTGGAGAGCCGCTTGCCGGTGCGCAGCAGGAAGCGGGTCCCGCCCCAGCGCCAGGAGTCGATCTGCAGCCGCATCGCGGCGTAGGTCTCGGTCTGGGAGTCGGGTGCCACGCCCTCCTCCTCGCGGTATCCGGGGACCTCGTTGCCGTCGACCACACCACGGGAGTACTGGCCGCGCACCACCTCCGCGGGGTCGACGACGCGCACGCTGCGCAGCAGCTTCGACTTCTCCGCGGTGATCGAGGCCGCGGACATGTCGAGCGGCGGCTCCATCGCCACCAGCGCGAGCAGCTGGAAGAGGTGGTTCTGCACGATGTCCTGGATCGCCCCGGTCTCCTCGTAGAAGCGCCCGCGGCGGCCCACGCCGATCGGCTCGGCGACCGTGATCTCGATGCGATGGATGGCGTCGCTGTTCCAGGAGCGCTCGAAAAGCGGGTTGGCGAAGCGGAACACGAGGAGGTTCTGGACCGTCTCCTTGCCGAGGTAGTGGTCGATGCGGAAGATCCGCTCCTCGGGGAGCACCTGGTGCAGGCTCTCGTTGAGCTGGCGCGCGGTGTGGACGTCACGGCCGAAGGGCTTCTCGAGCACCAGCGTGGAGCCGTCGGCGAGGCCCGCCTCCCCGATCCCGCGAACGATCGGCATCACCGCCGACGGCGGGGTCGAGAGGTAGAACATCCGCCGCCCCTGGGTGAGCATGGCCTCGAGCGGACGCATGTCGGTGCCGTCCCCGGTGAGGTGGCGCAGCCGCCCGGAGAACCGGTCCCACACGCCGTCCTCGATGGTGTGCCGTGAGTTGGTCGCGATCGACTTCAGGGTGTGCACCTTGAAGTCGGCGTCACCCCAGTCGGCGAGCGAGTACCCGATGAGGTTCCCGTGCTCGGGGAGCAGGCCCTCGCGGTCGAGGTTGTAGAGCGCGGGGAGGAGCCGGTGCGATGCGAGGTCGCCGGAGCAGCCGACGACGACGATGTCCTGGTCGTGGGGAACCTTGAGCCGGGGATGCCCGTCGATCATGACCGGCATCTACTCCGAGGCACGGCCGCCGTGTCAAGGGCGGACCCACTACATCTTGCGAAAGTCCCAGCTCACCTCACGGTCGGGGACGAGCCGCAACCAGACGTGGCGGCGGTCGTGGGCGAGGTCGCCGCCGCCGTGGTACTTCGCCGCCATCAGCCGTTCCGGTTCGACGAGCTCGGCGACGGGCTCGCCGGTGCGCGGCTCCTCGCCGACGACCTCGACGGTCCCGCCGAGCTCGACGCCGCGGAGCTCCCCGTAGCCGACCCCGGCGTCGACGACGACGGAGACCGCGGGGTTGGCGCGGAGGTCGGCGCGGCGGCGGCTGCGGGTCAGCGAGTAGAGCCACATCGCCCGCCCGTCCCAGACGAACCACAGCGGGCTGACGTGGGGGAGGCCGCCGGCACCCACCGTGCCGATCCGGCAGGTGCGCTCGGTGCGGAGGAATGCGTCGCGCTCCTCCGGGGTCATCGCGATGCGCCGGCCACGGCGCTGGGGGATCGTCGCCATGACGCCGAATGATGCGGATTTGCCTCCGCGGCCCGCATGCCCGACGATAGGCGCCACCCACGTACCCTCCCTCCCGGGAAGTGTGGAGAGACAAGGAACGGTGCCCGCAGGTCGACGCCGCCTCTCGGTGGTCGCAGCGGCGGCGATCCTCGCCGCCGTGAGGTCCGTCACGCCTGACGCCGTGTCCGGGGCGGGCGCTGCGGCGCCGGCGGCGCCCGAGACGGTCGCCGGAACGGCGCCGGTCGGCCTGCGCGGCGCCGTCGACCTCGGCCCGGTCGCGGCCGGCGCGCCCGTCGACGTCACCCTCGCGCTGCCGCTGCGCGACCGCGCCGGGCTCGAGTCGCGGGTCGCCGCACTCATGGCCGGCCGTCCCGGGGCGCGCGTGCTGACCGAGGCCGAGACGGTCGCCGCTCACGCCCCGGACCGGACGACGGTCGTCGCGCTGGATGACTGGGCGCGACGCTCGGGGCTCGACGTGGTGTCGGTGTCGGCCGCCCGCACCCTGGTGAGGCTCCGTGGCACCGCGGCGCGGATCGGAGGAGCCTTCGGCACCGGCCTGCGCCGCTACGACGCCGGCGGCGTCGTCGTCCGCGACGTCGACCGGGTCGCCCACCTGCCCGCTGCGCTCGAGGGGCGCGTCGAGGCGGTGCTCGGCCTCTCCGACGCCGGCGCTCACAAGGGGATGAGCCCGGCGGCGCCACACAGTGCCCCGGCGATCGGCTACAACCCAGCGCACCCGCCCCGGGGCCCCAGGGACTTCTGGTCCTTCTACCACGCGCCCGACGCCGCCCTCGGGCAGGGCCAGACCGTCGCGGTGCTCGCCGCCGGCGAGCTGAGCATCCCCCGGCGCGACCTGGTCGCCTTCGAGGACACCTACGGTCTGCCCCGGGTGCCCTGGACCACGGTGATCGTCGGCCAGCCCACGGGCGACACGATCGACAACCGCGAGTGGGACCTCGACACGCAGTACGCGACCGCCTTCGCGCCGGGGGTCTCGTCGCTGCTGGTCTACGACGTCCCCACCCTCAACGACCCCGACAGCGCCGCCGAGCTCGACCGCTGGGTGACCGACGGACGGGCCCGGCAGGCGAGCTTCTCGGCGGGCGAGTGCGAGGACGTGGCCGTCCGCACCGGGTTCCTCACGGCCGCGGACACCCTCCTCCTCCAGGCGGTCGCCCAGGGCAAGACCCTCTTCGCCCCCAGCGGCGACACCGGCTCCTTCTGCCCCAGGCTCGTCGACCGCCGCGACGTCGGCCAGGCGACCCGCCCGCAGCCGAGCTACCCGGCGGTGAGCCCGTACGCGGTGAGCGTGGGTGGGACCACCCTCATCGAGGGCCCGGCGGCGCTCCGCGAGGTCGCCTGGGCGGACGGAGGCGGGGGGATGTCGGCGAAGGAGGATCAGCCCCCGTACCAGGCGAACGCCGGCGGGAGCCTGATGTCGGGTCACCGCGGCACTCCGGACGTCAGCCTCGACGCCGACCCCGACACGGGCTACTCGATCGTCGAGAACGGGAAAAGGGTCGTCGTCGGCGGCACCAGCGCCGGCGCGCCGGCGTGGCTCGGGATCTGGGCCCGGGCCCAGGCCGCCCACGCCGGACGGCTCGGCTTCGCCACCCCCTACCTCTACCGCCTCCCCGCGACGGTCTTCTTCGACGTCGTCGCCGGCTTTCAGGGGCTCTGGGCGGCGACGCCGGGGTGGGACTACACCACCGGTCGCGGCACGCCCGACATCGCCGCGCTGATCGCAGCCCTGGGGGGTTGAGCCTCGGAGGTATAAGGGGAGCCATGAGCTTGGACACCACCGTCGTCACCCTGCACATCGATCCCTGCTGCCCCTGGGCGTGGCTCACCTCGCGCTGGCTCGCAGAGGTCGAGAAGGTCCGCCCCGTGCGCGTCGTCACCCGCCTCATCGACCTCGCCGAGGCCAACCGCGGCAAGGAGGAGGGGCGCATCCGCGACTCCCACAACGCGGGCGAGCAGGCGTCGAGGGTGCTGGTCCAGGCGCGCCGCGAGGGTGGCGACGCGGCGATCGCCCGGCTCTACACCGAGATCGGCGAGGCGTACCAGGAGCGCGCCGAGCCGCTCGCCGACCCCGCGGTGCTGCGCGCCTGCGCGACCGCCGCCGGGCTCGACCCCGGCCTCGTCGACCGCGCGCTCGGCGACCCGGCAACCCTCGACGAGCTGCTCGCCGAGCACCGCGCGCTCGCCGAGAAGGGCGGGTTCGGGGCGCCGACGCTGCTCGTCGACGGCGCCGAGCCGGTCTTCGGCCCGGTCGTCGACGACCGGATCCGCGGCGAGCTCGCCGGCGAGCTCTGGGACCACACGATCTGGATGGTCCGCAACGGCGCCTTCTTCGAGTTGAAGCGCGAACGGACCCGGAAGGCGAAGGTCGGCCGGTACGCCGCCGCCGCGAGCGCGAGCTGACCGCCGGCGTGCCCGGGGAGATGCGGCTCGAGACCGCCGAGGGCGGCGAGGTCGCGGCGCACGTCGAGGAGGCGGACAACTTTCTGCGCCGCGGCCTCGGGCTGATGTTCCGCAGGGAGCTGCCCGCCGGCCACGGGCTGGCGATCACCCCCTGCAGCTCGATCCACATGTTCTTCATGCGCTTCCCCCTCGACGTCGCCTTCGTCGATCGGGAGGGCAGGGTGGTGCGCGCCTACCACGGCATCCGTCCCTGGCGCGTGAGCCGGATCGTCCGCGGCGCCCGCACCGCCTACGAGCTTCCCGCGGGGACGCTGGCAGCCGCGTGGGTGG
>DATKEY010000100.1:0-21156 GCA_035544475.1 Candidatus Dormiibacterota bacterium | reverse complement strand
GTCGCGCGACGAGGCCACCTGCGGCGAGGGCGTCGACCATCGAGGTCGCGGAGCGCGGCACCACGCCCAGCTGGGCGGCGATGTCGGCCATGCGCATGCTCGACCCGGGCTCGGCGATCAGCCGCATCACCCGCGCCTGCGCCCAGGTGAGCCCGAGCGGGGCGAGGCGGGCGCCGGCGGCCCGGTGGAAGCGCCGGGCGGCGGAGGTCAGCAGCTCGGCCAGGCGGGTGCCGGTGTCGGCTGCGGGAGGTGCGGAGGAGGTCACAGAAGGGTCTCTCGAAGGTGCTGAGTGGGCCTCGTAGTGAGGTTGGCTCAGCATATACCCGCTTGGCCCGTCCGCCACACCTGATGCGACCGGACCGTTACCCCGGGCCGCTCACCACCTCGACCCGGCCGGCGGGACCGTCCACCAGCCTCCCGACCGCCACGCCGATGCCGCCGCCGGCCCGGAGCCGCTCGCAGAGCTCGTCACGACGCTCGGGGTCGACGCCGAGAAGCAGCCCCCCGGACGTCTGGGCGTCGGTGACGGCGGTGCGCTGCAGCTCGGTGACCCCGCGCGCCCATTCCGTCCAGCCGTCGGCGTAGGCGCGGTTGCGCCTGCTCCCCCCCGGGACCAGCCCGGCGGCGACGAGCTCCGGGACGCCGGGCAGGAGGGGCAGCGACGCGGCGTCGACCACGACCGCGCATCCACTCGCCCGCGCCAGCGAGCGCGCGTGGCCGAGCACTCCGAAGCCGGTGACGTCGGTGGCGCAGCGCACCGCGCAGGCGAGTGCCGCCGCGGCGGCGTCGCGGTTGAGGCGGCGCATGCTCGCCACCGCGGCGGCGGTCACCTCGGGCGGCGCCTCACCGAGCTTGGTCGCGTTGCTCACGATCCCCGTGCCGAGCGCCTTGCTGAGCACGAGCTCCATCCCCGGCCGGCCGGCCGCGTTCGTGGTCACCCGGTCGGGGTGGACGGTGCCGACGACCGCGAGGCCGTACTTCGGCTCCTGGTCGCGCACCGAATGGCCTCCGGCGATCAGCGCTCCGGCGTCGGCCACGGTGGCGGCGCCGGCGCGCAGCACCCGCTCGAGGATGCTCGCGGGGAGGACGTCCTCCTGTGGCCAGGCGACGAGGTTGAGGGCGAGCAGGGGCTGCCCGCCCATCGCGTACACGTCGCTGAGCGCGTTGGCGGCCGCGATCGCGCCGTAGTCGTCGGGATCGTCGACGACGGGCGCGAAGAAGTCGGTGGTGAGCACCAGGGCGAGGTCGTCGCGGAGCCGGTAGACGGCGGCGTCGTCACCGGTGTCCGCGCCGACGAGGAGCGCCGGGTCGTCGAGCGGCAGCGGGACGCCGGCGAGGATCGCGGCGAGGTCGGCCTGGGCGATCTTGGTCGCACAGCCGCCCCCGGACGCGTACGCGGTGAGTCGCACGGGCGATTCGAGCATCCGGCCAATGCTAGGCTCCGTCGGCGTGCGACTGACGGTGCTGGGCAGCGGCTCGGCGTTCAGCGGTTGCGGCCACAACTCCGCGTACTGCGTGGACGGCCGCATCCTCGTCGACTGCGGCTGCGCGGTGCAGGTGCAGATGCCCCGGGCCGGGCTCGCGATCGGTGACGTGACGACCGTCCTGCTCACCCACTTCCACGCCGACCACACCTACATGCTCCCGGTGTTCCTGGGGGCGCGCGCCCTCGACGTCCCGGATCCCACGCCGATCACCCTCGCCGGTCCGCACGGCATCGCGGAGTACGTGCGCCGGCTGCTGCGCACCGGGTACGGCGCCGGGCTCTTCAGGCTGATGGAGGAGAACCTGCACCCGACGACGGTCGTGCTCCAGGACGGCAGCGACGTCGACGTCGGCGGCTACCGCATCCGCGCCCACGCGGTCGTCCACTCCACCGGCCCGTCGCTCGCCTACGCGATCACCGCCCCCGACGGCGTCACGGTGGGATTCAGCGGCGACAGCGAGATGTGCGCCGGCCTTCGCCGCTGCGTCGCCGCCGCCGACGTGATGGTCTGCGAGTGCACCTCGTTCGAGGGGCCGCTCGCGTCCCACATCTGGGCCGGGGAGGTGAGCGAGCTCGTCGAATCCTTCCCCGGGACCCGCTTCGTCCTCAGCCACCTGTCCCAGCGACGTCCTCTCGAGGGCGCGCTCCTCGCCCACGACCTGCTCACCCTCGAGGTCACCGCGCCGGCGCCCTAGAGTCCTCCAACGGCGCCTCGGGGTCAGGGGCGGGCAGGGCCGTCCCCCGTCCAGGGACGGTCGCCCCAGCGGTCGAGATGGACGAGCTCTGCCACCCCGGTCCGGTGCTTGCGGCCGTAGCGGCCGATCGGCCAGCCCATCGGCACCATGCAGATCGGGTCGACGGTGAGCGGCAGGTGGAGGATGCGGCGGGCCTGGATCCCCGACCACAGTGGCAGGGTGATCAGTGAGGCCCCAAGCCCTACCGCCCGGGCGGCGAGGAGCAGGTTCTGCACCGCCGGGTAGATCGAGCCGTAGTAGCTCGTGTCGATGATCGAGGGCAGCGGGGCCAGCGGGATGCGCGGGCCACCGCGCATGCAGGGCACCACCAGCACCGGGATCTCCTCGAAGTGGTCGACCTGCCACTGGACCGACTTGAGGATCCTCGCGGTGGCCGGGTCCGAGCCGCGAAGCCGTCTCCCGACCCCGCCGTAGAGGGTCCACGCGCGCCGGTACTGGGCGGCGAAGGCCGCCTTTCTCGCGCGGTCGCGGACGACGACGAATGCCCAGTTCTGCAGGTTGGAGCCGGTCGGCGCCTCGACGGCGAGCTCGAGGCAGCGGCGCAGCACGGAGTCGTCGACCGGGTCGGGGAGCACCCGGCGCACCGTTCGCTGGGTCGCCACGGCGAGCTCGAGCGGCATCTGGAGCCGGAGCTCGACCTCGTCGGGATCGGCGGTCGCAACCCGCGGACCGCTCTCGTCCTCGCGCATCTCCCGTTCCCTCCGTACCCCGATCAGACCCGGACGGTCACCGCCAGCAGCCGCCTCCAGAAGAGCAGCACCGACACCCGGCAGACCCTCTGCCAGGCGCGCCGGCGGCGCACGTCCTCGGCGGGGAGCAGCCCCTCGCGCGAGTACCGCTCCTTCCCCGAGAGCTCGGCGATGAGCGCGAGCGCCTCGGTCGCGGTGGCACGGACCGGGCGCGGGCCCGGCGGGGCCGACCCGTCGCGGTGGAGGAGGGTGGTCGTGTCGACGGGGAGCGCCTGGGAGAGCCGCAGGACGAACCCGGCATCGGTGTCCGACGGCCGGCGGCGCACCCCGAAGACGGCGCCGAGGAGCCCCATCCGCTGCCGCAGCGCGACCGCGGTGCGGGCCCCCGCGAGCCACCGCCATCCCAGCACGGCGAGCGCGGCGAGCGCCAGGAGAACGACGACGACGGCGACCAGGCCGCGCGGAGCGCCGCCCGACGGCGCGACCGTCGCGCCCTCCGGGGTCTCGGGATGCGGCTTCGCCTGCGGCGCGGGCAGCGGCGAGGAGGGGTTGTTCAGCGGTCCGCTCCCGGCGCCGCCGTTCTTCGGGTTGCCGCGCACGAAGGTCTCGAAGTTGCCCCCGACGGTGCTCGGCGGGGTCGGCTCGAAGGGGATCCAGCCGTACGTGGGGAAGTACGCCTCGACCCAGTTGTGGGCGTCGGTGGTGGTCACGCGGTGGATGACGGTGTGGGCGCCGGCACTGCTGTCGTCCTCGGTGCCGCCGCCGTAGCCCCCGACCACCCGGGCGGGGATGCCGAGCGCCCGCAGCATCGTCGCCATCGACGAGGCGAAGTACTGGCAGTAGCCCTGGTGGCTGGTGAGCAGGAAGTAGGTGATCGGCCAGGTGCCGTCGGGCGGGCGCGGCGGGGTCAGGGTGTAGGTGAACTCCGAGGAGCGCAGGTGGGTCTCGATCGCGGCCGCCGCGTCGTAGCGGTTGGTCGTGGCAGCGGTCCACTGCCGTGCGAGCGTGGTGATGGCGTTCTTCTGGGAGACGTCCTCGGGGCTGCCGGTGAGCAGCGTGGTGAACTGCCGCGTCCAGGCGGGGTCGCCGGTGCCCGCCTGGCGGAGCTGGTCCTCGGTCGCCGTCGGCATCAGCCCGACGGAGTCGAGGCTGACGATCCCGGGACGGAGCGGGACCCGGTCGACGGTGAGCAGCCCGCGCGCCGCGCCGGTGCCGGCGGGGTGGGCACAGCTGACCGCGCTCGCCGGCGGGGTCTGGCCGCCGCTCGTCACCGAGCGGGGCTCTCCGGGGAAGAGGGCGTCCGACTGGCCGGCGGCCGCCGCGGCGTCGAGGACGATGCGCACCCGGACGCTGCGCTCGCTGCTCCCGACCGCACCGTCCCCCGGGTCCTCGGGGACGACCCCGCCCGACCCCAGCGGCCGGTGGTCGACCGACGCGGTGCAGTAGTACCAGCTCCCCTTGTCGAAGAACGTGTCGTTCACGACCCGCAGGTAGAGGGACTCGCCGTTGTCCGAGGTGTAGCTGAGCACCGGCCGGGGGTCGGGGACGAGCGGGCCGCCCGGCCTGGCGTCGGCGGAGAACTGGATCGGCGCCTCGTGGTCGGCGGTGCCGCCGCCGCGCAGCCCACCCTGGCCGTTGCCCCCGCCGGGCCCGCTGCCGACGTGGAAGATCCGCCCCGAGATGTCGACGCTGGTGAGCGGCGGCACGACCAGGGCGAGGAGCAGCGCCAGCCCGGAGGCCGCCGCTCCCGCGCGGGTGTAGGCCCTGCCCGTCCCCGGGAGGGCGATGATCCGGCGCCGGCGCCAGCCGCTCTCGAGGTGGTCGAGGTGGGCGCGGGTGACCACCAGCAGCGAGAGACCGAGAGCGACGGCCTCGGGGAGGAGCACGTGGTCGAGCGAGGGGGCGTTGAGTGCGTTGACCGCGAGCACCGCATACGCGGGGAGCACGGCGAGCACCCCGCGCTGCTCGCGGATCGCCACCCAGCCGGTCCAGAAGCCGACCGCCCACATCGCCCCGCAGAGGCCGACGAGGAAGGTCCAGTCGTCCGACTGGAAGAGGCCGCCGGCGAGGGCGCCCGCGTAGCGCGCCATCGCGTGGCGCAGCCCGACGCCCCCGTCGTTCGGCATCGACCCCGCGGTGAGCAGGACGATGACGATGAGCCCGAGCAGCGGCGCCGCCACCGCGGCGACCGCCCGGCCCACGAGCGAGCGGGCGATGAGCACCGCCTCGGCGGCCGCGACCACGGCGGCGGCAAGGGTGACCCCGGTGCCGTCGACCCAGTCCGCGACCATCACCGCCCAGGTCGTCGCGGCGACGAGCCCGACGACGAGCAGCGCGCCCGACGTCCGTCCTCGGGGGGACACCGGCATCGGGCGGGAGGCCACCCCCTGCGAGAGCACTGCTAGAGCGCGGCGGCGCGCGAGCGGCGGCCGGCGTCGAGGTCGTCCCCGCGCCGCACCAGCCACCAGTCGAGGGCGAGCCGCCAGGCGGAGAGCACCCGCATCGGCGGTCCGGGGGCGCCGAAGGAGGTGGGCTCGACGACGACGGCGAGGTGTCGCACCCCACGCGCCCCGACCTCGAGGAGCGCCTCGATCCATTCCTCGTCGCGCCGCGAGGTGATCACCACGATGCCGCCGCGCCCGCGCCAGCCCTCGCCGTGGCGGCGCACGGTCTCGGCGAGGCCGGTGACCCCGTCGTCCTCGGCGGTCGCGAGGAAGTCGAGCAGCCGCAGCCGCTGGGCCTCGCCGCGCCCGGCCCCCACCGCGGTGTGGCGCGCGTCGTTGGTGACGAGGCCGACCGCCTGGCCCCGGCGCAGCCCCGCGTGGCAGATCGACGCGGCGAGCGAGATCGCGTACTCGAGCGACGCCTCGGGGGCGACCCCGGCGGAGTGGCCGCGCTCGAGGTCGAGGACCACGAGCAGGTCAGAGCTCTGCCGGGTGTCGTACACGCGGCTCATCAGCCGGCCGGCACGGGCGGTCGACGGCCAGTGGATCCGCGCCATCCCGTCGTTGGCGTCGTACTCGCGGACCGCGGCGACCTCCGGAGCGACGTCGACCGGCCGGCCCCGGCGGACGTCGCCGCCGCTCCCCCCGGCGCTCAGCGGGCCGATCTCGCCGACGGCGTGGATCGCCGGGTAGACGGTGACCGTGGACCCCGGAGCCACCCGGACGGTGCGGGGGAAGAGGCCGAAGGGATCGCCGAGGCGCACCTGGACGGGGCCGAAGGCGTAGACGCCCCGGCGCGCGAACACCCCGCGGGTGTTCCAGCTCGCGCTGCCGCCGCCGGCGAGCGAGAGCGCCCGGCTCGAGAGGTAGCCGGGCAGCGAGGTGGCGTCGCGCACCTCGCAGTAGGCGATGGGCAGCACCCCGTGGTTGTTGACGGTGAAGCGCTCGGTGAACGGTTCGCCGACCATGAAGACGCCCGAGGGCGACTCCCGCGTGACCGTCACCCGCCTCGACACCAGCCGCGACCACACGTAGGCGAGGACGAGCATGAAGGCGAGGACGTAGGCGAGCGTGTACGCGAGCCGGACCCCGGTGATCCCCGCGAAGAACGCGAGGACGGCGATGCAGGCGACCAGTGGCGCCCGACCGCTCATGACGTCACGCGAACCGCCGGTCGGCCAGGGGGACCGACTCGCTGTCGAGGACCTCGGCGAGCACCGCCGCGGCGGTGAGCCCGCGGAGCTCCGCGTTCGGCTTGACGATGATCCGGTGGCTCAGCACCGAGGGGGCGAGCTCCTTGATGTCGTCCGGGAGGACATAGTCGCGGCCGGCGGCGGCGGCGCGCGCCTGGGCGGCCCGGAGCAGCCCGAGGCTGCCGCGCGGCGAGGCGCCGAGGGCGACGTCGGGGTGGGCGCGGGTGCGCTGCACCATCCGGACCGTGTACTCCTTGAGCCGGGGGTCGCAGTGGACGGTGGTGATCGCCGCCTGGCAGGCGAGGATCTCCTCGACGCTCGCCACGGGGGTCAGCTCCTCGAGCGGGGTCGCGGACTGGAAGCGGTCGAGCATCCCCACCTCCTCCTCGAGGGAGAGGTAGCCGACGCTCACCTTGATGAGGAAGCGGTCGACCTGGGCCTCGGGAAGGGGGAAGGTGCCACCGAGCTCGATGGGGTTCTGGGTCGCGAGCACGATGAAGGGCTCGGGAAGGCGGTGGGAGACGCCGTCGACGGTGACCTGCCCCTCCTCCATCGCCTCGAGCAGGCTCGACTGGGTCTTCGGGGTCGCGCGGTTGATCTCGTCGGCCAGGAGCACCTGGGCGAAGACCGGGCCCCGGCGGAAGTCGAAGGTGGTCGTCTTCGGGTTGAAGACGTTGACCCCGGTGATGTCACCGGGGAGAAGGTCGGGGGTGAACTGGACGCGCTCGTAGAGGCAGCCGAGGGAGCGGGCCAGGGCCTTGGCGAGCATCGTCTTGCCGACGCCGGGAACGTCCTCGATGAGGACGTGGCCGCGGCAGAGAAGGGCGATCACGCACTGCTCGACCTCGGCCTCCTTCCCGACGATGACCGTGCCGACACTCTCGACGAGCCTCCGCACCACCTGCCGGACGGATCCCACCACGACGTGCCTCCTCCGCTGCCGGTCGGGCCGCCCAAGTCCCGCCGAGCCCGGGCTGAGTATATGCGGGCAAGCCGCGACCTCCGGTCAACGGAATCACTTGCCCGAAAAACCACACAGGCGGCCCTTTGAGGTTGTATACACGTCACCTCATGAGGGCCGGGCGGGCGGTTCTTGCTTCCGACCCCCCGCTCCCCCCTCGACTGCCCTGCCGGGCGTGCCGCCGGCGGCTCTGAGGACAGCGTCCACCGATGATTGGGAACGGGAGGCCGATGATCGAAAAGCCCGAGGACATCCTCACCACCGGGGAGGCGGCCGTGCTGTGCGGTGTCTCCAGGTCGACACTCCGTCGCGCCGTGGGCCAGGGTCAGATCGTCGCCTGGCACACGCCAGGGCGGCACCTGCGCTTCACCCGTGCCGCCTGCCTCGACTTCGCTCGCTCGCTGGGCCGGATCGACCTCGTCGGTCGCGCCTACGAGCCCGTCTCCGGTGACACCACCTCGGGCAGCCGGACGGAGAGCGCGGCGGTGGAGGCCACCGTCCGCAGCTGAGCCGCTCACGGGGAGGGCGTCACACGCCCTCCCCGACGGCCGGCACCGGCGCCCGCGCTTCTGGGGAGAGGCAGAGCCCCGTCAGGGGATGCTGTCGGCGATCTGTGCCACCTTGTTCGCCCACTCCGGATCGCTCGCCCAGCTGACGTTCATCCCCCGGAGCGTGGGCCCGTGGTAGTAGCCGCCCTTCGGGTCGAGATAGTGCTCGGCCACGTACCGGGCGACGGTGTCGACGCAGGCGGCGAAGGAGGGGAACCAGACCGCGTCCTCGTACGGATGGCTGTCGTCCGCCCCGAAGCCGAGGATGTTGTGCTTGTCGCGGGCGATCTGCGAGGTCCCCCACGCCGACTCGAGGATGCTGTCGGCGACGAGGTAGTTCGCCGAGACGTGGTAGCGGGACTCGGTGTCGATGTAGGCCTTCCCCAGCCCGGCGAGGGCGGTGCCGTGGAGGAACTTCTCGATCCGCGGCACGGTGAGGCCCGAGGGCTTGGTGAGGTCGCTGTCGGCGGTGAAGACGGGGCCGTCCACCGCGGGGTAGATGGTGCCGTGGGCCCGGGCGAGGGCGAGCGCCACGATCGCCGCCTCGAGGGTGGCGGCGGCATGGGCGTCGACGGCGGCCCGGCCGAGGCGGGCGACGTCCGACTGGATGACCACCCGCAGCGCATCCATCTGGTGCATCTCCAGCTCGGTCTGGTCGCGGCGGGCGGTGGCGTCGGCGAGGAGGGCCTCGGCCTCGCGGCGCTCGGCGGAGGTGCGCTTCACCAGCCCCTGCTCGGCGCTCACCACCCGGCCGACCGAGACCGCCCGGTCGAGCAGGTTGCCGAAGCTGTCGGCGGTGACCAGGTAGGCGACGAAGCCCTCGCCGCCGGCGACGTAGCGATCCCGCACCTGGCGGGCGAGGAGGTCGTGGTCCTGCCGCCACCGCCCCATCACCTCGTCGTGGCGGGCGGTGTCGCGGGCGACCTCCTCGCGGAGGCTCGCCACGCTGCGCTCGAGGGCGGCGAGCTGGGCCCGGGCCGAGGCGAGGTCGGCCCTGCGAGCGGAGAGCATGTCGTCGACCTGCCTGGCGCGGTCCTGGGCGGCGCGGAGGTCGGCGCAGGGATCGGACCCCGGCGCGCCGTGGGCCGGGGCCGCGCCGGCCGGGTTCTGCGGGCAGAGGCCGGCGGGGGTGGGGACGGCGGAGGCGCCCCCGGCGCTCAGCGAGACCCCGAGCACGCCGGCGCACAGCCCGGTGGCGAGCAGACGGCGGCGATGTGGGCTGAGACGCACGTCCAAAATCCTTCCTGTTCCGGGGCCAGGCCTCGCGCATGATACGGCCAGAGTTGGCGGGAGCCAAGTGGTTCCGCCGCAAACTGGCCGAAACGGCCGAGTAGGCGGCCGCCTAGAGGTGGGTGGCGCCGAGGACCAGGCTGACGTTCGACGCCACCACCGCGCCCATGAGCACGGTGAACGCCCACGCCGAGACGACCGCGACCCGCCGCGGCAGGAGCATCAGCCCGCCGACGAGGGCGAGCACCACCGGCACCTTCTGGATGAGCAGCCCGCCCGCCCCGAGGTGATGGATCACCCCCGCGGTCAGCGGGTTCGCCTCGTCGAGGCCGCGGATCAGCCCCACCGTGGTGGTGAGGATGTCGAGCAGCTGGGCGACGACGAAGTAGACGAGCGGCACCCGCAGGTGACGGTCCCGGAACACCTCCGAGAGCCGCCCGACGGGGCGCGAGCGGGCGATGACGGACATGCCCCGAGTCTCGAAGCCGTCCGCCGATGTTCCCGTGAAGGGCCCGAAACACGCCTGTGACGGGCGCCGTCAGATCCCGCCCCGGCCCTCTACCGGCGGCGAGCCATCCACCCGCCGAAGCTGCCGCCGAACAGCGCCAGCAGGTCGCCGCTGATCACGTTGTCCATGCGCATCGGCCCGAGGTCGACGATGTGGTGCGCGCCCGAGCTCAGCGACTGGTGGACGATCGACGCCTCCTGGCCGAACTGCACGGCCACCGAGATGACGATGAAGCCGATGCCGACCACCGTCCCCTGGTAGAGGCCCCAGCGCCCGGCGAGGCGGGCGGCGACGAAGCCGCCGGCGATGACGGCGAGGAAGCTGCCGACGCCGACGATGCCGCCGTCGAGCTTCTCGGTCGGGCCGAAGAGGGCGTTGGCGAGGTCGAGGCCGCCGTTGGTGAGGACGAGCAGCACCAGCTCACCGAGGATCAGGCCCGCGAAGCACGCACGCCAGGCGATGTGGTTGCCGGAGTCGCTCGCCCCGGGGGCTCCGGCGATCGGCCGGCGCTCGGGTGGTGCCACGACGGCGGTCTGCGCCGGCCTCGCCTCGTCGCGTCGGCGATTGGCGCGAGACATGTCCGACGAGTATAGGCAACGGGCCGGTGACGCCCGCCGGAGCAGCGCCGGGGCCCGGGTAGTGTCGGCCCGACCGTGTCCTCGACGCCGAGCCCTCTCACCGCCCCGGCGCTCCCCGCCGGCGGCTCCGTGGCCGCCCGGCGACCCGCCGCCCGCCTCGCCACGCTGCTCGCCGATCCCCGGCGTGCCCTGCTCGTGGCGGCGGCGCTGCTCGCCGCCGTCCCCTGCCTCGACGTCCTCGGCGACCCCGACCTGTGGTGGCACCTCCGTTCCGGGCGGTGGATCCTCGACCACCTCGCGATCTCTCCGACGGAGCTCTACAGCTATACCGCCCCGGGCGCCATCTGGACCCCGCACGAGTGGCTCTCCGAGGTGGTGTTCGCGCTGCTCGCCTCCGCCGGCGGCCTCCTCCTGGTCGCGCTGGTGATGGCGGCGGTCGCCTGGAGCGGGCTCTGGGCGTGTGCCCTGCGCGCCCGCGATGGCGGCGCCGGCACCCTCGCGATCGCCGCCGCGCTCGTCGTCGGCGCCAGGGCGGCCGAGCCGGTGCTCGGCACCCGCCCCCAGGTCGCCACCTTCGCGCTCACCGCCTGGACCCTGCTCATCGCCGAGCGTCACCTCGCCCGCGGCGGCCGGGTGCGGTGGCTGCTCCCGCCGCTCGTCGCCCTCTGGGCCAACGTCCACGCCGGCTTCCTCGGCGGCCTCGCGGTGCTCGCCGTCGTCGTCGGCGTCGAGACGGTCAAGCTGCGGCTGCGCCTGCGCGGCGCCTCCACGGCTGCGCGGGTGCGCCAGCTCGCGATCGCCACGGGCGTCGCCGCCGTCGCCGCCATGCTCAACCCCGTTGGCCCGCGCCTCTACGCCTACGCCGTCGCGACCAGCTCCACGGTCAAGGCGAAGCCGATCGTCGAGTGGATGGCGCCGAACCTCCACGACCCCGGGCTCTGGCCGTTCGCCTTCCTCGCCGTCTCGACCGCTGCGCTCGTGGTGCTCGGCCGCCGCATCGACCTCCGCGACCGGGTCCTCGCCGCCGCCGCGGTCGCCGCCTCCTTCGTCGCGGTGCGGAACATCGCCCTGCTCGTCGCGATCGCGCTGCCCGCCTGGACCGCCGCGGTCGACCTGACGGCCGGCGCCGCGCTCGCCCGCAGGCGCCGCGCCACCGCCACCGCCCGCCCTCGCCCGGTGACGCCGTCGACGGTCCTCGCCGGCGCGCTCATCGTCCTCTGCGGAGCCTTCGGGCTCGGCGCCGGGGTCGCCCGCGCCGCCTCGGACGCGTCGGCCGCCGGGGTGGCCGCCGTCTATCCGAGGTGCGCGGTCGCAGCATTGCAGCGGGCGCCGGAGGGGACGCACGTCTTCGCGGCCTACGGCTCCGGCGGCTACCTCATCGACGAGCTCTGGCCACAGGTCCGGGTCTACGAGTACGGCGAGCTCGTCGCCGACAGTGACGCGGTCTTCACCCGCTACCTGCGGATCGCCGCCGGCGCCACCGCCGCCCCCTCGGCGCTGTCCCTCCTCGATTCCAGCCGCACCGACGCGGTGCTCTTCCCCGCGGGGGCGCTCACCGGCGAGCTCGACGCGAGCGGCCTCTGGCACCGCGTGCTCGACGACCACGGCGCCCTGCTCTACAGCCGCGGCACCCCCGCCTGGGCGACCTCCGCGTCCGCCTCCTGCTAGGGAGTCGGCTGCTGCGCCGACCCCTCCGGGGCCTGATCGAGGTGGTTGTCGTAGAAGTGCTGGAGCTCGGTTGTGTCGGCGGTGTCCATGGGGTCGTAGTAGTCCCAGGAGACCGCGGCGAACTTCGGCGTCATCGACGGCCAGGGCACGATGACGATCTTCGTGTACGGCTTGAATCCGGGATTGCTCTTGACCAGCGCCACGAACTGGGGATCGGGCGGCTGCTTCGCCATCCACTCGCGCAGCTTGGTGAAGTCGGCGTCACAGCCCTCGGGGCACCTGTAGAGCACGACGATGTAGCCGTGCTCGAGGTTGTGGACCCAGTTCTCGGCGGGGATGGACTGGGTGTACGGGTACGCCCCCGCGGTGATCGGCGCCTGACCGTAGCCGAGGCTGTAGTGGCAGCCGCTCGTCGGCGGGTTGTGAGCGTAGGTGACCTTGGCCGGCGGCGCGACGTGCTCGTGGGGCATCTCGGGGATGACCTGCGCCTTGTCGGTCTTGCCGTTCGTCTTCGGCGGGTTGGGGCTGTAGGGACCGGCGCTGTTCGGCCCGTAGGGGCAGGTGCTGTTGTCGACGGTCTGGCCGGTGTTGTCGCTCCCGCCGCACGAGGAGAGCACGGAGACGGCGGCGAGCGCCGCACAGAGGACCAGGGGGAGGCGTCGAGTGGTCAGCATGGGTCGGTGACTGTACCAAGATGGCAGTGCACGCACGGGCGACTCATCCGAAGGGAGCGAGGTTGCGGCTGATCGGTCTGACCGGCGGGATCGCCACCGGCAAGAGCACGGTGGCCCGGCTGCTCGCCGCGCGCGGCGCGGTGATCGTCGACGCCGACGTGCTCGCCCGGGAGGTCGTGGAGCCCGGGAGCCCCGCCCTCGCCGAGATCGCCGCGGGCTTCGGGGACTCGGTCCTCACCCCCGACGGGGCGCTCGACCGCGCCGCCCTCGGCGCGGTGGTCTTCGCCGACCCCGCCGAGCGCCGCCGGCTCGAGGCGATCACCCACCCGCGGATCGCCGCGCTGATGGGCGAGCGCATCGCCGCCGGGCTGGCGTCGGAGGCGCCGCTCGTGGTCGCGGACATCCCCCTCCTCTTCGAGGGCGACCGGGTCGGGCTCGTCGAGGGGGTGCTCCTCGTCGACACCCCCGAGGAGGTCCAGCTCCGCCGCCTCATGCTCCGCGACGGCATCGCCGAGGCCGCCGCCCGGGCCCGCGTCGCCGCCCAGATGCCGCTCGCCGAGAAGCGCCGCCGCGCGACCTGGGTGATCGACAACTCGGGGACGCCGGAGGAGACCGCCGCCCGGGTCGCCGCCTGGTGGGAGCGCTGGGTCGGAGCCCCGTCCTAGTCAGCCGCAGATGCCGTCGACGAGCATCGCGACGAGCTGGCGCTCGTCGGCGGCGTAGTCCTCCCGGGCGCTGTGGCTGAGGGTGCCGAGGACGTAGCCGGTGAGCACCATCTCGGCGGCGCCGAGCACGAGGTACGAGGCGAGCCGGCAGTCGAGGTCGGCGCGCAGCTCGCCGAGCTCCTGGGCCCGGCGCAGCATCCGCTCGACGATCGCGAAGGCCTCCATGACCGTCCCCACGTCGTGCGACTCGATGAACTCGTAGGAGCGGCTGATCTCGTTGATCATCACCGTCATCAGGTGCGGGTCGTTGCGGTAGTTCTCGACCCAGAAGTGGACGAGCCGGGCGATCCGGTCGCGCACCGGCGCCGTCGACGCCGCGACCTCCTCGAGGTACTCGAGATGGCGACCCCACCGCTCCTGGAAGATCGCGGCGAGGATCTCCTCCTTGTTGCGGAAGTGGTGGTAGACGAGCCCGTAGGCGATGCCCGCCTCCTCGGCGATGTCGGCGACGCGCGCGCCGTGGAGGCCGCGGCGGGCGAACACCGCGGTGGCGGCGGCGACGATGCGCTCGCGGGTGCGGGCGCTGCGGCTGCGGCGGCCCCGGACGGACGCTGCCGTCTCCGAGCTCATCACCCGTCGTCGGAGGGGCGCGAACGCAGGCTCACCAGGCCAGTGTAGTGAGCCCCAACCCGCTGTACGATCCATGGGGATGGTTGGCAACCCGGACGTGGTGCGAACCCTCGAGCGCATCGCCGACCTGCTCGAGGTCAGGGGCGAGAACGCCTTCAAGGTGCGCGCCTACCGGCTCGCGGCGCTCCAGGTCGAGAACCTCGGCACCGAGCTGAGCGAGCTCGCCGCCACCGGGAGCCTCCAGGGGATCACCGGCTTCGGCAAGGCGATCGCGGGGAAGGTCGAGGAGCTCGTCACCACCGGCCGGCTCGGCTACCTCGACCGGCTGGAGGCCGAGGTCCCGGTCAGCCTGCTCGAGATCTGCACCCTCGACGGGGTCGGGCCGCGGACCGCGCACATGCTCTGGAGGCAGGCGGGGATCGAGAGCCTCGACGCCCTCGAGGCGGCGGCGCGTTCCGGCGCGCTCGCCGGGCTGCCCCGGATGGGGACGCGAACCGTCGAGAACATCCTGCGGGCGCTCGCCCGCCGCGGCGGCGAGGAGCATGCCCGGCGCCGTCCCCGCGAGGAGGTGGCACCCCTCGCGGAGGCGCTGACGGAGGCGCTGCGCGGGCTCGAGGGCGCGCTGAGGGTCGAGGTGGCCGGCTCGTTCCGGCGCGGCCGCCCGGACGTCGGCGACCTCGACCTGCTCGTCGCCACCGACCGGCCCGCCGAGGTGCTCGCCGGCTTCGCCGCACTCCCCGCGGTCGAGCGCGTCCTCCTCCGCGGCGACACCAAGTGCTCGGTCCACTCCGGAGGGGGGATGCAGGTCGACTGCCGGGCCGTCGCCCCCGCCCAGTTCGGCGCCGCCTGGCAGTACTTCACCGGCTCGCAGGCCCACAACATCCGGCTGCGCGGCCTCGCCCTGCGCATGGGCCTGACCCTCAACGAGTACGGGGTCTTCCGCATCGAGGGCGGCGAGCGCCTCGGCGGCGAGACCGAGGAGGAGGTGTACGCCCTGCTCGGGCTGCGCTGGATCCCACCGGCCGAGCGCGAGGGTGGCGGCGAGGTCGACGCCGCCCGGCTTCCGGAATCGCAAGGCGACGCCGGGGGCGCTCGTTTCTCCATCGAAGGCCCTGCGGCGCGGGCCGAGCCCGTTCCGCTCCACCCCGTCGGATACTGAGCACAGATGGACGAGTTGCTCATCAAGGTCCCGGCCCCCTTCAGCGGCGTCGAGGACGTGGGGTTCAGCGCCCGCTACCCCGCCCAGCGTCCGGGCGACCCGCTCCGCGACGTGACCATCTTCGTCGAGGGGCCTGCGCCGCCGATGCGCCGCCTCGTCGAGCGGCTCGCCCTCTTCGCCGAGAAGGACCAGATGATCCTCGCGGTCAACGAGGACGACGCCTACTCGTGGACGCCGCCGATCCAGCTCACCGACGAGGTCTGCGTGCTCTCCTTCCGCGACCGCAGCCTGGTCGGCGACTCCACCCAGTACGCGCGGATGGAGCGCGGCTACGTCTGGAACCTGGTGCGGCCGCTCGCCTTCACCTTCCTGCGCGACTGCGTGCGGATCGGCGGCCTGCGCCTCGCCGAGCGCATCGCGGTCGTCCTCGACCCCGGCCGCCCGCCGCTCGTCGACCTCGAGCTCGACCGGACGTCGATCATCCCCGAGAACGGCACCCTCCTGCTCCGACCCGGGTTCTGAGCGCGGGCCGGCCCCCGGCCGTCAGGGGGAGGAGATCGGCGGGAGCGGGGTGGGGATCGCGCCCGACGGCAGCGGCGTCGCCGAGACCGCCGGGGTCGGCGCCGGGGTCGCGGTCCCCGGACCGAGCTGCGGGCTCGGGGTCGGCGTCGGCACCGGGGTCGGCGTCGGCGGCACGGTCGGCGGCACCGGTGGGAGCGGCGCCGTCGGACAGTTGGCGAAGAGCGGGTTGATGCTCGGCGTCGGCGTCGCGGGCGCCGGGGTCACGGTGGGGGTCGGGGTCGGCTTGTACCCGGCCGGCAGCGGGGTGTAGGTCGGGTATGGGGTGTACGTGGGGCAGGGGATCGGTGGGGGCGGGGTCGACGCGCCGCCCCGGAGAAGGAGCGAGATCGCCACCGCGAGCGCGCCGACGAGCACGGTGATCACGAAGGTCGCGGCGCCCCACTCCCGGCGCATGATCCGGCCGATCACGACGCCGCCCTCTGCTGGAGCCCGCGGGCGAGCGCCTCGCGGAGCGCCGGGCCGAAGGTCGGATGCGAGGGGGCGGTGCGGAGCAGGGCCTGGAGCCAGCCCTCGGGGGTGCCGACGTCGAGCAGCTCCCCCTCGAACTCCAGGCCCCAGATCGGCCCGTCGGCGAGGACGGCGGCGATGCCGTCGGTGAGCTGGATCTCCCCTCCGACCCCGGCCGGGGTCGTGGCCAGCGCCTCGAAGACCGCGGGGCTGAGCACGTAGCGACCCATGATCGCGAGCTCGCTCGGCGCGTCCTCGGGGGCGGGCTTCTCGACCATTGCGGTGACCCGGTGGAGACGGCCGTGGCTCTCGGCGATGGCGACGCTGCCGTACCGCGAGATCCGTTCGCGGGGGACCCGCATCAGCGCCAGCACCGGGGTCCCGGTCTCGCGGTGGGCGTCGACGAGCTGGGCGAGGATGGGGCGCTCGGCCCAGGAGAGGTCGTCGGGGAGGAGACAGGCGAAGGCGCGGTCACCGACGACGTGCCGGGCCTGGAGCACGGCGTGGCCGAGGCCGAGCGGCTCGGGCTGGTAGACGTAGGCGAAGCGCGCCAGCCCCTGGCTGCGGCGGACCGCCTCGAGCCCGGCGAGCTTGCCCCGGCTCTCCAGCGTGCGCTCGAGCTCGGGAGCGCTGTCGAAGTGCGCGGCGAGGAGCTCCTTGCCCCGGCTGAGCACCACCACCATCGTGTCCAGCCCGGCGGCCACCGCCTCCTCGACGCCCCACTGCAGGACGGGGCGGTCGAGGACGGGGAGCAGCTCCTTGGGGAGCGCCTTCGTCGCCGGCAGGAATCGCGTCCCCAGCCCCGCGGCGGGGATGACGCAGTGGCGGATGTCCACGGCGGCGCATTGTGGCCGCTCGACACGAGTTCCTGCACACTTGGGGAGCGTGCTTATACTTCAACCGCTCCTCCGCGGTCGAGCCGCGGTGGGCCGCACGTCTCGCGCCCCGTTCGTCTAGTGGCCCAGGACACCGCCCTCTCAAGGCGGAGATCATCGGTTCGAATCCGATACGGGGTACCACCACCGCTCGGAGACCCGAGGAACCGATGCTCGCGACCGCAGCCCCGAACATCTTCTTCGTCGTCGTCCTGCCGATCCTCGGCCTCGCCGCGACCGGCATCATCTCGGTCGGTCTCTACAAGCTGCTCGGAGTCGTCCTCCGCGGCTGAGCCACGCCCGGTTGCCGTCATCGGCGGCGGGATCATCGGGCTCGCCGTTGCGCGCGAGCTGCTCCTGCGTGGAGCCGGCGCGATCACCGTCCTCGAGCAGGAGCGCACCGTCGCCGCGCACCAGAGTGGCCACAACAGCGGGGTCGTCCACTCCGGGGTCTACTACCGGCCCGGTTCGCTGCGCGCCCGCTGCTGCGTCGAGGGTGCGCGCGCGCTGCGCGATCTCTGCACCGAGCACGGCGTCCCGTTCGTGGAACGGACGAAGCTCATCGTCGCCACCCGCCGCGAGGAGCTGCCCCGGCTCGACGAGATCCACCGCCGGGGGGTCGCGAACGGCGTCGCCGGGCTCTGCCTCGTCGAGGGGGACGGGATCGCCGAGCACGAGCCCCACGCCGCCGGGCTGCGTGCCCTGGTCGTGCCCCGGATCGGGGTCGTGGACTTCGCCGCCGTCACCGAGGCCCTCGGCCGCGCCGTGACCGCCGCCGGCGGCGAGGTCCGCACCGGGATGCGGGTCCTCGGCGTCGAGCCCGGCGCGGGAGGGGTGCGGGTGCACACGGCCGCCGGGGAGGTGCGTGCCCGTGCGGCGGTGATCTGCGCCGGGCTCTGGTCGGACCGCGTCGCCCGGTCCGCGGGGGTCGAGACCGGGGTGCGGGTCGTCCCCTTCCGCGGCGACTACTGGGTGTTGCGGGAGGGTCGGGAGGGGATGGTCCGGGGCCTGATCTACCCGGTCCCCGACCCGGCGCTTCCCTTCCTCGGGGTCCATGCCACCCGCCGCGCCGACGGGGCCGTCTGGGTCGGCCCGAACGCCGTTCTCGCCCTCGCCCGCCGCGGCTACCGCCGGGGGGCGATCGACACCGCCGACCTCCGCGCGCTCGCGACCGATCCCGCGGTGTGGCGGCTCTGCGCCCGACACTGGCGTGCGGGGGCGTCGAACCTGCTCCAGGACCGCAGCCCCCGCCTGGTCGCCCGCGCGCTGCGCCGGCTCCTCCCCGACGTGACGGGCGCCGATCTGCGCCCCGGACCGTCGGGCGTCCGGGCCCAGGCCGTCGACGCTCGGGGCCACCTCGTCGACGACTTCGTCCTCGCCCGCCGCGGTAGCGTCGTCGTCGTCGCCAACGCACCCTCCCCGGCGGCCACGGCGAGCCTCGCGGTCGCACGGCTCGTCGCCGACGAGGTTCCGTTGTAGAGGGCGGGGGTGGGGGGTGAAGTGGGCGGCTGATCGGGGATGATCGCGACCGTGCATGACGTGGTGGTCGCGGGGGGTGGCCCCGCCGGGCTGAGCGCGGCGCGCACCGCCGCCGAGGCGGGCGCGCGGGTTCTCCTCCTCGAGCGGGAGAGCGCCTTCGGGATCCCCACCCGGACGAGCGGGGGCAGCTTCATCGGCGACCTCGCCGCCCTCGGCGTCGACCCCGACCTCTACAACCCGATCACCGAGGTTCGCTTCCTCGGCCCCACGACCGAGGCGGTGATCGGCTTCGAGCGGCCGGTGGTCTGCGTCCTCGACGTCCGCGCCCTCTATCAGCGGCTCGCCGAGCGCGCCGCCGCCGCCGGTGTCGAGCTGCGGCTGCGCACCACCGTCACCGGGGCGCACGCGGACGGCGACGGCGTCACCCTCGAGGCGCGTGGCTCGGGCGGGCCGATCACGGTGCGCTGCCGCCACGCCGTCGACGCGACCGGCACCGCCGCAGTCCTCGCCGCCGCGCTCGGGATGCATCCGCCGTACGAGCGCCGGGCGGTCGGCGCGGAGCTCGACCTCTCCGCCCCGAACTGCCCGGCGGGAACCTGCTGGCTGATCGTCGGCGAGCGGCTCGCCCCGCACGGCTACGCGTGGGTCTTCCCCTACCGCCCCGGCCGGGTCCGGCTCGGGGTCGGAGTGATGCGCCCCGACAGCGACGTCGACCCGCGCCGGCTGCTCGACGAGGTGCTCGCCCTCCCCGCCCTCTCCGGTGCGCTCCGCGGCGCCCAGCCGGTGGAGCAGCACGCGGGGCTCATCCCGGTGGCGCCGCTGCGCACCCCGATGGTCGGCGGCCGCGTGGTCTGCGTCGGCGACTCCGCCTCCCACGCCTCGTCGCTCGTCGGCGAGGGGATCCGCTACGCGCTCGGCGCCGGCGAGGCCGCCGGCCGGGCGGTCGGCGACGCGGTCCGCTCCGGCGACCCGGCGCCGCTGCGGCGCTTCGAGCGCGCCTGGCACGCCCGCCACCGCCGCGACTTCGCGGTCGCCTGGCGGGTCAACCGTGCCCTCACCGGCTTCGTCGACGCCCGCTGGGACGCGGCGGTCGCGGCGATCGGCTCGACCCCGGCGTGGTTCGTCACCGCCTCGCTCCGCACCGACTTCCGGCCCCGGCACATCCTCCGCCTCGGGCTCACCCACCCCCGGCTCGCCGCCCACTACGTGCGGGCGGCGAGGGGGTAGACGGCGGCGTCCGCGGTCAGCAGGCCTCCGCGGTCAGCGTCCGCTCGGCGGGGGTGGTGCCGCCCCACAGGTCTGAACGAGAGCGCAACTCGTGCGCTCGGCAGGGTCAGCCGATACAGATCAGCTGAACGTCGAAAGTGAGGGTGGCGTTCGGGGGGATGGGGCCGCTGCCCTGGGCGCCGTAGCCGAGCGCCGGGGGGATGAGGAGCCGGCGAACCCCGCCGAGCTTCATCCCGGGGATGCCCTCGTCCCAGCCCTTGATCACCTCGCTGTTGCCCAGGTTGAACGGGAACGGCTGCGCGCCGGCCTTGCGTGAGCTGTCGAAGCTGGTGCCGTCCTGGAGCCAGCCCGTGTACTGCATCGTGATGTGCTGGCCCTTGGCCGCCGTGGCTCCGGTGCCCACGGTGATGTCACCGTACTTCAGGCCGTCGGCGGTGGTCGTGGAGAGGGTGACCGCCTGATGGAAGTTGTCGGTGCGCGGCTGGACGTTCGCGCAGTTGCCGGTGGCGGTCGCGGTCGTCGACGACCCGACCGCGGGCGCGCCGGTGTCGGTCGAGGTCGTGTTCTGGGCGGTCGTGCTGCTGTCGTCGACCCCGCACCCGCTCAGCAGGAGCAGGGCGGAGACGCCGCCGAGGATGAGCAGGCGAGGGGCGAAGGTGTTCACGAGCGCGGGATGGTAGCGCGCCCACCACGCCGATGACGCGGGTTGGGAACGGGCCGCCGCGGGTACGGTCGCACCCTACAATGGCCGCGGGAGCGGCCTGCCGCCGCCCCCGCCCGCGAGTACCTCGAACCCTCCGCCGAAGGAGCCGTCATGGCCAACACCATCAAGGAGTCCAAGGGAGTCACATCCCAGAAGGACATCCTCACCAAGCTGCGCTGCCCGATCTGCAACAACCTCATGCGCCAGAACGAGATCACCGTCGAGATCGCCTTCCGCCACAGCCGCCAGCCGGGTGAGCCGAAGCGCGAGCGCGTCGTCAAGCACGCCAAGAACTGCGGGAAGGCGGCGTAGCCCGACACCCCGCAACGCTCCCGTAACGCCGGCTCGACAGTCCGTCGGACGGCCCCGGGAGGTGGCTTTGGGCGGTGGTAACGTCGGCGTGCCAGGCGGATCCTCGCCGGCCAGTGCGAGGTGGAGATGCGTACCTACGTCGATCGGCTCGATCACTTTCTCGGCGACCACCACAACGAGGTGATCATCGCCCTCGCCCTCGTGGTGCTGGCCGAGGCCGTGATCATCTGGCTCTGGGCCCGCCGGGCGGGGACCCTCCGCCGCCGCCTCGACGCCGCCCTGGAGGCCGCGGACAAGGCCGCGACCCACGCCGCCGCCGCCCTCGCCCTCGACGGACTCCGCC
>DATKEY010000099.1:0-4842 GCA_035544475.1 Candidatus Dormiibacterota bacterium | reverse complement strand
ATCGCGGGGCTCGCGTGCTTCTACAACGAGAAGGTCGACCTGTACCTCGACGGCGTCCTCCAGGAGCGCCCCCGCACCCACTTCAGCTGACCGGCTCCCGCCGCAGCTTGCGCAGCTCCCTGCCGAGACCGCGGAAGAGGGGGGCGCCCCACACCCCGATGGAGAGCAGGCCGCCGAAGAGCGCGGCGGCGTCGACGCTCTCCCGGCCCTGCCTCGCCCAGTAGACGTCCTGCAGGGTGAGCCAGAGTGCGAACTCGTCGAGGGTCAGAGCCGAGGCGACACCGTAGGTGGTCGCCGTCGCCCGCGAGGCCCGCCGCCCGCTCGCAGGGTCGGTGCCGACGAGGAGGAGCCACAGGTAGCCGGTGCCGAGCAGGCCGCCGATGCCGAACACGAGATGGTGCAGGTGGCGGCCGCCGACGGAGAGGTTGCGGAAAGGACCGACGCCACGGCGGATCGCGTGGGTGACGAGCCGGGCTCCTCCGAAGCCGGCGAAGAAGCCCACCGACCCGAGGAACATCCGCTCCCGGCGCGGGCTGGTCGCGAGCTCCTCCCGGTAGACGCGCACCGGCGAGAAGCCGCGACTGCGTGCGCGCTCCACCATCTCCGCCGCGCTCGTCCGCTGGATCGCGCCCGCCATGGCGCGCATGCTGACGCCGCCGGCCCGCGGGCGGCAACCGCGTCAGGCGCGCCGCCGCTGCAGGGCGGCGAGGCGGCGGCGCGGGCCCTGGAGCGAGCGCGCGCGGCGGCCCATCCCGGCCCACGGGTCGCCCTCACCCTCGACCCGCCCGGGAACGGTGCGCAGTGTGTGCTGCCGGATCGCGAAGCCGGGCTCGTCGATCTCCTCCCAGCGCAGCGGCGCCGCGACCGGCGCGCCCGGCAGCGGCCGCACCGAGTACGGAGCGACCGCGGTCTGCGCATACCCGCTTCGCAGGGTGTCGACGAACAGCCTGCCGTGGCGCTTCTCCTTGCGGAACTCGACGGTGAGCGAGTCCGGCATCCGCGCGACCAGCTCCGCGGCGACGTCGTAGGAGAAGGCGCGCACCTCCTCGAATCCCGCCGTGCCGTCGAGGGGCGTGACCACGTGGAGGCCGCGCGACCCGGTCGTCTTCAGGTACGCGGGCAGCTCGAGCTCGTCGAGGAGCGCGCGCAGCGCACGCGCCGCCCCGCACACGAGGGGCAGGTCGTCTCCCGAGGGATCGAGGTCGAAGATGATCTGGTCGGGGCGGTCGAGGCGCCCGACGCGGCTCAGCCAGGCGTGGAGGGTCACACAGGACTGGTTGGCGAGGACGACGAGCGTCGCGGCGTCGTCGGCGACCGGATGCGTCACCGTGCCGCCTTCCTTGGGCACCTCGACGCGATGCACCCAGTCGGGCAGCCCCCGGGCGTCCTTCTGCATGAACCCCGGCCCGTCGATGCCCTGGGGGAATCGCTGCAGCATCAGCGGGCGACCGCGGATGTGCGGGAGCATGTGCGGCGCCATCGCCGCGTGGTACTCGGCGAGATCACGCTTGGTGATGCCGTCGTCGGGGAAGAGCAGCCGGTCGGGGTGGCTGAGGGTGACCGTCCGGGCTCCGAGGGTGAGGCTGCTCGTGGCGTCGCCAGAGGTCATCCCCGCATGATGCGTCCCGGGCCCGGCGACCGCGTACGCCGGTCCGACCGTCGGCCGCGCACTGGGAGACCGAGGATGGCGATCACCGGGGTCCATGCCCTCTTCTACACGCCGGAGCCCGAGGCGCTCCGCGCCGTCCTCCGCGACGTCTTCGGATGGCACCACGTCGACGCCCACGACGGCTGGCTGATCTTCGCGCTCCCGCCCGCAGAGCTCGGCGTACACCCCGGCGAGGAGCCGCGGCACGAGCTGAGCCTCATGTGCGACGACCTCGAAGCGACGATGGAGGAGCTTCGCGCCCGGGGGATCGAGTTCCGCGGCGACCGGCAGACGGCCGGCTTCGGCGAGACCGTCACGATGGTGCTGCCCGGCGGCGTCGAGGTCACGCTCTACCAGCCCCGCCACGTCACCGCGTTCTAGGAGGGGGGACTCCCCCCGGACCGCCCGCAGGCAGAGCCTGCTTGTCGGTGGTCCTCCCCCCTGGTGGCTCAGCGGGCGAGCGCGAGCAGCGCGTCCTCCATCCGCACCCCGCAGCGGTGCAGTGCCTCCGGCAGGTCGTCGGGAGTGACCGCCGGGCTGAAGTAGTAGCCCTGGCAGGCGTCGATGCCGAGGCTGTCGACGTAGGCGAGCTGCTTCGACGTCTCCACGCCCTCGGCGACGGTCCGGACGTCGAGGGTGTCGAGGAGCCGGACGATGGTCAGCACGGTGGCCCGCCGGTCGGGGTCGTCGAGCCTGCGCACGAAGGCGCGGTCGATCTTGACCTCGTCGACGGGAAGCTCGCTCAGGTAGGTCAGCGACGAGTACCCGGCGCCGAAGTCGTCGAGGGACACCCGGACGCCGGTCGCACGCACCCGGTTGAGGGTGCGCTCCGCGGTCTCGAGGTCGCCGAGCATCGCGGTCTCGGTGATCTCCAGGATCAGCTCACCGGGCGACACCCCGGTGGCGTGCAGGGTCTCGGCGACCATCTCGACGAAGTCGGGCTCGCGGAGCTGGCGTCCGGAGACGTTGACGCTCACCGCCGGCGGGCGCTCGCCCACGGGCCACTCCCTCAGCTGCCGGCAGGCGGTGCGCAGCACCCAGGCGCCGAGCGAGACGATGGCGCCCGTCTCCTCGGCGATCGGGATGAACTCGTCGGGCGGGATCAGGCCGCGGGTGCGGTGCTGCCAGCGGACGAGCGCCTCGACGTGGTCGACGTGCCGGCGGTCCGCCTCCTCGATCGACACCACCGGTTGGTAGTGGAGGACGAGCTCGTCGCGGAGCACGGCGTTCTGCAGCTCGGCGGCGATCTCCAGCCGCTTGAGGACCGCGCTGTGCATGCCGGCCTCGTAGATGCGGTAGCACCCCTTGCCGTCGGCCTTCGACGCATACATGGCGACGTCGGCGCGCTGCAACGCGGTTGTCCAGGTGATGTGCTGGTGCGTCACCGGAGCGATCCCCGCACACGCGGTGATCTCGACCGAGGTGCCGTCGATGTCGATCGGCTCGCTCAGTGACGCGAGCAGCCGTTCCGCCACCTCGGCGGTGGTGGCCATGTCGGTGTCCTCGACGAGGACCGCGAACTCGTCTCCCCCCATTCGCGCGACCGTGTCCTCGGAGCGCACAGCGGAACTCAACCGCTCCGCCACGACCCGGAGCAGCTGGTCGCCGACCGCATGGCTCAGCGTGTCGTTGATCACCTTGAAGCCGTCGAGATCGACGAGCACGACCGCGAGCTCCCGCTCGCCGCGGAGTCGGGCCGCCTGGGCGTGCTCGAAGCGGTCGGCGAAGAGTGCTCGGTTGGCGAGCCCGGTCAGGGAGTCGTGGAACGCGCGCTCGCGCAGCTCGGATTCGAGCCGGCGCTGGTCGGTGACGTCACGCATCGCGGCCAGCCGCACCGACGAGCCCGCGATCCCCAGGTCGTCGGAGACGATCTCGACGTCGATCACCCGTCCGTCCTTGAGCAGATGGCGGACGGAGCGCACCGACAGCTGCTCGGAGCTCAAGCGGTGGACGAGGAAGCCCGGGCGATCCTCCTCGGGACGGACGTCGGCGAGGGTCATCGCGAGGAACTCCTCGCGCGAGTAGCCGTAGGCTCGAACCGCCGCCTCGTTGACGGACACGAACGCGAGCGTCTGCGCGTCGACCGTCCACATCGGCACGGGGTTGCGCTCGAAGAGGAGGCGGAACCTCCGCTCGCTCTCCTCGAGCGTCCTGCGCCTGGCGTCCGCCACCGCGATGCGGCGCCGCTCGAACTGCCACAGGCCGACGATGAGGATGGCGAGCATGAGCGCGACCACCATCCAGTTGCCGATGCCGTCGAGCTGCTCGGCGGTGTCCGCCTCCCGGGTGACGCTCGCCGTCCGGTCGTCGATGGTCCTCATGAGGGCGTCGTGCTGCGCCTGGACCGTCTGCGCGGTCGCCGCCTGGGAGAAGTTGTACTGGTCGAATGCGCGGCCGTCGAGGAGCGTCAGTGCCCCGGCGACCGTGGTGCTGAAGACCTCGGCCTGCCGGGCGACATCGCCGACGTCGATGCCCGCACCCGTGTCGGCGCGGAGGGCGGCGACGTCGGCGGCGACGCGGGCATCGTCGGCGCGGAGAACCGGCTCGGCGGCGGGCCGCCCGGTCTGGACGGCGACGATCCAGCCCATGTCCGCGCTCATGCCGTTGAGGTCGTTGCCCAGCCGCTCGAGGTCGAGGGCGGCCTGGTGGCGGACGCCCGCGTAGCCCGCGAGGCCGCGAAGGGCGAGCCCGGCCATGAGCGGGGCGGCGATGACGAGCGCCAGCCAGAGGAACGTGCCCCGCTTGAGGGCGGCCTTGCTGCCTGAACGCACGATCGATCCTTTCGCGGGAGCGGTGGGTCGGTCCGGGCGCCAGCCTACGTGGGGGCCGGTGACGCTCCGGGCCGGGTCACCGGTTCGAGACGAAACCGTGCGGCGGGCGGACGGGACGCGTAGCAGCGCGTCGGAGGTGGTTAAGAAGCGGGGTCCGGCCAGCCTCCTCCCAGGGAGTGGAGGAAGGGGAGCAGCGCTGATCGTGTCCCACGACTGGGTTGCACAAGTCTTTACGCGACGTTGGTGACCTCCTGAAACGGCACCGCCATACCGTTCGAGGCCGGTGATCCATGCGCTTGTTGAGCTGGGTGGGCAGCGTTCTGAGGCAGCACACTTCACAAGGGGATCAATATGCGCACTCGGAGTCATCCATCGGCGCGCGTCCTCGGCGTGGGCGCCCTGGCCGCGGGCCTGCTCCTGATC
>DATKEY010000098.1:0-7857 GCA_035544475.1 Candidatus Dormiibacterota bacterium | reverse complement strand
CTGGATCTCGGCGGTGCCCGCGCCGATCGTCGACGCGCGGGTGCGCAGCAGCCCCCACGTCCAGCGGCCGCCCTCGACGGCGTGCGGATCGGACTCCCCGAGCAGGGCGTGGGTCCCGGTCAGCCGCACCGCGAGCTCGTGCACCCGCTGCTCGAAGCCGGCGAGGAAGAGCCGGGAGACCGACGACGCCGGACCCGGTTCCTCACCCCGCGCCACCGCCGCGGCGACCCGCCCGAAGGTGAGGGCGAGCAGCCTCACCTCGATCTCCGCGCGGGCGAGCTCCTGACGCACCCGCGGGTCGCGGGTGAGCCCGGTGGTGCGCGCGAGGGCGACGAGGTCGTCGAGGACGCGGCGGTAGCGCGACGCGTGCGCGGTCCGCGACGTCGAGCGCTCGTGACCGAGGCTGGTGCGCGCGACCGCCCAGCCGGCGTTCTCCTCGCCGACGCGGTGGGCGACCGGGACGCGGACGGCGTCGAGGAACACCTCGGCGAACTCGGAGCGACCGCTCATGTCGCGCAGCGGCCGCACGGTGACCCCCGGGCTGTGCAGGTCGACGAGGAGGTAGCTGATGCCGTCGTGCCCCGAGTCCCCGGCCCCGGTGCGCACCAGGGTGAACATCAAGTCGGAGCGCGTCGCACGGCTGGTCCACGCCTTCTGCCCGGTGACGACGTAGGCGTCGCCGTCGAGCACCGCCCGGGTGCGCAGCGCGGCGAGGTCCGAGCCCGCGCCGGGCTCGGAGAAGCCCTGGCACCACAGCTCCTCGGCGCGCACCATCGGGCGCAGGAACCGCCGCTTCTGCTCCACCGATCCATGACGGAGGATCGCCGCCCCGACGATGAACGAGTTGGGGGACGGGTGCGCCGGGACGCGCGCCGCCGACATCTCCTCGTGGTAGACGAGCTGGTGCGGCACCGGAAGCTCCATCCCGCCCCACTCCCGCGGCCACGAGGGGGCCGCCCACCCCTCGTCGGCGAGCAGCGCCGACCAGTCGCGCGCGAAGCGCAGACGCTCGTCGGGATCGCGCGGCGGGGGTCCGGGGTGATGTCCCCGGAGGAATGCGCGCAGCTCCTCGCGCAGCACCTCCGGGGAGGCCTCGACGGGCTCGGCGGGCACGACGGACGGTTGGCTCATGGTTCTCGATGTATGATTTGCCTGATATGCCAGGCGTGTCCGGATCTGCCACCCTCCCCGTGGTGACCGGGCCGATCACCACCGCGACCGGCGCCGAGATCGTCCGCATCCCCAAGGCGGCGGAGCTCGTGGCGCGGGGGCTGCGCGGACGCATCCTCCGAGGCGAGCTCCCCGAGGGCGCGCCGCTGCCGCCCGAGGGCCAGCTCCTCGAGCAGTTCGGCGTCGCCCGGACGACGGTACGCGAGGCGATCCGGATCCTCGAGTCCGAGGGGCTGCTCGTCGTCCGCCGCGGGGCCGGTGGCGGCGCCCGGGTGTGGGCTCCGTCGGAGGAGGCCGTCGCCCGCTACACGGGGCTCGTGCTGCAGTTCCAGGGGGCGACGCTCGCCGACGTGCACCAGGCGCGGACCCGGCTCGAGGCGCCGCTCGCCGCGGTGCTCGCGCGGCGGAGCGGCGACGCGACGATCGTCGAGGCGCTGCGCGCCGCGCTCGAGGAGGAGACCGAGCAGCTCGCCGATCCCGAGCGTCTCCCCTGGGCGGAGGGTCGGTTCCACCGCACCCTCGTGCGGCTTGCGGGCAACCGGACGATCGAGGTGATGAGCGCGGTCGTCAACCGCATCTTCGCCCGGCACGTCGCGCGCGTCATCGCCGCGCACGGCGCCGCACCGGAGACGCGCGCGAGCCATCTCGAGGCGCATCGCGCCCACGAGCGGCTCGTCGAGCTCGTCGAGGTCGGGGCCGAGCAGGAGGCCGAGGCGCTGTGGCGCCGCCACCTCGAGGCGGGCGCGGAGCGCACCCTCGCCGCGGCCGCGAGCACCGTGCTCGACCTCATCGACTAGCACCGCACTCATCGCCCGCTCCCCGGATAGCCACCGCCGCCGTGCGCGGCGTCGAGGGCGTCGTAGTCGACCGCGGCGCCGCGGCGCGGCAGGGCGGGGACGAAGCGGACCGAGCGCGGCTTCTTGTACGAGGCGATGCGCTCCCGGCAGTGGGCGACGAGCTCGTCCGCGGACGCCGTGCGTCCCGCGGCGAGGGCGACGACCGCGGTGACCGACTGTCCGAAGACGGCGTCGGGCACGCCGATGACGGCCGCCTCGGCGACGGCGGGGTGCTCGCGGAGGCAGGCCTCGACCTCGGCGGGGTAGACGTTCTCCGCCCCCGACTTCACGATCCGCGTCATCGGGCCGACGAAGGACAGCGAGCCGTCCGCCTCCCTGCGTCCGAGGTCGCCGGTGTGGTGCCAGCCTCCCGCCCGCCGCATCGCGGTGAGCTCCGGGCGGCGGTGGTAGCCGGACGTCACCATCGGCCCGCGGACGGCGATCTCACCGATCTCACCCGGGGCGACCGGCGCACCGGTCGCGCCGAGGACCTCCACGCGGGCGAGTGCGACCGGCCGTCCCGCCGACCCGGCGGACGGGCGCGCCGGGTCGAGGACGGTGACGACCCCGGCGAGCTCCGTCTGCCCGTATCCGCTCCGGATCGCCGGACGCGGCCGCAGGCTCGCCAGGTCGTAGCGGCCGTCGCGGTTCAGCTCGGCGATCGCCTCGGTCGTCACCGGTTGGAGGAAGGCGGCGGTGCACCGCTCGGCGTCGACGAGCCGGCAGATCTCCGCAGCGTCGGCGCGGGGGGTGAACACGTTGACGCCGCCGGCGACGAGGGTCGCGAGCGTCGCCTTGAACGTGCCGACGTGGAAGAGCGGCCCGCAGTTGAGGTAGACGGAGGTGGGATCGGCCACCCCCGCGCCGATCGACAGCAGCGCCTGGACGAGAAGGGCACGGTGGGAGAGAAGCGCCCCGTTCGGCCGCCCGTCGAAGGCCGCGGTGTACAGGATGAGGACAGCTGTGTCCGGATCGACCACGCCCGTCTCCGGGTGCGGCGCCGGCCCATCCTCTGCGAGCAGGGCCTCGTACGACCCGGGGCCCTCGGCGTCGTGACGCACCCATGTGGCGCCGGCTGCCGCCGCCGAGGACTGCCGGGCGGCGGCCACCCGCTCGCCGATCTCCGCCTGCTGCCAGACCACGACGCGGGGCTCGAGATCATCGACGGCCGCGGCGAGCTCCGCTGCGCCGAGGCGCCAGTTCGCCGGGCACAGCGCGGCGCCGAGCCGTCCGGCCGCGACGAGGAGCTCGAGGAGGCGGTGGCAGTTCTGGCCGATCCAGAGCACGCGATCGCCCGCGCCCACACCCTCGCGCGCGAGCGCCGCGGCGAGCGCGTCGACGCGGTCGTCGAGCTGCGCCCAGGTCAACCGCACCGCGCCGCAGACCGTCGCCTCCGACGATCCGAGCGCGAGCGCGTGCTCGCGCAGGACGTCGCCGAGCGTGAACCACGACGTCTCGGTGCTACTCATGCGTCGACCACCCGCACCGACTTGTACCCGGAGCGTGCGAGCGTTCCCGGTTCGAGGGCCTCGATCTCGACGGCGACCCCGCAGCGCGCCTCGAGCCGCGCGGCGAGGTCGGGTGCGACCGGGGCCTCGACGCGGACGGTGAGGTGAGCCGCATCCGGGCGCCGGACGAGGACGAACTCGGCATCGGTGGGGAGCTCCCACCACACGTCGATCGGCAGCAGGCGGCGTCCACCGGCGTGGACGATGTCGCCGATCCTGCCCTCGAAGAAGCCGCGCCTGCTGGTCTCCCCGCAGGGGCAGGGATCGGACTCGACCCGGACGACGTCGCCGACCTCGTAGCGGATCATCGGGTTGTCGCGGCCGAGCGAGGTGACGACGAGGCTGCCTCGCTCGCCGTCGGGCACGGGGAGCCCGCTGTCGAGGTCGAGGACCTCGACGATCGCATGGTCCTCGGCGACATGGCTGCCGCGGCGTTCGGAGCACGCCGAGCCGAGGTAACTGACGCACTCCTGGCCCGCGCTGAGCTTGTCGTGCTGTGCCGCCGGGCCGGTGGCCTCGGGCTCGGGGAGACGCACCGGCGAGCCGGTCCGCGCCGCCGCCTCGCGGAAGCGTGCGAGGGCCGCGGGGAAGAGCCGCCAGTGGTCGACCGGCAGGTGCTCGATGGTGCGCAGCGCGCGGGCGGCGTCCTCCGGCGACTCCGGAGGACCGACGGAGACGGGGAGCAGGCCCATGTGCTCGTACGCGCCCGCGGTCATCGCCTGGCCGCCGTTGAGGTAGCCGGGGTGGGCGGTGACGACGATCTCTCCGGGGCGGAGCCCGGCGCGCCAGTGCGCCCGCGCCGCGAGGTCGTAGTCGAGCCGCAGGTCGTTCGCCGTCCAGAGGATGAGCGTCGGCCGCCCGGTCGTCCCCGTCGACGTCGCGAGACGCACCGACCCGCGCAGGCCGACGCACCGGTAGTCGCCGACCGGCGGGTGCTCGGCCTCGCTCGCGCGCAGGTCGGCCTTGCGGCAGATCGGGAGCCGGCGGAGGTCGTCGAGGGTGCGGACGTCCTCGGGGCGGACCCCGGCGGCCTCGAACCGGCGGCGGAAGAAGGGCGCGCCGTCCCAGGCGCGGCGCACCGCCTCGCGCAGCCGCTCCCCCTGGAGGGCCCGGAGCCGGTCGCCGGGCATCGTCTGGGCGGCCGGGTCCCAGAAGCGTCGCTCCTCCACGCGTCCTCCTCGTCTCGACCTCCGATCAAATCGCTGATATATTTGCTGAATCGGGCGGGTTGTGCAACCCGGCCGCACCGGGAGGCACGGCGTGACCTACGAGACGGTGCTCTTCGAGGTCGGCGGGGACCGGGTGGCGACGATCACCCTCGACCGTCCGCGGGTGCTCAACGCCTTCAACCAGCGGATGCTCGACGAGTTCGCGGACATCTGGGCCCGCTGCCGGCGCGACGACGGCATCCACGCGATCGTGCTCCGCGCCAACGGCGAGCGCGCCTTCTCGACCGGGGTCGACCGCCGCGAGGGACGCACCCGGCATCCCAACCCGTGGAGCGAGGACGATCCGGGTCTGTTCCTCGGCGCCAAGCAGAACCGCGTGTGGAAGCCGCTCGTCTGCGCGCTCCACGGCATGGTCGCGGGCGGCGCCTTCTACTGGCTCAACGATGCCGACGTCGTCATCTGCTCCGAGGACGCGGAGTTCTTCGACCCCCACACCACCTACGGGATGACCTCGGCGCTCGAGCCCATCGGCCTGCTCCGCCGCGTCCCCCTCGGCGAGGTGCTCCGCCTCGCCCTCTTCGGGCTCGACGAGCGGATGAGCGCCCGGCGCGCGCTCGAGATCTCGCTGGTGAGCGAGGTCGTGCCCCGCGAGCGGCTCTGGGAGCGGGCGGCGACGCTCGCCCGCCGCCTCGCGGAGAAGCCGCCGCTCGCCGTGCAGGGCACGGTCAAGGCGATCTGGGACTCGCTCCACATGACGGCCCACGGCGCCCGGGAGATCCCGCTCCACTATCCGCAGATCGGCAACCCCGGCTCGCAGCTCGATCTCGACGCCACGCCGCGCCCTCCGTACGAGCTGCGGTGACCCCCGCGATCTCGCTCCGCATCCGCTTCTCGCGCCCCGAGGCGCTCAAGCGGCTCGTCACCGCCGCGGAGGAGTACGGAGTGCGCGGGGTCTGGGTCAACGAGCCCTGGGGCTTCGACGCCGGGGCGGTGCTCGGCGCGGTCGCGGCGACGACGCGCCGGCTGCTCATCGGCACCCACGTGTGCTCCGTCTTCGCGCGCACCCCCGCCGCCACCGCGGGGATGGCGGCTGCGCTGCAGCGCCTCTCCGGTGGCCGCTTCCGTCTCGGCCTCGGAACCTCGGGCCCGCAGGTCGTCGAGGGATGGCACGGCGTCCCCTACGAGCGTCCGCTCGCGCGCCTGCGCGACACCGTCTGCGTGGTGCGTACCGCGCTCGCCGGCGAGCCGGTGCGCCGCGAGGTCCCCGGCGGTCGCGGGCTCGCGCTGCGCTTCTCCCAGCTCGGCGAGCCGATCACCGTGCCCGTGTACCTCGCGTCGCTCGGTCCCGCGAGCCAGCGGCTCGCCGCCGAGGTCGCGGACGGATGGACGCCGACCCCGTACTCACCCGACCATCACGCCACCTGCGCCGGCCCGCTGCTCGCGGCGCTCGACGCCGCCGGTCGCTCGATCGCGCTCGCGCCGGTGTGCCCGGTCGCGATCGGCGACGACCTGCCCGCGCTCTGGGAGCTGGAGAGGAGCTGGTCAGCCCTGTACCTGGCCGGAATGGGGACGCGGCGCGAGAACTTCTACGCCTCGGTCGCGCGCGCCATGGGGCACGCCGAGATGGTCGACCGGGTCGGGGAGCGGTGGCGGGCGGGCGACCGCGCCGGAGCGCGCCGCGCGGTCGACACGGACTACGCGGACTCCGTCGGCCTCTACGGTCCGCCGGCGCGGATCCGCGAACGCCTCGCCCGCTACGCCGACGCCGGCGTCGACGAGATCGCCGTCGAGCTGCGCAAGCCCGACCTCGACGACCAGATCGACGACCTGCGGCGTCTCTGCGAGGTCGCGATCGGATGAGGTCGTCGGAGTTCGTCGAGCTGCGCTACGAGGTGGAGTCGGGGGTCGCCCTCGTCACCGTCGACCGCCCGGAGCGCCACAACGCCTGGGGCGGGCGGACGGCGGTCGAGTACCGCTGGGCGCTCCACCACGCGCACACCGATCCCGACGTGCGCGTCGTCGTCGTCACCGGTGCGGGCGCCGACTTCTCCGTCGGCGCCGACACCGCCCTGCTCGGACGGATCTCCGACGACGGCGGCCGGTACCGCGCCGAGGAGGCCGAGCTGCCCCCGTTCCCCGACGACGCGCCGCCCGCGCTCCGCCACAACCACACCTACCCGCTCGCCATCTCGACGCCGGTGATCGCCGCGATCAACGGCCGCTGCGCCGGCGTCGGGCTCGTGGTCGCGACCTACGCCGACCTGCGCTTCGCCGCCGACGACGCACGGATCACCACGTCCTTCGCCCGTCTCGGCCTGCCCGCGGAGTACGGGATCGGCTGGATCCTTCCCCGCCTCGTCGGCATCGCCGGGGCGGCCCAGCTCCTCTACACGTCGGCGATCGTCGACGCCGCCGAGGCGTTCCGGCTCGGGCTGGTGCAGCGGGTGGTGCCCGCGGCGGAGCTCGTCCCCGCGACCCTGGAGTTCGCGCGCCGGCTCGCGCGCGAGAGCTCGGGGGAGTCGCTGCGGATGATGAAGCGGCAGCTCTTCGTCGACGCGTGGGAGGACCTCGAGACCGCGTACCGCCGCTCCGTCGAGGAGATGAACCGCGCCGTCGCCCATCCCGACATGCGCGAGGGACTCGCCGCGCTTCGCGAGCGGCGCCCCACGGACTTCCTGCGCCGCTGAGCTACGCGGACTCCCGAGGAAGCCCGAGCAGACGCTCCCCCAGCAGGGTCTTCAGGACCTCGTCGGTCCCGCCGCCGAGCCGCATCCCCGGAGCGCCGAGGACGAACGACGCCCACGCGTACGTCCCCCACTCGCCGGTGTCGGCGGCGAGGCGCATCCCGAGGAGCTCTGTCGCCGCGGCGCCGATCCGGGCGAGGTTCGCGGTCAGCACCAGCTTGTCGATCGCCCCCTCGGGACCGCGGAGCTGGTCGGATGGCACCGCGAGCATGCGCCGCTGGTGAGCGCGGGCGACGCGAAGCCGGATCTCGAGGTCGGCGAGGCGGTCGCGGACGAGCGGGTCGGCGTCGAGCCCCTCGCGCCGAGCGAGCTCGCGAAGCAGCGCGAGGGCGCGCGCGGTCTGGGCGTGCGAGCGGTGTCCGACCGCGCCGCGCTCCGCGCTGAGCGCCGACGTCGCGACCCGCCAGCCCTCGCCGGCACCGCCGACCCG
>DATKEY010000097.1:0-17377 GCA_035544475.1 Candidatus Dormiibacterota bacterium | reverse complement strand
TCCCGGACCAGGCCAGGGCCGCCTCGGCGATCTCCGGATCGAGCGCCGCGACCGGCTGCCCCGTCGCCGTCGCCAGGTCCCACGCGTGGATCGCGAGCTCGGTGATCTCCTGGTCGACGAAGAAGCGCGCGGGCACCTCTCCCCTGCCGGGGATCGCCACCATCCGAGCGAGATCGCCCCACTCGCGCCAGGCGTCGAGGAGGCTGCGCGCCCCCTCGTCGAAGGCGGCGGCGCGTGCGCTCGGGAGCTCGGGCGGGGGAGCGCCCCAGGCGGGCCGGCCGCCGCTCGCCTGCACCCGGAACTGCTCGAGGTCGTGGATGAGGTGGGCGGTCAGGGCGCCGACGTTCCACGAGCGGCACGGTGTCGGAAGCCCGAGCTGGTCGTCGCCGATCGCGGCGACCACGCCCCCGGCCTGGTCGAGGGCCTGGGAGAGGAGGATCAGGGGGTCGGTCGTCGCGGCCATGGCCGCGACCATACCTAGACTCCCCGGGATGCCGGAGGTGGACGTCGCGGTCGTCGGCGCGGGGATCATGGGGGCGGCCACCGCCTGGTGGCTGGCCCGGTCCGGCGCCACGGTCGCGCTCGTCGAGCGCTTCACCATCGGTCATCCCCACGGGTCGAGCCACGGGCGCTCGCGGATCTTCCGCCTCTCGTACCCCGACGCCCTCCACGTCGGCATGGCCCAGGACGCGCTGCCGCTCTGGCGCGAGCTCGAGGCCGAGGCCGGCGAGACCCTCCTCGACCGCGGCGGGGGGCTCGACACCGGCGCCGGGCTCGAGGAGCGGGCGCGGGCGCTCGCCGGCCGCGGCGCGGCCTTCGAGCTCCTCGACCGCGACGCCGTGGCGGCCCGCTTCCCGCAGGTGTCGCTCCCCCGCGGCGGCACCGCGCTCCATCAGCCCGACGGGGCGGTCATCCACGCCGGGCGGGCCTGGCACGCCCTGGCCCGGGTCGCGTCGGCGCACGGTGCGCGGCTGCTCGAGGGCACGAGAGTGCTCGGGATCGGCACCGAGGGTGGCGGTGCGGTGGTGCGGACCGCCGGCGAGGATCTGAGCGCCCGGGCCGTGGTGGTCACGGCGGGAGGCTGGGCGCGAGGGCTGCTCGCCGGCGCGGGCGTCGACCTGCCGGCGGTGACGACCCGCGAGAGCGTCGCCTACTTCGCCCTCGACGGCGGCGGGCCTCCGCCGCCGACCCTCGTCGAGTGGGGCGGCGGCGGCGCCCACTACGCCCTCCCCAGCCCGGGCGAGGGACTGAAGGCGGGCTGCCACCGCGCCAGCCACGTGGTCGACCCCGACAGCGCCGCGGCCGTCGACGCCGCGGAGATCGGGCGGATCGCGGACTGGGTGCGGGAGCGCTTCCCGGCGGCCTCTCCGGAGGCGCACCGCGCCGAGACCTGCCTGTACACGAACACCGCCGACGAGGGATTCATCCTCGAGCGCCACGGCCCGCTGGTGGTCGGCTCGGCGTGCAGCGGGCACGGCTTCAAGTTCGCGCCGCTCATCGGCCGCCGGCTCGCCGCCCTCGCCCTCGAGCGCTGATCCCCCTACTCTTGCGCGATGGCGCTGACCTGCCTGGTCACGATCCACGGCGTCGGCTTCCAGCAGCCGCCGCGTGACGGGGTCCCCGGCTACGCCGACGGCCTCCACGAGCATCTCCGGGAGAGCCTCGGGGCGTCGCTCGGCGACGATCCCAACCGCGGCCGCGGCCCCGTCTACGTGCAGAGCACCTGGCCGCCGGAGAGCGGGCGGAGCGAGGCCGGGCTGGAGCGGCTCGGGACCCTGAACACCGCCGGCGGGCGCTGGCGCACCGAGCTCTCGGGCGGCTGGCAGCGGCTCGCCGCCACCGATTCCGGCATCGCCCACGTCGCCCTCGTCTACTCGCATCTCGAGGAAGAGGGTCCCGACCACGCCGCGCTCGCCGACGTCACCGTCCTCGGCCTCTCGGCGATCACCCACTACGCGACCATCGGCGGGCTGGTGAGGATGGCGGTACGCGACATCGGGGCCCTCCTCCACCACCGTCATCCCGATGCCGACACCGGGCCGACGACCTCGCTGCGGGTCCGCACCGACGTCGCCCCGGCGCAGCACCACCTCGTCCCGGGGATCCTGCTCCGCCGTGGGTCGGAGGCCGCTCCGTCCGCACCGACCGGGCTCCTCGGGACGCTCCGACAGGTCGAGGACGACGTCGCCGCCTACGTGGCCCGCAACGCGCTGCGCGAGCGGCTGCGGGCGTTCGTGCGCGACGCCCTCACCCGTCTCGTCCTCCGCGACGACGTGGCTCGCGTGGTCGTCAACGGTCACAGCAACGGGACCGTCCTCGCCTTCGACGTGCTCTCCCAGCTGCCGCTCCCGCTGCTCGACCGGGTGCCCGCCCTCGTCACCGCGGGCAGCCCGCTGCGCAAGTTCGTCGAGCTGCTCGGGTGGGGGACCGATGCGGCGAACCTGCGCTCGCTGCCGGAGTGGCTGAACTTCTGGGACGAGCGCGATCCGGTCGCCGATCCGCTCGAGCCCCCGGTGGGGTGGCGGCGTGGCCAGCCACCTCCCGCGGCGATGACCGGGCTGTTCACCGGCCACGACCCCGACACCGGGGATCCGGTGCGCATCGCCGTTCGCGACATCCGTGTCGACAACGTCGAGAACGTCGGCGGCGGCGGGCTCGTCGCCCACGACTACTGGGACAACCAGCGCGAGTTCGGCCTCCCGCTCGCGGCGCTGCTCGGCTCGACGATCGCGTAACGTACGCCGCCCACCCGGAGAGGAGGACCACCGATGGCACTGCGGACCGAGTCGATTCCGGCCGCCCACGCACGGGCGGTGCAGCTGACGGGCGAGCTCATCGCCGCCATCCGGCCCGACCAGCTCGGCGACGCCACCCCCTGCACGCAGTGGACCGTCCGCGACGTCGTCAACCACGTCGTCGCCGTCGCCCAGGGCTTCGTCCGCATCGCCGCGGGCGAGAGGCTCGAACGGGGGCGCGAGGTTCCCGATCTGCTCGGCGACGACCCCGCGGGCGCCTACGACTCCGCGAGCGCCGCCGCCTGCGCTGCCTTCGCCGAGCCGGGCGCGCTCGAGCGTTCCTGGACGCTCTTCTTCGGCGACGTCCCCGGCGCGGTCGTGCAGGGCATCCACACCGTCGACCTCAGCGCCCACGCCTGGGACATCGCGAGGGCGACCGGACAGATGGACCGCCTGGACCACGAACTCGGCGCGGCGGCGCTCGAGATCGCCCGCGGGATCGTCCGCCCGGACTTCCGCAACGAGACGGGCGACCCCTTCCGGCCCGAGGTCACGGTCGCGGACGGCGCCCCGGGATTCGACCGGCTCGCGGCATTCCTCGGCCGCCTCCCCTGACCTGACACAACGACAGTCGCTTCCGGAACACCCCTGGTGGGTGCACAATCCCGGACCGCACCCGCACCTCGGACAGAGGAGGACACCCGTGGCCACCTCGACCCCCTGGCCGATCATCCACGAGGAACGCAAGGCACTCGCCGCCGACCTCGAGGGATTGACCGACGCGCAATGGGCGACGCCCTCGCTCTGCGCCGAATGGACCGTGCGCGACGTCCTCGGCCACATGACCGCGACCGCGAAGATGACGCCGCCGCGGTTCTTCACCAAGCTCGCAGGAGCGGGCTTCCGCTTCAACGCGATGGCCGCCAAGGACGCGGCCGCGGAGAGGGGCTCGTCGGGCGCCGACGCCCTCGCCCGCTTCAAGGGCCAGCTGAACGCGACCACTCATCCCCCGGGGCCGATCGAGGCGATGGTCGGTGAGGTGATGCTCCATCCCGAGGACATCCGCCGGCCGCTCGGCATCACCCACGCCTACTCGCCCGAGGGGCTGATGCGCGCCGCCGACTTCTACAAGGGCTCGAACCTGCTCCTGGGGACGAAGAACCGGATCGCCGGCCTCACCCTGAAGGCCACCGACGTCCAGTGGTCGCACGGCACCGGTCCCGAGGTGTCGGGACCGATGCTCGACCTGCTGCTCGCGATGACCGGCCGCAAGGCGGGGCTCGCCGCCCTCTCCGGGCCGGGCCTGGCGACGCTCCAGTCGCGGATGTAGCCCCCTGCGGGGAGGCGATCCGCCTCCCCGCGGGCTGGGCTGCGAGATGGTGACGTAGCCGGCCGGATCTCCTTACCCGACCGCCGCGACCTTCTCCGTCTTCTCCGGCTTCTCCGGCTTCTCCGGGTTCTCCGGCTTCTCGGCCTTCCTCGCCAGCCCGGCGCGGTGGACGTTCACCGACGACTTCTCCGGCAGACCGAGCATCGGACCCACGCCGGAGGGATCGATGATCCCCGCCTCCGCCCAGAGGAACTGGCCCTCGAGAATGCGCTGCGCGGTCTCGTAGTTGTGGGCGTCGTCGTTGTGCATGAGGTCGTGGAAGAGCCGGTCGACGCGGCGCCGGGAGCCCCTGCAGAAGAGGTCGGCGAGGTCGACGGCCCCCGACGCCTCCGGAGCGCCGTCCACGACGAGCATCCGGGCGCGCACGCACGCGCAGGTCATGGCGAAGAGCTCGGCGGCGATGTCGACGAGACGTCCCAGGAAGGCCTGGCGATACTCCAGTCGCGCCTGCCAGCGGCCCATGCCGTAGACGATGGAGCGGGCGAGCTTGCGGCTCGAGCGCTCGACCGAGCGCAGGTGCTCGGCGAGAGTGCCGAACTCCGCAAACGCCCGGGGATTGGTGCCCTGACCGACGGCGAGCTGGGGCAGCCAGCCCGCGTAGAACTTCCCGGCGCCGAGCGCGGCGCGGGCCTTGGTCTTCATGTCGGTCTTGTCGTCGACGAGCGCGCCGGCGACCTTGAGGTGCTGGTCGACCGCCTCACGGGCGATGAGCAGCCGCATGATCTCCGAGGAGCCCTCGAAGATCCGGTTGATGCGCAGGTCGCGGAGCACCTGCTCGCAGGCCACCGGCTTCTCGCCGCGGGCCTTCAGCGAGGCCGCGGTCTCGAAGCCGCGGCCGCCCCGGATCTGGATCAGCTCGTCGACGGCGAGCCACGCCATCTCCGACGTGAAGAGCTTGGCGAGCGCCGCCTCGATGCGGATGTCGCGCTGCTTGTTGTCGGCCATCAGGGCGCAGACGTCGACGACCGCCTCCTGCCCGTAGGCGAGGGCGGCGATGTAGGCGATCTTCTGGGCGACGGCCTCGTGCTGGCCGATCGGCTTGCCCCACTGCACCCGCTCGTTCGACCACTCGCGGGCGATCTTGAGCGCCCACTTCGTGCTCGACGCGCAGACCGCGGGGAGCGAGAGCCGGCCGGTGTTCAGCGTCGTGAGCGCGATCTTGAGCCCGAGCCCCTCGGCGCCGACGAGGTCCTCGGCGGGGACGCGCACGTTCTCGAAGCGCGTGACCCCGTTCTCGATCCCCTTCATCCCCATGAAGTCGTTGCGGTACTCGACGGTGATGCCCGGCGAGTGCGCGTCGACGATGAAGGCGCTGATTCCGCCGCGATGGCCCTCGGACCGCGGCACCTTCGCCATCACCACCAGCCGGTCGGCGATGACCCCGTTGGTGGTCCAGAGCTTCAGCCCGTCGAGGATGTATGCCGACCCGTCCGCGGTGGGCACCGCCGAGCTCGACATCCGCGCCGGGTCGCTGCCGACATCCGGCTCGGTGAGCAGGAAGGCGCTGATCTCGGTCGTCGCGACGAGCGGCAGGTACTTCCTCTTCTGCGCCTCGGTGCCGAAGAGCATCAGCGGCTGGGCGACGCCGATCGACTGATGGGCGCTGAGCAGGGTGCTGATCGAGCCGTGGACGGATCCCGCGAGCTGGAGCGCGCGGGTGTAGTAGAGCTTCGACAGCCCGAGCCCGCCGTACTCCTGCGGGACGGTCATCCCCAGGGCGCCGAGCTTCGCGAGCCCGCGGACCACGTCGTCGGGGATCTGGCCGTCGCGCTCGATCACCAGCGGGTCGACGCTGCTGCGCAGGAACTGCTCGAGCTTCGCCAGGAACTCCTCGCCACGCTGCCGGTCCTCCGCGCTGGCGCGCGGGTGGGGATGGAGGAGGTCGAGCCGGAAGCGACCGAGGAAGAGCTCCTTGCCGAAGCTGGGGAGAGTCCACTCCGTCTCGCGTGCCGCCTCGGCAACCTCTCGCGACTGTCGCTCGGTGCTCACGTACAGAACCCTCCTCGCCCGGTGCCGATCCTGGTCACGCGACCGCGCCGGCGGCCGCGGGGAACGCTCGTCGTCTATGCGGTCGGCCCGGCCGTCGCCACCGCGTTGGCGAGCCGCACCAGCTCGTCGTGGCACGCCGCCGCGCCTGCGAGCCACTCCTTCCACGGCTGGCTGTAGGCGGCCTCGGTCTCGCGGACGCTCGCGAGGATGCCCTCGACGAGCTGGCGGGCGGCGAGGAGGTCCTCCTCGACCCGCTCGGCGATGGCGCGCAGCTGGCTCACCTTCTCGTCCAGGGACGCCTCCCTGTGGCCCAGTCCCTTGCTCACCGTGGGGGTGCCTCCTCTCGCGCGCGGATGGCCGGGGTTGGTTGGATGATACCGACCACGCCTCCCGGGGGCGCCTCCGCCCCTCACCCCACGGGAGCCGGGCGCCTCCCGGGAGAATGTCCCGCATGACCACGACACCCCTCCGGGAGCGTCCCGCCTGGCGGGCGCTCGAGCGCCACCACACCGAGATCGCCCCCCGCCATCTCCGCGAGCTCTTCGAGGCCGATCCCGACCGCGGGACCCGGCTGACCGCCGAGGCGGCCGGGATCTACCTCGACTACTCCAAGAACCGGATCACCGACGAGACCCTCCGCCTCCTCCTCCAGCTCGCGGAGGAATCGGAGCTGGCCGCGCGCCGGGACGCGATGTTCCGCGGCGAACACATCAATGTGTCCGAGGACCGTGCCGTCCTCCACGTCGCCCTGCGGATGCCCCGGGAGGCCTCGCTCGTCGTCGACGGGGTCGACGTCGTCGGGGAGGTCCACGAGGTCCTCGACCGGATGGCGGCCTTCAGCGAGGAGGTCCGCTCGGGGAGCTGGAGGGGTCACACGGGCAGGCGGATCCGCAACGTCGTGAACATCGGCATCGGGGGCTCCGACCTCGGCCCGGTCATGGCGTACGAGGCGCTGCGCCACTACAGCGACCGGGAGATGACCTTCCGCTTCGTCTCGAACGTCGACTCCACCGACGTCGCCGAGGCGACCCGCGACCTCGACGCCGCCGAGACCCTGTTCATCGTCTCGTCGAAGACCTTCGGCACCCAGGAGACGCTCACCAACGCCACCTCGGCGCGGAGCTGGCTCGTCGACCGGCTCGGTGACGAGTCCGCGGTGGCGAAGCATTTCGTCGCCGTCTCCACGAACGCGGAGCGGGTCGCGAAGTTCGGCATCGACACGCGGAACATGTTCGGGTTCTGGGACTGGGTGGGCGGCCGCTACTCGATGGACTCCGCGATCGGGCTCTCGACGATGCTCGCCGTCGGCCCCGGCGGCTTCGGAGAGATGCTCGCCGGCTTCCACGCGATCGACGAGCACTTCCGGACCGCACCCCTCGCGAGCAACCTCCCGGTCCTCATGGGGCTGCTCGCGGTCTGGTACCGCGACTTCTTCGGCGCCCAGACCGTCGGGGTGATGCCGTACGAGCAGTACCTCAAGCGCTTCCCCGCCTACCTCCAGCAGCTGACGATGGAGTCGAACGGCAAGCACGTCACCGTCGACGGCCGCACCGTCGACTACGACACCGGGGCGGTCTACTGGGGTGAGCCGGGCACGAACGGGCAGCACAGCTTCTACCAGCTCATCCACCAGGGCACGGCCCTCATCCCCGTCGACCTCATCGGCTTCGCCCGCACCCTCAACCCGCTCGGCGACCACCACGACATCCTCAGCTCGAACGTCTTCGCCCAGGCCGAGGCGCTCGCCTTCGGGCGCACCGAGCGGCAGGTGCGCGAGGAGGGCACCCCGGAGAAGGTGGTGCCCCACCGCGTCATGGAGGGGAACCGGCCGACCAACGTGCTCCTCTGCGACCTGCTCACGCCCCGCCTGCTGGGGTCGCTGGTCGCGCTCTACGAGCACAGCGTCTTCACCCAGGGGGTGATCTGGGGGATCGACTCCTTCGACCAGTGGGGCGTCGAGCTCGGCAAGGCACTCGCGGTGCGGATCCTCCCCGAGTTGGAGAGCGCCGCCGAGCCCGACCTCTCCCACGACTCGTCGACGAACGCTCTCATCCGCCGCTACCGCGCGATGCGGGACCGCAGCGATGGCTGACCCTCCGGTCAAGCTCCTCCTCGCCGACGTCGACGGCACCCTGGTCACGAACGACAAGGTCCTCACCGACCGGGCGATCGCCGCGGTCCACCGCCTCCACGACGCCGGGATCCTCTTCGCGGTGACCAGCGGACGCCCGCCCCGCGGCATGTCGATGCTCATCGCCCCGCTCCGGCTCGAGACGCCGATCTCGGCGTTCAACGGCGGGGTCATCGTCGATCCGGACATGACGGTGATCGAGCAGCGGGTGCTCCCCGCCGACCTCGTGGTCCCGATCGACGAGCTGCTGCGGTCCCACGTGCTCGACACCTGGACGTACCGCGGCTCCGACTGGTTCGTGACCGACCCCCACGGGCCGCACGTCGACCGCGAGTCGCGCACCGTCCGCTTCGGCCCGACCGTGACGGCCGACATCGAGTCGATCACCGCCGACGTCGCCAAGATCGTCGGCGTCGGCGACGACTACGACGCCGTCGAGGCGGCGGCGGCCGCCGCCCGGGAGAGGTTCGGCGACCACGTCACCGCGGCGCGCTCCCAGCCGTACTACGTCGACGTCACCCATCCCCAGGCGAACAAGGGCGCGGTCGTGCAGTACCTCTCGGACCGCTACCGGATCCCCTCGGCGCAGATCGCCACCATCGGCGACCAGTCCAACGACGTGCTCATGTTCGCCCATTCCGGGCTGAGCATCGCGATGGGGAACGCGAGCCATGAGGTGCAGCGATGCGCCCGCCGGGTGACGACGAGCAACGAGGAGGAGGGCTTCGCCGTCGCCGTCGAGCGGTACGTCCTCTCGCCGTGACCGTCATCGGGGGAAGACGATGCGCTGCGGACGCAGGGCGTTCCTGATCGGCGGCCTTGCCGCCACCGCGGCGGTCGCAGCCGGGGGGCTGTCGGGCGCGGAGCCGGCGCTCACCGCGTTCGCGGACGAGCCGGATCGCCGCCGCATCGCGGGCCCGCTGCGGACCCGCGGCGCGCGGATCCTCGACCGCGATGGCGCGCCCGTGCGTCTCGCCGGCGTGAACTGGTACGGCTTCGAGACCGCGGCGATGGTCGCAGGAGGGCTCGACGTCCGCACCGTCGACGAGATCTGCGCGCTGGTCGCCGGTCTCGGCTTCACGATGGTCCGGCTGCCCTTCTCCGTCGAGATGGTGCGCACCGACCTCCCCGTGACCACCGGTCTCGACCGCGAGCCCGCGCTGCGAGGACTGCTCCCCGTCGAGGTGATGGACCGAGTCGTCGCCGGGCTCGAGCGCCACGGCCTCGCGGTCATCCTCGACGGGCACCGCAGCGACGCGTCGTGGAGCCTGCAGAGCAACGGCCTCTGGTACACCCAGGACTACGTGGAGTCGGTCTGGCTCGACAGCTGGCTCGGCCTCCTCGACCGGTACCGCGACGCCGCCGCGGTGATCGGCTGCGACCTGCGCAACGAGCCCGGCTCGCCGCCGCAGGACAGCGCCGCGCCACCGCGGCTCGGGGGCGCGCAGTGGGGCGCGGGCGGCGACGGCGCCGACTGGGCGGCGGCGGCCGAGCGCTGCGGGAACTCGATCCTCGAGGAGCACGAGCGCCTGCTCATCTGCGTCGAGGGCGTCCGTGACGATCCCGCCGGGCCGTCCCTCGACGGCACCGTTCACGGCTACTGGCCGGGCGGCAACCTCTGCGGCGTGGGACGCGCCGGCGGGACGCGGCCCCGGCCGCGACCGATCCGCCTGCGGGTGCCGCATCGCCTCGTGTATTCCGTCCACGACTACGGACCCGACATGGCCCGTGCCCTGCCCTGGGCGCAGCTGGGCAGCACCGCCACCACCGCGCACGCCTGTCGCGAGGTGTGGGACCAGGCCTGGGGATACCTGGTCCGCGACGGCGTCGCCCCGATCTGGGTCGGCGAGTTCGGGACCCCGAACGGCCTGCGCGCCGGCGATCCCCGCGCCGCCGCGGACTTCACCGACGGCAACGACCGCAACCCCCAGGGCGCCTGGTTCAGCTACCTCGTCGACTACATCCGCGAGCTCGGGCTGAGCTGGTCGATCTGGGCGCTCAACGGCACCCAGTCGCCGGGGCCGGGGCGGACGGCGGGCGCGCCGGAGTGGTACGGAGTCCTCGCGCCGGACTGGACCGAGGTCGCGAGCGCGCCGATGATGGCGCGGCTGCAGAGCATCATGGGGCCGGTGTGAGTTGCTCGACCCCGGTTGCTCACAGCAGCTTGCGCGCCCTCATGTAGGCGGAGAGCTCGTCGTACATCCCGGTCTGGTTCGAGAAGATGACGACGTTGCGCGCGGTCTCGAACCAGCCGGGCGTCGAGGGCCGCACCTGCTTCAGCGCCTGCAGGAAGTCGCCGCCGCCGATGGGACGGACCTTCCCGCTGCGCACCGCCTCCTCGAGCGCGAGCTCCGAGGCGGAGTCGACGAGGTGGGCGAGGTCGGCCCCCGAGAAGTGCTCGGTGCGTGCCGCGAGCTGGGCGACGTCGACGCCCTCGACGGGACGGTCCTCGAGGTGGTGGGCGAGGATCTCCCGGCGAGCCGGCTCGTCGGGGGGCAGGACGAGCACCACCCGGTCGAAGCGTCCGGGGCGCATGAGCGCGGTGTCGACGTCCCAGGGGTGGTTGGTCGCGCCGAGGACGAAGACGCCCTCGTTCTGGCCGTCGACGCCGTCGAGCTCGGCGAGCAGCTGGTTGACGACGCCACGGTGCCCCGCGTTGTGGCGCAGCTGGAGGCGCTTCTGGCCGATGGCGTCGACCTCGTCGAAGAAGAGAACGCAGGGGGCGTTGCGCCGCGCCTGCTCGAACGCCTCGTGGACGTGCTTCTCGCTCTGCCCCAGGAACATGTCCAGGATGTCCTCGAGGCCGATCGAGATGAAGCGTGCGCCGAGCTCGCCGGCGAGCGCGCGGGCGATGTACGTCTTTCCGCACCCGGGCGGGCCGTAGAGGAGCAGCCCGCCGCGCAGCGACTTCCGGTACGTGGCGCGCAGCTCCGGGTTGCGCATCGGCGCGAGGAAGGAGACGTCGAGGCGGTGCTTGACCTGCTCCATCCCGCCGACGTCCTTCAGCGTGGTGCCGGTGAACGCGGCCTCCCACCACGGGAGCGCCGCGGAGCCGTCGCCGGCCTTCACCTTCACCTCGTCCTCCGCCTCGTCCTCATGGACCGCGGGCGGCGCAGGCTCGGGGCGGGCCTGCCCGGAGGGAGCCACCTGGAGGAGCGCGCGGTAGCTCGACGCCCGGTTCGCGTCGCCGAGCCGCTCGGCGGCGGTGGCCCCACCCTCGAGAGCGCCGCGGTTGAGGGGGTCGCGGGCGAGGACGGCGGTGTACTCGTCGAGCGCTGCGGCCTCCGCCCCGGAGGCGAGGAGCAGACCGGCGAGGTGGAGACGGAGCGGGATCGCGTCCGGCTGGGCCTGGATGGCGAGCCGGAGCGCGGCGAGGAGCTCGGGATCGGTGGGCATCAGCCGGATGCTAGGGGCGCTCCGGACGACATCCTGGTGCGACCGCCGCATCGTCAACGGCTCGTTGCGGGACGGGAACGCGCCATGACAGGCTGGCCCCATGCCACGCTGCGCGCTGAGCTGCGTCACCGGCCGCTTCCAGCCGGTGCACCGCCAGCACCTCGAGCTCTTCCTCGAGGCCCTGGCCGGCTCGGACCGGCTGATCGTCGCCATCACCAACCCCGACCCGGGCACCCGCGAGCCGCGCGCGGAGAGCGCCCACCGCCATCTGCCCGAGTCGAACCCGTTCACCTACTGGGAGCGCCTGCGAATGGTCCGCGCAGCCCTCACGGGGGCCGGCATCGCCGACGCGGCGGTCGACGTCGTGCCCTTCCCCATCCACCACCCCGCGGTCTGGCCGCACTACGTGCCGCTCGGCGCCGCCCACCTCGTGCGCGTGTACTCGGAGTGGGAGGCGGCGAAGGCGCGGGAGCTCGAGGCCGCCGGATACCCGGTGCGCGTCCTCGCCGGTGACGAGCGCACCCGGCTCAGCGGCGCAGAGGTGCGCCGGGCGCTCCGCGAGGCCGGCCCCTGGCGCCCGATGCTCCCCGGCGCCGTCGTCCCCCTCGTCGAGCGCCTGCTCGCCGACCGTCCGCTCGCGGAGCGTGGCGCGTGACGGGCGACCGGCTGCCGATCGTCCTCGTCGTCCTCGACGGACTCGGCGACCGTCCGCTGGTGGAGCTCGGCGGGGCGACCCCGGCGGAGGCGGCGGCGACGCCCGTCCTCGACGCCCTCGCCCGGCGCGGCGCCAGCGGGATCCACCTCCCCTTCGGATGGGGGCGGGCGACCACCAGCGAATGGGCGCACTGGAGCCTGCTCGGCTGTGAGGGCCTGCCCTTCCCGGGACGGGCGGTGCTCGAGGCCCTCGGCGCCGGGCTCGAGGTGCCGATGGGCCGCCCGGTCGCCCACGCGGCGCTCCGCTCCGCGGTCGAGCGCGAGGGCCGGCTGTGGATGACCGGGAGGGCGGGCCCGGCGGACGCGGACGACGCCGCCGCCCTGATCGCCTCGCTGGCGCCCGCGACGCTCGACGGGATCACCGTCGGCCTCGAGCCGCTCACCGCGGGCGAGGCGGTGCTCACGCTCGCCGGGGCCGGGTCGGCGGAGGTCACCGACACCGACCCCCTCTTCCCCGACCTGCACCCCTGGATGCGGCCGCTCCCGCTCGCGGACGCCGCCGACCCGGCGGAGGCGCGCCGCACCGCCGCGGCGCTCGAGACGTACCTGCGCGGCTGCCGCGCGCGGCTCGCGGACCATCCGGTGAACGCCGGCCGGCGCCGCCGGGGCCGGAGCGCGCTCGACCTGCTCACCACGAAATGGGCCGGGGTGCGCCGGCCACTGCCGAGCTTCGAGGAGCGCACCGGCCTGCGCGGCGCGAGCGTCGCCTCCACCACCCTCTACGCCGGCATCGCCCGCCTGCTCGGCATGGCCCTCGAGAGGGTCCCGCACCGCGCGGACCCCACCGAGGACATGGCCGCCCGGATCGACGCCGCCCGCCGGCGGATCGCCGCGGGCGACACCCTCGTCCACGTCCACACCAAGGCGACCGACGAGGCCGGCCACTCGAAGCTCCCCCGCGCCAAGCTCGAGGTCCTCGAGGCGATCGACCCCGGGCTCGAGGGCCTGCTCGATCTCTGCGCCACCGCCGTCGTCGCCGTCACCGGCGACCACGCCACCCCCTCGTCGGGCGGACTGCTCCACAGCGGCGACCCGACCCCGCTCGTCGTCGCCGGGCCCACGGTGCGGGCGGACGCGGTGACCCGCTTCGGCGAGGCGCATGCCGCGGCGGGCGCCTACGGCCGCCTGCGCGCCGCCGACCTCCTCCCCCTCCTCGCCGGCCACGCCGGCCGGCCCGCGCTCCTCGGCCACCGTCCCGCCCCATGGACGGGGGCAGCACTCCCCGACCACCCCGAGCCGATGCCGCCGCCATGACCGTCTCGTCCGATCCCCCACCCCACGTCGCGGCGATCCTCGAGCGGCTGCACCACTTCGTCGCCGAGCAGGTCGTGCCCGTCGAGCAGGATCTCGCCCGCCGGCAGGCGGAGCGGCCGGCCTCGACCACCCCCGACCTCGATGCCGACGGGACGCTCTCCGCGGTGGTCCGCGAGGCGCGCGCCGAGGTGCGCCGGCGCTCGGCGGCGGCAGGCTTCTACGCGCTCCACCTCCCGCGGGAGCTCGGCGGTGGGGGGCTGGGACGGGCGGACATGCTCTTCGTCGAGGAGGCCGTCTACGCGATGGGGCTGGGGCTGCGTCCCTCGATCCTCGCCTGGACGGAGGGGCCGAGCCCGGTGTCCTGCTTCTTCACCGCCGACCAGCGCGCGCGCTTCCTCACCCCGCTCCTCGAGGGGACGGCGACGGCCGCCTTCGCCAACACCGAGCCCGACGCCGGCTCCGACGTGCTCGGGATGCGGACCGAGGCGGTGCGCGACGGCGACGGCTGGCGGATCTCCGGGACCAAGCTCTGGATCACCAACGCCCGCTTCTGCGACCACGCGCTCGTCACCGCGGTCACCGAGCCGGGGGCGGGCCCGCGATCGCTGACGATGTTCCTCGTCGAGGGCGACCGTCCGGGCTTCCGCCGCGGGCCCACCCGGCCGACGCTCATCGAGGACGGGCTCACCGGCGAGCTCCACCTCGACGGCGTCCGGGTCCCCGACGCCAACCGCGTCGGCGAGGCCGGCCAGGGGCTGCCCCTCGCGCTCACGTACATCAACTGGCGGCGCCTCTGCCGCGGCGGGATGTGCTCGGGCTGGATGCGGCTTCTCCTCGAGCGCGCGGTGCGGCGCACCCGCGAGCGCCGCGCCTACGGAGGCGCGCTCGCCGACCTCCAGGTGCTCCGCCACATGCTCGCGGACATGCACGCCGACTGGTACGCGGCGCGGGCCACGAGCCTGCTCGCCCAGGACGAGCTCGACCGTCTCGGCGCCTTCGAGATCCCTCTCTCCCCCGACGCGATCCGGCTCGTCTCCGTCGTCAAGCTCGTCAACGATCAGGCCTTCATGCGCGTCGCCGACCGCGCGCTCCAGATCCACGGCGCCGCCGGGCTCGCCAAGGGGACGATCGAGGAGCGTCTCTTCCGGCTCGCCCGCAACCTGCGCATCCCCGCCGGGACCGACGAGGTCCAGCGCAACCAGATCGCCCGCCAGCTCCTCCGAGAGGCCGGCGGCTGACGCTTTCGATCGGAATGGTTCAGGCTTTCTAGATAGTTGTAAAGCGCAACCATTCTGGGTAGACTCTTCCCCGAGGAACGGCTGACGGCGGGGACGTGAGATGAGCGCCAGGCGACGGGCGGGGGAGCGGCTCTCGGGGACGACCCTCCTCCCCCTCCCGGGTGCTCCCGCATCGCTCGACGACTCCACCTCCCGCACCCTGCCGCTCGGCAGCCCGCGGCCGGCCCCCCGGCCGCCACGGCGGGCGGTCCACCCGCGGCGGACCGTCCACCGCCCGGTGCGGCCTCTCCCCCGCCCGGTTCCCACCCCGGCGCCGGCGCCCGCCCCTGCGGCTGCCGCCGTCCCCGCCGGCGGCGGCTGGCTCGTCCCGCTCCTCGTGGTGATGATCGGCTCCTTCATGGCGCTGCTCGACACGAGCATCGTCAACGTCGCCACCTCGCGGATCCAGGCGGACTTCGGCGCGAGCACCGACCAGGTGCAGTGGATCGCCACCGGCTACAGCCTCGCCCTCGGGATCGTCGTCCCGACCAGCGGCTGGCTCGGTGACCGCTTCGGGCTGCGCCCGCTCTACATCGGCTCGCTGCTCGCCTTCGTCGGCGGCTCCGCGCTCTGCGGGATCGCCTGGAACCTCAACACCCTCATCGTCTTCCGCGTCGTGCAGGCGATCGGCGGCGGCCTGCTCCCGGTGCTCGCCCAGTCGATCATCTACCGGCTCGTCCCGCGCGACCGGATCGGCTCGGCGATGGGTCTCTACGGTCTCGGCATCGTCGTCGCGCCGGCGATCGGGCCCGCGCTCGGCGGATGGCTCGTCGAGTACGTCAACTGGCGGCTCATCTTCTACATCAACGTCCCCATCGGCATCCTCGGCGCCCTCGCCGCCCTCTCCATCCTCCCCCACTTCGCCAAGCGGCCCGGCCAGCGCTTCGATCTCCTCGGCTTCCTCTTCGTCGGAAGCGGCCTCTTCGCCCTCCTCCTCGCCTTCTCCGAGGGCTCGAGCTGGGGCTGGACCTCCTACCGGGTGCTCATGCTCATCGCCGGCGGGCTGCTCAGCCTCGCGATCTTCGTCGTCGTCGAGCTCTCCGTCGAGCAGCCGCTCCTCGACCTCCGCATCTTCGGGAGCTTCGGCTTCTCGGTCTCCTCGGTGCTCATCGGGCTCATCTCGACCGGGCTCTTCGCAGGGGCCTTCTACGTCCCCCTCTTCCTCCAGCAGGGAGAGGGCTACGGCCCCTTCCAGGCGGGGCTCACCCTGCTCCTGCCGGCGGCTGTGATGTCGGTGATGATGCCGATCAGCGGACGGCTCTACGACCGGATCGGGGCACGCTGGCCGGGTGCGATCGGCCTTCTCCTCGTCGCCCTCGGCACCTACCTGCTCCGGGACATCACCCCGGAGACCTCACGGAGCGCGCTGATTCTGGTCACCATCGTCCGCAACATCGGGATCGGCCTGGCGATGATGCCGATCATGACCGGGGCGATGGCTGTGGTCCGCGCCGACCGGGTCGGCGCGGCGAGCGCGATCAACAACATCGTCCAGCGGGTCGCGTCGGCGCTCGGCCTGGCGGTGCTCACCTCGGTGCTCATCGCCCACCAGGCGCAGCAGGTCGCCGCCCGGTCGGGGCTGCTTCCCTCGGCATCCCCCGGCTTCCCGGACCTCTCCCACCTCGCGACCCAGGGGCAGGCGGCGGTCCTCGCCCTGCTGAGCTCGGTCCAGAACCAGGCCTTCGGGGGTGCGCTCGGCGACGTCTTCCTGCTCACCGCCGGTCTCACCGCGATCGGGGTGCTCCTCGCCCTGCTGCTGCCCGGCGCCCCCGCCCACGCGGCGAAGGCCGCGAAGGCCGCCGGCGCCGACGAGGGCACGACGATGCACGAGATGGCCGCGTAGCGTCCGTCAGGGGAAGGCGAGGGGCAGGAGCGCGCTGCCGATGCGCGCGGTGACCTCGGCCACCGGCCCGGTCCCGTCGACCTCGAGGAGGATGTCGCGGCCGCGGTAGAAGTCGAGCAGCGGCTGGGTGTGCTCCGCGTACACCGTCAGCCGGTTGCGGATCGTCTGCTCGTTGTCGTCGGAGCGCCCCGAGCTGCGCCCCCGCTCGAGGAGGCGGCGGACGAGCTCGTCGTCGGGGACCCGCAGGGAGATGACGGCGTGGAACGTCCGTCCCTTCGCCCTGCCCCACTCGTACGACTGGCGCGCCTGGGTGAGGGTGCGGGGGAAGCCGTCGAGCACGAAGCCGCTGAGCGGCTCCCCTCCGGCGATGCGGTCGCGCACCATGTCGACGACGAGGCGATCGGGGACGAGCTCGCCGCGGTCCATGAAGCCCTTCGCCTCCTGTCCGAGCGCGGTCGCCTCGGCGACGTGCCGGCGGAGCAGGTCCCCGGTCGCGAGGTGGGGGACGCCGTACACCTCGGCGAGGCGCTCGCCCTGGGTCCCCTTCCCCGCCCCGGGCGGGGCGAGCAGCAAGGCACGGAGCATGGGGCGCAGTGTGCCATCCACACCCCGCGCTCCGGTCAGGGGGGTCGTCGACCCCCCCGGGGG
>DATKEY010000096.1:0-14458 GCA_035544475.1 Candidatus Dormiibacterota bacterium | reverse complement strand
GTCCTGGAGGGTGCCCTCGGTGAAGAAGGTGCTGAGGAAGGCGCCGGGGTTGACCCCGACCAGGTGCACCGAGGCGAGGTACCCGCTCAGGCAGGTGAAGGCGATCATCGGGATGTTGTAGAGGGCGGTCATCAGCGCCATCGCGGCGAACCGGGGCACCACGATGAAGGCGATGTTGCTGATCCCCATCACTGACAGGGCCTCGAGCTCGTCGCGCACCTTGCGGGCGCCGAGGTCGGCGGTGATCGCCGTCCCCGCGACCGCGGCGACCATGAGCCCGGTGGCGACCGGTGCGAACTCTCGGACGTTGGCGAGCACCATGAAGCCGCCGACCCGGTAGTCGGCGCTCGCAATCTTGAAGAAGGTCCCCGCCTCGAGGGCGACGATCGCCCCCCACCCGAAGCCGGTGAGGAGGAGGGGCACGAAGCAGGCGGTCATGATGAACCGGCACTGCTCGAGGAACTCGGCGAGGTAGAAGGGCCGGCTGAAGATCCCCCGGACCGCCTCGACGAACAGGATCGACTGCTCGCCGAGCGTGGTGAGGCCCTGGCGTGCGCGGGCTACCACGGGACCGTCTCCTTCATCTCGTCCAGCGTGCCACCAAACGGAGGGGCACTGTGGGTTCTCATCGGCGCCCTGCGTCCTCGCCATCCCCTCGGGGCAGGCTGAGTATAGGTGACGCAACGGCGCGATGCGTCACGGATCCGTGTCGAAATCCGCGGGCCGCCGAGATCGGAGGGCTCCGCGCCGTATGCTCCGGCAATGGCCGCGGCGCCGCTCCTCAGCGTGGTCGTCCCCACCCGCAACGAGGCGGCCAACCTTCCCGTCCTCGTCGACCGGTTGCGCGCGGCGCTCGACGGCATCGCCTCCGAGCTCTGTTTCGTCGACGACAGCGACGACGAGACTCCGGCCCAGCTCGAGGCGCTCGCCGCCGCCTCCGGCGGGGCGGTCCGCTGCCTCATCCGCCGGGGGGGAGAGCGCGCCGGTGGGCTGAGCACCGCGGTCGTCGCCGGGCTGCGGATGGCCACCGGGGCCTTCGTCTGTGTCATGGACGCCGATCTCCAGCACCCCCCGGAGGTGATCCCGACGATGCTCGAGGCGGCGATGCGCGGCGCCGAGCTCGTCGTCGCGAGTCGCTACGTCGCCGGGGGGTCGCGCGGGGGGCTCGACGGCGCCGTCCGCCGCCTGGTGAGCCGCGGCGCCACCCTGGTCGCCCGCACCCTGTTCACCGACGCGCGCCGGAGCACCGATCCGCTGAGCGGCTTCTTCCTCTGCCGCCGCGCCCTCGTCGACGGCATCGAGTTCCGCCCGGTCGGATTCAAGATCCTGCTCGAGCTGCTCGTGCTCCTCCCGAGGGAGGTGCGGGTCGAGGACGTGCCGCTGCAGTTCATGCGCCGCGAACGGGGGAGCAGCAAGGCGAGCGCCCGCCAGGGGTTGCTCTACCTCCGCCACCTCCGCTCGCTCTTCCTCGACGTCAAGGGCTCGGCGCGGCGCTGGAAGTTCGGCCTCGTCGGGCTGAGCGGGGTGGCGGTCTTCCTCCCCCTCCTCGCCCTCCTCAGCGACGTGGCGCACCTGCCCTCGCTGCTCGCGGTCGTTCCCGCCTATGCGGTCGCCCTCGCCTGGAACACCGCCCTGAACCGGCTCTGGACGTACGCCGACCGGCGTCGAGGGGCGGGGGCGGAGGGGCTGTCCGCGTACATCCGCGGCGCGGGGATCTCCGGCGCGCTCATGTACTCGACGTACGCCCTGCTCGTCGAGACCGGTCGCGCCGCGGTCGTCTCGGGCGCGGTGGCCGCGGTGGTCGCGATGGCCGCGAATGCGGCGCTGAACTGGCAGGTCGTCCGGCGCCGCCCCTCGGTGTGGACCGAGGTCGCCACCAACGGCGGAGTCCAGGCCGCCCTCGCCGAGCTCGCCGCAGCGGTGGGAGGTGACCGGGCCTACCTCCTCCCCGCGGGCCAGCACTCCGGCGACGGCGCCGTTCCCGCGCCGATCCTCGCCCGGGTCGAGGCGACCCAGCGTCCCGCCCTCTGGACCGAGGCCGCGTCCCACCGCCCTCAGCGGCGGACGAACATCGAGGTGAGCTCGAGCCTGCTCCTCCCCGTGGTCCGCGGCGGGGACGTCGTCGCCGTGGTGGTCTGCGAGCGGCGGGCTCCGAGCGGCTTCGACGGCCATGCCCTCGAGACCGCGACCGGCGCGGTCGACAGCCTCGTCAGCGCGCTCGCCCGGCTCGAGGAGCCGCCGCAGTCGACGCCGGCGCCCTCCACCGCCCCGCCGCTGTCGGATCACTGACGCACAGGACAGTCGTCCGGATTGCACTGGGAGGCGGGACTGCCGACGTGCAATCATCCCCGCCGTCCCCCCGCTTCTCGCCGACGAGGTCGTCCACATGCGCGCACGTCTCCGCTCCGCCGCCGCCGCCGCGCTCGTGCTGCTGCCGCTGCTGCTCGGCGGATGCGGTGGTCAGGGCGCGGACCCGCTGAGCATCGGCGCCGTCTTCCCGCTCACCGGCCCGCAATCGGGCGGGTACGCGCAGGAGGAGCTCGCCGGGGTGGAGATCGCCCGCGACCTCGTCAACGCCGACGGAGGCGTCGCCGGGCGCCCGATCCGGCTCGACCTCAGAGATCTGCCGGGCCGCGACGTCGGCCCCGAGCGTGCCGCCGAGCTGCACGCCGACGGAGTGCCGGTGGTGATCGGCGCCTACAGCTCCGACCTCTCGATGCCGGTGAGCTACGCGACGTCGAAAGCGGGGATGGTGTACTGGGAGGCGGGCGCGGTCGCCGACCAGCTGACCGGGCGCGGCCTCGACCGGGTCTTCCGGGTCGGCGCCACCGGCTCCAACCTCGGCGACAACTCGGGGCGCTTCGCCGCCACCCAGCTCGCCCCGATGATCGGCCGGCCCGCCGCGGACCTGCGGGTGTCGATGGTCGTCGCCGACGACGACTACGCCCACTCCGTCGCCGACGCCGCGACTGCGACCGTGAAGGCCGCGGGGATGCAGGTCGTGAGCACCTCCACGTACTTCCCCGGCGCGCCGCGGTGGGACCCGGTGATCGCCGACCTCAGGGCCGCACACCCGGACATCCTCATCCTCGCCTCCCACATCCCCGACGGCGTCGCCTTCCGCAAGGCGATGCTCGCCGCCGACGTGAGGGTCGACGCCTTCATCGGCTCGACGATGGCCCAGTGCCTGCCCGACTTCGGCGAGCTCCTCGGCCCCGCCGCGGTCGGCGTCTTCGCCTCCGACAGGCCGGGCGGCGGCTTCGATCCGGCGACCCTGCGCCCCGAGGGGCGCGCCCTCTACGCCCGCCTCGCCGCCGCCTGGAAGCAGCGCCGGGGTGGAGCTCCGACCGAGGAGGGGCTGAGCGGATTCACCGCCGCCTGGGCGCTGTTCCACGACGTCCTCCCCCGCGCCGCCGCCGGCGGGGGGCTCGACCCGGCACACATCGCCGCCGCGGCGCGCGCCGCCGACCTCCCCGAGGGCGCCCTCCCCAACGGTGCGGGTCTGAGGTTCGCCGGCCCGGGCGAGCGGCTCGGCCAGAACCTCCGCGCCGCGGCGGTGATCTGGCAGTGGCAGGCGGTGCGCCACAGCGTGGTCGTATGGCCGGCGGTGTACGCCACCGGCCGCGCCGAGCTCGTGCCGCCGTCTCAGTGATCGGCGCCCGCACCACCGTCGAGGGCCCGGCGCGGAGCGTGCTGCTGCTCTGCGGCCTCGCCGCGGCGATGACCCTGCGGGTCGCCGCCGGGCTCGGCACCCACACCGCGGGCCTGCTCTTCGCGGTGCTCCTCCTCGCGACCGCGGCGGCCGCGGGGTGGCGGCCGGCGGCCCCGCGGACCCGTGCCATCGCCATCGGCGCCGGCGGCGCGGCGGTGCTCTGCGTCGCGCCCGTCGCGATCCGGCTGAGCGGCCACACCCTCGTGCTCGGACCGCCTCCGATCGGGCTGCTCCCCGCCTGGGCGGCGACCGTCGTCCTCATCGCCGTCGCCGAGGAGGCGCTGCTCCGCGGGGCGCTCATCGACGCGGTGTCCCCGTGGGCGGGCGAGCTCGTCGCGGTCGGGGTCGCGGCGATCGCCTTCGGCCTCCTCCACGTCCCGCTCTACGGCTGGACAGCGGTCCCCCTCGACCTCGCGGTCGGGGTCTGGCTCGGCGGCCTGCGGCTCGCCACCGGCGGGGTCGCCGCTCCCGCGACCGCCCACACGCTCGCCGACCTCGCCGCCTGGTGGCTGCGGTGAGGGGAAGCCGCCGCGCCGCCGCGACCCTGGCCGCCGGCGCGACCCTGCTCGCCCTCGCCTGGGGCCTGAGGCCGCACGCGGCGCCGCCGCTCTACGACGGCGGTCCGATCATCGCCGAGCACTACCGCTATCTCCACCCCTCGCCCGGGTTCACCGCGACGAAGCCGCCGTCGACGTTCGACATGACCCTCAAGCTCGAGGGCGGCCAGAGCCCGGGGATGGCGGAGACGACCGACGAGAACCCCGCCCAGGCGCAGCTCCTCGCCGCGCAGAACACCTTCACCGTCCCCGCCGGGACGACCGCCGTCCGCGTGACCATCACCCCGGTCGACCCGCCGGCCGTGGCTCCGCCGGACGGCGAGCTCGACGGCAACGTCTACCGCTTCTCCATCACCGCCGTGCCCGGCGGCGCCGCGCTCGCGTTCCGGTCCGGCCAGCAGGTCACCGTCGTGCTCCGCGGCCCCGCGGGCGTCGCGGGCGCGGCGCTCGAGCTCTGGGACGGCACGAAGTGGACGAAGCTCGACTCCAGCCCGCTCGGCAACACCGCCCCCGACAGCTACGCCGCGAACGTCGGCGCCATCGGCGACATCGCCCTGGTCGCGCCACCACAGGCCGCGAGCAGCGGGGGCGGCGGCGGCAGCGCGGGGGTCATCGTCGCCGCGGTGATCGTCGCCGTGGTGATGATCGGCGCCGCGTCGGTGCTGGTCCTGCGCCTGCGCAGGCGGTAGGCGCCGGGCGCTACAGCCGGGGCTGCTGCGCCGAGAGCCAGCCCTCGAGCTCGACGATCCAGCGCGGTCCCGGCGGGCCCATCCCCGCACCGGGCACGCCGAGCCGCTGGAGCATCGGGCGCCGCCGCTCCATCCGCTGGGTGCGCGGCTGGGGAAGCCCGCCCAGCCGCTGCGCCTCGGCGAGCGCCTGGTCCTCGTCGGCGGTGCCGTCGACGAGGCCGAGATCGACCGCCTCCTCCCCGAGCCACACCTCTCCGGTCACGACCCGGGCCAGCCGGTCCCCGTCGAGGTGGCGGGCGCCGCCGACGGCGACGGTGAAGCGGCGGAAGATCGCGTCGACGAGCTCCTGCTCCTTCGCCCGGTCGCCCTCGGTCGGCTCCCTCCAGGGGGCGCCCAGGTCCTTGAACGGCCCGGTCTTCGTGATCAGCATCTGGGCGCCGATGCGGCGCAGGGCGTCGACGAGGATGGGCCGGGCGTTGATCACCCCGATGGAGCCGACCACCGCCGCGGGGAAGGAGAGGATCGTCGTGGCGCCGCAGGCGAGGAAGTAGGCACCCGAGGCGCCGGTCCCGCGAAACCAGGCCACCACGGGCTTGCGCTCGGCGAGGTGGCGCACCGACACGTAGAGCTGCTCCGAGGCGACCGCGCTCCCCCCGGGCGAGTCGATGTCGAGGAGGACGCTGCGGATCCGCTCGCTCTCCCCGGCGCGGCGGAGCAGCTTCTGCGTCTCCTGGGTCCGCACGGCCCCGCCGATGACCCCGCGGATGGGGATGACCGCGATCCGGCGGCGGTCGGTGATCGACGCGAGCCTGTCGGGCAGGAGCCGCGTGAGGGTGGCGGTGGCGGACATTGCGCGGGGGATGGTACGGGTCCGGGGCACTCTCGGCGCGGCGCCCGCCGTCACCGGTCTGTGAGCGAGCGGCGAGGGGGCCGCCATCCACCCTGCCGTACGCTTCCGGCGTGAGGTTTCGTACGTGTCGCCGGTGCGGCTGCCCATGGAATCGCGCCGGCAACCTGATCTGTGGCGAGTGTGGCGCCATGCTCAACTTCGCCCGCCGGCCCCGTGCGGTGCGCCACCCGCGCCCGGTCGCGACCCCGGTGCCGGCGGTGGCGGTCGGCTCGGCGCACCTCCCGGTCCCCTTCGGACCGCGCGCCGGCGAGCCGGTGTCGGCGACCCGTCTCTCGCTCGCCGAGACCACGAGTGGACCGCTCACCCAGCTCTGCCTCTCCCTGGTCGTGGTCGCCGCGGCCCTGCTCGTGGTGCTCGCCGCCCACGGCCTGTAGCGGAGCGGAGCGCGGGCCTACCTGGTGAAGGGCTCGGTCCCCGGCACGAGCCGCAGCCCGGTCAGCGTGCTGTGGGTGTGCAGATAGGCGAGCTCGCGACTCAGGTCGCCGACGCCGTTGGAGAAGTCGGTGCCGATGTCGATGGTGCTGAGCACCCCGAGCGCGTTGCCGTGGGAGTCGAGGAAGGCGCTGCCGGAGTCGCCGGGGATGCCCGGGGGGATCTCCAGGACGATGTGGCTCCAGCCGCCGCCGGTGTCACCGCGGCTCTGGCCCTGGCGCGGTCCGAGCTGGGCGAGGCCCAGCAGCAGCTCGGAGTGCCCGTAGCTGTACACCGGGTCGCCGGCGGTGAGGCCGGTGGTGTTCAGCCCCACCGGCCCGCCCCAGGCGGGGATCGACGGGTTCACCGAGCCGACGTCTGCGGGATCGAGCTCGAGAAGGGCGAGATCGTTGAAGGCGCAGGTGTTGGTGTCCTTCTCCCCCGCGGCCTGCATGGTCAGCCACGAGTTGTAGACCATCGTCGCCGGCCTGCGCGCCCCGACGACGCGCACGCTCGTCCCCAGCGGGAGCGAGTGCGCCTTGCAGCCGTCGGTCTCGCCGTTGCCGTCGGTGCTCGAGCAGTGGGCCGCCTGCCCGAGGTAGACGTGCACGCCGTCGACGTAGACGAAGTTCGCGGTGCACTGCGAGTTCTGCGTGTACGTCTGCGTGCCGGGGTGAACGGTGGCGGTCGCAGCGGGAGCCCACCCCGGGGGAACCGCCGCGCCGGCGCCGGGCGCAGAGACCACGAGCGCCGCACAGAGCGGCGCGATCATCGCCACGAACCGCAGACGAGCGAGCATCCCGCCTTCCTCCACCACCCCTGCCACCGTGGGGCCAGGCCTCGCGGCGGCGCGCCGCGGGCGGATTGAAGGTTGCACGCGCGTGGCCGGGGTGTCCAGCCGCGATCTCGCGCGGCGGTCTCACAAAGAGCGGGCGACGTCTCCGCAGGTGAGCGGCGCGGCTCCGGGGCCGGCCCGGCCCGGGCCGCGCAGGACGCTGACATACCAGCGCCCGATCCGGGTCACCCCGCCGACCTCCGCGTGGAGCACGGCGCGACCCTGGGCATCGGCCCACAGTGTCGGGAGCGCGTGCGCGAGCGGTCCCTGGGCGGCGCAGCTGCCGTCGTGGATGCCGGCGGGATGCGCGGTACCGGGCGCCAGCCCCTGGATCACCAGCCGCACGCTCAGGGTCCGGGCCGCGCTGTCGAGAGCGAGGCTGGCGGTGCCGCCGGCGCCCGACTGAGGGGTCGACGCGAGGTGCACGGTCCCGGTCTGCCCGGAGAGGTCGCCGCAGAGGAGCGCCGGCTGCGCCGCCGCGACGCCCGGGCCGGTGGGCAGGTACTCGAGCGCCGCCCTGGTCGGCACCGCATCGACGCCGGAGACGCGGGCGATGGTGTCGATGACGCCGTGGGCGTCGGCGAGCGTCGGCGCGAGGTTCTCGAGGACGTCCCCGGCGGGGCTGCCGCATCCCCCCTCCCGGATCCGGGCGGCGAGCTCGTCGCCGGGCATCACCCCGGTGACGTGGACGGTCACCGTCAGCAGCCGGGCGCCGGCGTCGTACTCGACGTCCGCGGTCCCGTCCGGCATCCGGACGAGCTGTGCGGAGGCCTGGACCTCCCCGGCGCCGCCCGACGGAGGGCTTCCGCACCCGGCGAGCAGCGTGCCCAGGAGCAGCAGGAACACGGCGACGATCCCTCGCTCCCCGAGCACCTCGCGTCCCTCCTCGTGGCCGAAGGCGCGGATTGTACGCACCCCGATGTGGGGCCTCCAATAGACACCGATGGACCAGACGGACCCCCCACCTGCTTCCGTACACTTGTTCGTGCGCCGCCCGGAGGCGGGCGGTCGGACCGTGGAGGAGCAGGGGAGCATGAGCCGGGTCTATCTGGCCGCCCGCTATGGCCGGCGCGAGGAGATCCTCGCCCGCGCGATCGAGCTGGCCGGTGACGGGCACGCCGTCACCAGCCGCTGGCTCCTCGGTGACCAGCAGTGGGACGCGGCGACCCTGGCCGCCGCCACCGCCCTCGAGGAGCGCGGCGAGACCCCGCCCGAGGCCGCCCGCTTCGCCATCGAGGACTGGGCGGACCTGCGCGCCGCCGAGGTGGTGATCCTCTTCGCCGAGCCCCCCGGGTCGACCGCCGGCACCCGCGGCGGACGTCACGTGGAGTTCGGGATGGCGTACGCGCTCGGCAAGCGCTGCCTGGTCGTCGGGGGTCGGGAGAACGTCTTCCACCTGCTCCCCGGGGTCGAGCACCATCCCACCTGGGAGCGCGCCCGGCGCAAGCTGCGCGCCGAGACGGCGCCGGCGGCGGTCGGGGCCGGGTTCGAGGCCGCAGGGGTATGAGCCGCGCGGTGCGCCGGCGGCGGCCGGCAGCGCTGCTCGGCCTGACCGTGACCCTCGGCGCCGCGCTCGCGTCGGTGGTGGCGACCAGCCCGGCGGGGACCGCCGGCGCGCGGCCACCGCTGACCGCGGCCGTCGCCGTCGACCGGCACGCCGCGTCGCGACCGGTGGTGGCCGCGACACCGGTCGCGCCGGTCGCCACGGCGGTCGCCGGCGTCGCCGACGCCGGCGCGGTCTACGTCCTCTACGCCACCTCGACGGAGGGCGCCGGCCCGGCCCACGTCGTGCGTCAGTCGCGCCCCGGCCCGGTGACGGTCACCGGGGGCACCCTGCCGGCCGGCGCCGACCTCGTCCGCGCCGGGGACTCGCTCTGGGTCGCCGGGGGCGCGGCCCCCGCTGTCTACCGCCTCGATCCCGCGCGCCTCGTCCTCCGCCAGCGCGTCGACCTCCGGCTCCCCGCCGAGGCGATCGCCGCCACCCCGACGGCGCTGTGGGTGGCCGGCCCGGGCAGGCTCGGCAGGATCGACCTCCGCACCGGGGCGGTGACCGCGGCGCTTCCGGTCGACGGGGAGGTGACCTCGCTCTCCGCCGACCCGGCCGGCCGCCGGCTCTACGCCGCGGCGACGACCGCCGGGGGCACGGTCGTGACCGAGCGCGACGCCCGTACCGGCGCGCTCCTCGCCACGCGCCTCCTCGGCACCGGCGCCGGGCACCTCGCCGCGACCGCGGCCGGGGTGTGGGTCTGGCGGGAGGCGGCCCCGCCGGCGATGGTCCGGCTGCGCCCGGCGGACCTCCGCACCGTCGCCTCGGTCGCCCCGACGCCGGGCCCGGGTCCGCTGCGCGGCGGCCTCGCCGGCACGGCACTCTGGGTCGCCGACCCCACCACGCTCTCCTGCGCCGACCCGCTCAGCGGGAGGGTGCGCGCGACCTGGGCCTCCCCGCCGCCGCAGCGAGTGCTCGACGCCGACCCGGCCCGGGTCGCACTCCTCGCCGCCGGGCGGGTGCTCGTCTTCCCCTCCGACCCGAGGTGCACGTAGGGCCTAGCTCCCCAGGACGACGACGGAGCGGAGGACCTCTCCGCGGCCCATCTTCGCGAAGGCCTCCTCGACGCCGTCGAGGGGGATGGTCTCGCTGACGAAGCGGTCGAGGTCGAGGGCGCCGCGCAGGTAGAGGTCCATGAGGATCGGGAAGTCCCGGGTCGGCAGGCAGTCGCCGTACCAGGAGGACTTGATCGCCCCGCCGCGGCCGAACACCTCGATCAGCGGCAGCTCGAGGCGCATCGCCGGGTCGGGGACGCCGACCATCACCACCGTGCCCGCGTGGTCGCGGCTGAAGAAGGCCTGGGTGAACGTCGTGGGAGTCCCGACCGCGTCGATGGCGACGTCGACGCCGTTGCCGTCGGTGAGTCCCCGGATGGCCTCGACCGGGTCCTGCCGGCTCGCGTTGATGGCGTCCGTGGCGCCGAAGGCGCGCGCCCACTCGAGCTTGCGGTCGTCGATGTCGACGGCGACGATCCGCCGCGCGCCGGCGAGCTTCGAGGCCGCGATGGCGGCGTCGCCGACGCCCCCGCAGCCGAAGACCGCGACGCTGTCCCCGCGGCCGACGCCGCCGGTGTTCACCGCGGCGCCGAAACCGGCCATGATCCCGCAGCCGACGAGCCCGGCGGCCTCCGGACGTGCCCGGGGATCGACCTTCACCGCCTGCCCGGCGTCGACGAGGCAGAGCTCGGAGAAGGCGCCGATGCCGATCGCCGCCTTGAGCGGGGTGCCGTCGGCGAGAGTCATCGGCTGGCCGGCGTTGCGACTCGAGAAGCAGTACCAGGGGCGGCCGCGGCGGCACGAGCGGCAGGTCCCGCAGGGCGAGCGCCAGGCGATGATCACGTAGTCGCCCGGGGCGACCGAGGTCACCCCCTCGCCGACTGCCTCGACCGTCCCCGCGGCCTCGTGGCCGAGGAGGAAGGGGAAGGCGTCCTCGATCGCGCCCTCGCGGTAGTGGAGGTCGGTGTGGCAGACGCCGCAGGCCTGCGGCCGCACGAGAACCTCGCCCGGCCCGGGGTCGGGGACGAGGATCGTCTCGACCGCGACCGGCGCGCCCTTGGAGCGCGCCACCACGCCACGCACCTCATGAGCCATCGGCGACCCTCCTCTGGGGCTGACGGCAGGGCGCGCCGCTGAGCGCACCGGCGACCTCCACGCGGACCCGCCTGCGGACGTCGTCGACGTCTCCGACGCCGTCGACGGTCGCGACCCTCACCCCGCTCGCGCGGTAGTGGTCGAGGACCGGGGCGGTCTTGCGTTCGTACTCGAGCATCCGCTCGCGGATCACCTCGGCGGTGTCGTCGCTGCGGCCCTGCTCGCGGGCCCGGCCGAGGAGCCGCTCCACGAGGACGTCGACGGGGACGGCGAGGGAGAGCACGAGGCCGACGTCGCGGCCCCTGCCGGAGAGCATGGCGTCGAGGGCGCGGGCCTGGGCGACGGTGCGCGGGAAGCCGTCGAGCACCAGCCCGTGACCGACGTCGTCGTGGTTCAGGCGCTCGGCGATCACCCGCACGATGAGATCGTCGGGGACGAGCTTGCCCGCGGCCATCAGCGGCGCGACCTCGCGCCCCAGGGCGCTCCCGGTCCCCGCCTCGGCCCGGAGCATGTCGCCGGTGGAGACGTGCGCGAACTGGAAGTCGCGTGTCATGAAGGCGGCCTGCGTTCCCTTTCCGCTTCCGGGCGGTCCGAAGAGCACGGCGATCAAGGGCTGGGCTCCCCCACTGACGGCCGGCGGGTGCGGCGCCGGAGCGCCCAGTATGCCGTCCGTATCATTGCCAGTGTCGAGTTGTCACAGCCCCGCACGCCCCCGCTCAGGACGACCTGCAAGATTGACGCACCGCATCGTGACCGCCGTGGCCTGCATGCTCGCCGCCATCGTCCTGGCCGGCTGTCAGCAGGCGACCGTCGTGACCGTGACCGGCGAGCCGAGCCCGCCGGCGACCACCGCCTCCCCCTCCGCCGCGTTCACCTCGCGCTACGGCAACAGCCCGGTGGCCGCCGCCGACGGCCTGCGCCTGGAGCGGCAGCTGAGGTCGCGCGGGGAGTACTGGGAGGCGTCGGTCTCGACCGAGCCGGTGAGCGCCGGCGAGGTCGAGAACCCCGACCCCACGACCCTCGCCGCGGCCCGGGCGGCGGCGACGAGCGCGAGAGTCGTGATCGCCACCGAGATCGGCGCCACGATCAAGGCGATGCTCGCCGGCGGCCGGGCCGGGCAGCAGGCGTACTGCCTCGGGCTGATCGACCAGCTCCGAGCCTTCGGCTACACCGGCCTGCGGACGGCGACGGTCGAGGTCTACTTCTCCGAACGGGACCGCCACGCCGAGCTGACCTGGTCGGCCTCCGGGGCGCCGACCTTCACGGTCTTCGACAACGACCTCCAGGGCCTGCCGAGCCTCCAGCCGGGCGCGACGACCCCCTTCCCGGCCCCGCCCACGCCGTGAGGTCCAGGGGGTGAGCGCTCTCCAGATCGTCGAAGTGGCGGGCGGCGCGCTCCTCGTCGTCTTCACCCTCTACGACTTCTTCAACGCCATCGTCCTGCCCCGGCCCTCGGTGGGACGCTTCGCTCCCAGCGCGCTGCTCATCGAGCGCTGCTGGGTGCTGTGGCGGTGGCTCGGCACCCGCTCGTCGCAGTCGAACCGCCGCGAGGGCATCCTCGCGGTCTTCGGGCCGCTCACCGTGCTCGCCCTCCTCGCGCTGCGCCTGGTCGTCCTGATCGTCGGCTACGCGCTCGTCTTCGATGGCATGCCCGGGCAGTTCCGCCCCGAACCCGCCCACTTCGGCGTCACCCTCTACTACTCCACCGGGTCGCTGCTCTCGCTCTCCGCGTCCGACATCACCGCCACCGGCGCGATCGCGCGCATCCTGACCTCCTTCGAGGCGGCGACCGGGCTCGCGATCATCGCCGTCGTGATCAGCTTCCTGTTCTCGATCGTCACGTCATTCCAGCGGCGCGAGACCGCGGTCGTCAGCCTCGACGCCCTCGCCGGGGCACCGCCTTCCGGGGTGCAGATCCTCGAGGCGTGCGCCAGGCACCGGATGCCCCAGCAGCTCGAGAAGACCTTCGACGAATGGAGGGTGTGGAGCGCCGACGTGCTCGAGAGCCACCTCGCCTACCCGCTGCTGAACTTCTTCCGGTCCAGCCACGACAACGAGGCCTGGCTCAACTCCTTCGGCGCGGTGATGGACGCCGCGGTGCTGGTGGTCACCACCCTCGACGGAGGGGGCCCGGTGGGACCTGCCCACCTGATGATCAAGGTGGGCGGCCACCTCGTCGAGGACATCTCCTGGCGGCGTCACTTCAAGCCCGATGGGCTTCCGTGGGTCGAGCGCGACGACTACGACGAGGCGCGCCGCCGGCTTTCCGACGCGGGGTACCTGGTGAACGACGGCGACGCCCCGTGGGAGGCGTTCGCCCGGATGCGTGCGGTGTATGCCTCCCCGCTCATCCGCATGGCCCGTCAGCTCGCGGTCACCCCGGCCCCCTGGATCGGCGACCGCTCCTACCTCCCCCACGCCGGGCGGGGTGGCGCGCTGAGGGTCCCGCCCCCCGAAGGGGACGGGACCCCGTTGACCCCCCCTCGGGGCCCTACTGCTGCCGCTGGCGGCGCCGATCGGCGGTGAGGAGCCCGCCGCCGGCGAGCAGGAGCAGGAATCCCGTCACGAAGGGGACGTCCGCCCCGGCCTCGGGCACGCTGAGCTGATGCTCGACGACCGGGGAGGCCGCGGCCGGCTGCTGGCCGCTGGTCGAGGTGGCCGGCGCGCTGCTGGTGGTCGAGGTGCTGATGCCGCCCGAGCCGCCGGTGCCGGTGCCCGGCGGGTGGCCGCCGTTCGACGACGAGGTGGTGCTGCTCGACGTGGTCGTCCCCACGCCGCCGACTCCGCCGGTGCTGGTGCTGTGGCTGGTCGTGCTGGTGGTGGTGCCCTCGTCGGTCGTGGTGTGGCTGCTGGTCGTGCTCTTGCTCGAGGTGGTGGAGGTGGTGCTGCCGTCCTCGGTGGTGGTCTTGCTCGAGGTGGTCGTCTTGCTGCTGTCGGTCGTGGTGGTCGACGTCGACGAGCTGGTGGAGGGATCGCACGACGAGGTGGTGGTCGACGTCGAGGTGGTGGTGTGACCGCCGTCGTCGGAGCCGTCGCCGCCGGACTCGCTCTCGCCGCCCGACTCGTCGTCCTTCGACACCGCGTCCTCGTGGACGTGCGAGCTGGTGCTGCTGCTGGTCGTGCAGCTCGAGCTGGTGGTGCACGAGGAGGTGGTGCCGGAGCCTTCGCCGCCGTCGCCCTCCGAGCCGTCACCCGACTCGCCGTCCTTCGACACCGCGTCCTCGTGGACGTGCGAGCTGGTGCTGGTGGTCGAGCAGTTGCTGCTGGTGGTGGTGCCGCAGGACGAGGTCTCGCCACCGCCCTCCGAGCCGTCGTCGGTGGCCGGCTTCACGTCGCCGGTCTCGCACCCGCTGTGCGACCCCTCGTCGGCGGGAGTCACCGAGGTCGCCGCCGCGCGGGCGACGATCAGGGTGCCGGGACCGGCGAGGACGAGGCCGCCGCCGAGGAGGAGGGCTCCACTCGCCGCCAGGGCTCCGCCGACCACGCGGGGGCGGAGCCTGAAGAAACGATGGTTCAGGGTTCGAAGGGTGTTCACGGCATTGCTCACATGGGCGCGCGAGAGCGCAGTCGGATGCAGACGGGACTGCACACCGAGAAGGTCGGTGTGCCGGGGCAGAGGGGTCGGGTCAGGTCAGGTCGGGGAAGATCGGGTCGCAGCGCGGTGCGGCTGCGATGCCAATTCTTCGGGAGGCCCATGTGGGATCGAAG
>DATKEY010000095.1:0-20158 GCA_035544475.1 Candidatus Dormiibacterota bacterium | reverse complement strand
CTGCGAGACGCGACTGTCGTCTCGCCGTTGCCGAACGCCCTGCCGCCTCGCTGACCGGAGGAGAGAGACGGTCCGGCGCTGACCGGCCGGCAGGTCGGCGACCACCCTCTGGCCGCGATGACGAGGATCACCAAGTCTCGTCCGCCGTCTCCCACCAGAGCACCGGGCGCTGCGGGACCACAGACCGGGGCACGGACCAGGGACTCCCCGGGGGCGATGGACCGCCCGGGAGCGCGACCCTGATGCCATACCAGTCCAGCGCCGAACGAGGGCGGACGCGACCAACGGGTCGTGGGCTCAGGAACGGAGGAAGCCATGGCATACGTCAGCGTCGGCCAGGAGAACTCGGCCTCGATCGACCTGTACTACGAGGACCACGGCCAGGGACGGCCTGTCGTCCTGATTCACGGCTACCCGCTCAGCGGCCGTGCCTGGGATCGGCAGGTCCCGGTGCTGCTGGAGGCGGGCCACCGGGTGATCACCTACGACCGGCGTGGGTTCGGCAAGTCCAGCCAGCCGGCCGGCGGATACGACTACGACACCTTCGCCGCCGACCTCGGCAGGCTCCTGGAAACCCTGGACCTGCGCGACGTCATCCTGGTGGGTCACTCGATGGGGACCGGCGAGGTGACCCGCTACCTGAGCCGATACGGATCCACCCGGGTCGCCGGCGGGGTACTGGTGTCGCCGATCCCGCCGTTCCTGCTGCAGACGCCCGACAACGAGCAGGGAGTGCCCGCGAGCGTGTTCGAGGGGTTCGTGCAGGCCGCCCGGCAGGACACCCCGGCGTGGATGAAAGGCTTCCTGGACAACTTCTACAACATCGACAAGCTTCGCGGAACCCTGGTCAGCGACCAGGCCTTCCAGGCCAGCTGGAACCTCGCCGCGTCCGCCTCGGCCGTCGCCGCCGTGGCCTGCATTCCGACCTGGGGGACCGACTTCCGCGCCGATATGCCCAAAATCGACGTGCCGATCCTCGTCATCCATGGGGATGACGACCAGGTGCTGCCGTACTCGAAGACGGCCGAACGGCTTCCCGGTCTGATCACCGACGTGCAGACGGTCGTCATCGAGGGTGGACCGCACGCGATCCCCTGGACGCACTCCGACCAGGTCAACAGCGCTCTGCTGACGTTCGTCGCCGCCAGGTCGACAGCGCATGTCGCGACGACCTCCCGCTGACGCGCACCACCATTGCAGGAGTCACCATGTCGAACCACTTCAGCGCGGACAACCTCAGGTTTCCCGGCGATGACACGCGGCTCGACCTCACCGACGTCTTCGCATTCAGGTCGGCGGAGCACCCGGGCAGGACGGTCCTGATCATCGACTCGAACCCGACGGTCCGGCCCCCGATCGAGCTGCCCGCAACGGTCATCACCAGCCGGGACTTTCACCCGGCGGCGGTGTACCGGATCAACATCGACAACGACGGCGATGCCCAGGCCGACGTCGCCTTCACGTTCACCTTCTCCGAGCTCGTGAACGGTGCGCAGACGGGAACGGTCCACTACGCCACCGGCGCCCAGGCCCGCGAGCCGGGGCGGGCCGGTGAGGAGCTCACCGCGTCCGTCCCGGTGAGCTTCGATGCGATGGCGCAGCCCGTCGAGGCCGGGGGGATCCGGGTGTTCGCCGGGGCGCGCAGCGAGCCGTTCTTCGCCGACATCGAGGGAGCCCTGCACGGATTCCAGTGGACCGGGCACGACGACTTCGCCGGCAACGACATCCTGTCGATCGCCCTGGAGGTGCCGGACGACATGCTGGGCGGGGGCCCGGTGATCGGCATCTGGGCCACGATCAGCCTGCCCAAGGACGGAGCGTTCAGGCAGATGGACCGCGGCGGGAACCCGACCATCAACCCGTTCATCACCCCCGACGGCCAGAAGGACCTCTACAACTCCCGGCAGCCCGCCGACGACGTGGCCAACTACCTGGGACCGTGGTCGACGGTGCTCGAGAAGGGCGGCTACGCGCCCGAGGAGGCCAGGAAGGCGGCTCTCATGTTCCTGCCCGACATCCTCCGGTACGACCGGAGCAGGCCCGCCGCCTACCCCAACGGCCGTCACCCCACCGACGACGTCTACAGCTACCGCTTCGTCTGGCTGAGCAACGGGAAGGTCCCGCCGACCGGCCTCGAGCCGCACGACGACCTGCTCGACACGTTCCCCTACCTCGGTCTCCCGACCAGCCGGTGACCCGCGTCAGAGCATCGCGACCACGGCGGCCTCGAGCTGCCGGAGGGTGCGCACCTCGTGGACGGAGTCGCAGTGCCGCGCGTACGCGGAGATCGCCGAGTCCGTCGTGTCCCAGTCGCTGGACGGCTCGGGGTTCAGCCAGTGGAGACGGCGGGCGCGGTGCGCGATCTCGGCGAGCACCTCGACGCCCGCCGGACGGTGGTTGGTCCGGGCGTCGCCGCAGACGATCACCGAGGTGCGCTGCGTCACCGCGTCCCCGAAGCGTTCGACGAAGCGCGTCAGCACGCGTCCGTAGTCGCTGTGGCCGTCGCGGCCGACGACGTCGGCGCGGGCGAGGAGGTGGCGCGGCTCGAGCGGCGCCTGCGCACGCGCGACGATGTCGGTCACCTCGTCGACACCGTCGACGAAGGCGAAGCAGCGCACACGGGTGAACTCCGCGCTCAGCGCGTGGAGCAGCGCGAGGGCGAACCCGGCGAACTCGGCCATCGAGCCGCTGACGTCGCAGAGCACGACGAGCTCGGGGCGCGTGATGTGCCGGCGCCGGAAGGCGGGGCGCACCGGCACGCCCCCGGTCGAGAGCGAGGCGCGCACCGTTCGGCGCACGTCGAGTCGCCCGTGCCGGACCCGGCGGCGGCGCTGGGCGACGCGTGCGGCGAGGCGGCGCACCAGCGGCCGCAGCATGCGGCGCATCGTCGCGAGCTGCTCCGGGGACGCGCCGAGGATGTCGGCGTCGACGGCGGCCGGTTCGAGCAGCTCCGCGACGGCGCCCCGCTCCGCGCTCGACGCGCCGAGGCGGCGCCGGATCTCCTCGGCGAGGAGACGGCGGAAGTCCTCGGAGCGCCGGATCGCCTCGTTGAGTGCGAGAGTGCGCCCCAGGCCGGTGTCCTCGTCGAGGCGCGTGCGGAGCGCGCGCTGCAGCAGCGCGCCGAGGTCGATCCGGCGCAGGATGCGGTAGAGGTACGCGCGCTCGGAGGCCTCGCGCCGCTCCTCGACCCCGCCGTGGAGGTCGACGGAGAGGCGGGCGAGCGCCTCGAGCGCGGCGGCGTCGTTGTGGCGGAGCGCCTCGAGGAGGTCCTCGAGGAGCGTCGTCGCAGCGGCGTCCGTGTCCGCCGGCTCGGCGGCGTCGAGGGCCGGCGGAGCGGCCTCGCGCGCGAGCGCGAGGTGCGCGTCGAGGATGCGATCGAAGAGCTCGAGGTCGTCACGTCGCTTGACGAGCGTCGCCCGCAGCGCCGCCCGGACGCGCTCACGATCGGCGAGGCCGGTCGCCTCGAGGGCGCGGGCGGCGTCGACCCCCTCCCCCGTCGAGACCGGGACGCCGACTCGGCGCAGCCGTTCGACGAGGCCGAGCACGAGGCCGCCCGCGACGTCGGTGCTCACGACCGCGCACCGTCCCGGCCGGCTGCGGGGGTACGCTCGGCGGACATTCATCCGTGATGAGACCACGATCGCCGATGCCGGGCAACGCCTCCCCTCCCCCACCGGCCCCCCTCCGCCTCCGGCTCGGCCTCGTCGCCGACGCCGCCCTCCCGGGCGAATCGGTGCTGCCGCTCACCGCCCTGCAGCGCGCAGGCTGGGCGATCGTCTGGACCGAGCCCGGCGTCATCGAGGCGGTCGGGCTGCCGGTCGGGCGCATCGTCGGACCGGGTGCGCCGCTTCCGCTCTCCAGCGACGGTGAGGTGTGGCTGCGCGGCGAGCGCGGACCGGACGACGTCACCGCCGCGGTCTCGAGCCTGCGCGGCCTCGACGATCCGCCGCCGATCTCGGTCGATGCCCACGATGCCGCCGCCGCCGAGCTCGCCGGCCGCCTCGGCGTCACCCCGGTGCTCGGGCCCGCGCCGCTCCCCGATCTGCTCTCCCTGGCGGCGGCGCACGGCTCCGCCGGCGGGCTCGCCGTCCTCCTCCCGGTCTCCATCGGCCGGACGGACGCGGAGGCGCGCGCCAGAGTGCACCGAGACGCGTGGCTCGCGGCGCGGGAGCGCGACGGTTCGCTGCTCGTCGGGACGCTCGAGGCCTGCCAGGACGCGGTGATCGCCCTGGCTCACGCGGGGGTCGGCGACCTGCGCCTGCGCCCGGCGATCACCGCCGACCTCCACGACGTCCTCGCTCAACTCTCGGCGCTCGGCCGCAGCCCCCTCGACCGGCTGCGGCCCGGCGTCCCGCGGTCCCCGGCGCCCCCGGCACCCACTGATTGGGGCGGTCGGCCGGGTCGCTGACGTCAGCGCGCGCCGAGCGCCATAGAGATCCGCGCGGCGGCGTCGACGAGGCGCGGGACGAACTCGGTGACGAGTCGCTCCTTGGTCACCCTCCCGGCGTGCGCCGAGACGTTGAGCGCGGCGACGGCGCGGCCGCTTCCGTCGCGGAGCGGCGCGGCGATCGAGCGCAACCCGTCCTCGAGCTCCTGGTCGACGAGCGACCAGCCGCGCCGGCGGGTCTCCTCGATGATCTCCCGCAGCCGGCAGGGGTCGGTGACGGTGCGCTCGGTGAGACGGGTGAGCGTCGCGGTGTGGAGGAAGGACTCGAGGTCCGCGGGGCAGAGGGCGGCGAGGAGGACCCGGCCCATCGAGGTCGCGTGGGCCGGCAGCCGGGAGCCGACCGCGAGGCCGATGGACATGATCCGCTTCGCGGGAACGCGGGCGATGTACACGATGTCGTCGCCGTCGAGGATCGCCGCGGAGCTGGACTCGTGGAGGGCGGTGCCGAGCTCCTCCATGTACGGGACCGCGATCTCGGCGACCGGGACCGAGGAGAGGTACGCGTACCCGATCCCGAGCACCTTCGGACGCAGCCGGAAGAGCCGCCCGTCGCTGCCGACGTAGCCGAGCTCCTCGAGGGTGAGCAGGAGGCGCCGCGCGGTCGCCCGGGTGAGGCCGGTCCGCCGGGCGACGTCGCTGAGCGTGAGCGCCGGGGTCTCGCCGGAGAAGGTCGTCAGGACGGCGAGGCCCCGCTCCAGCGACTGGACATAGTCGGGCCGGGGGTCGGACATTGACAGGGCTCCAGCCTGCGAGTAGGCTGACGGATTGTCCGTTATGCGGATGAGTGTACGCATAACGAACAATCGGGCACAAGAGGGAGACGCCGGCGACGGCAGGAGGAGGGTATGCCCACATACGTCACCCGCTTCGGGTCCCTCGAGGGCTACGAGAAGGGCTCGATCGAGCTCATCGACGACGATCCCAAGCGCTACGCCTTCTCGAACGTCTTCGACGTCGCGGCGCACAGCCGCCCGTACGAGAAGGTGTGCGTCGGCAGGAACCGGGAGTACGTCCTCGAGGCGATCCGGGCCGAGGGCGACTCCGAATGGCGCGCCGCGGCGCACGACGAGTTCGCGCTGGTGATGGACGGAGAGGTCGAGGTGCGGCTGCGCAAGGCGGGGCCGGACCAGCTCCCCGGCGACGGCGTGCAGGGTTCGGTCCGCCTCGAGGGCGAGCCGGGCGGGGCGCCGATGGGGCGCATCGTCGCCCGGCGCGGCCACATGGCGCTGCTCCCCGCAGGCGCCGCCTACCAGTTCCACGCCGACCGCCCCGGCGTCGTCCTCCTCCAGACCCAGGCGGGCGAGGGGACGGTGTACCGCTGGGCCGAGATCTGCCGCACCCACTGAGCACCCCGAGGAGCACCACAGCGATGGCGATCGCGACCCATCCCGAGGTTGAGGCCTCGGAACCCAACGTCCACGGCTACCGCGCCTTCAAGCTCGGGGAGTACGACTTCAGCCGTGACGAGTACTTCGTGTACGTCAACTGGCCGACGGGAAGCCACGTGATGTCCGCGGACGCCTTCCTCCGCGCCCTGCAGCGTGACGTCGCCTGGAACTTCTTCTACGGCATCGTGAACTTCGACGGCGTCGTCGGCACCGTCAACCACTACGGCACCGTCGACCTGTTCGCCGGCCGCTACAACGACGCCTACCGCAAGGCGGAGCTCGACCACGTCGAGAACTTCGAGACCCCGCGCATCCGTGGGACCTTCGAGGCGATGCTCGCCGACTGGACGAACTCCGGCTTCGACCCCTTCGCGGCTCCCGAGGAGACGGGCACGGCCTTCGGCGTCAAGAGCGGCGACAACCTCGGCGCGGTCACGCGGCACCGGGTCACCGCGCAGCGCATGGTGAGCTGCGAGGGCGACGAGCCGCTGCGCAGCGACGAGAGCGGCTTCCCCGTCAACCGCATGTTCGCCGACGTGCCGCAGGACCAGCCTGAGCTCCACCCCGAGCCCGGCTTCGAGTCCGAGGTGCGCGCCTTCAACCTCTTCGCGTATCTCTCGCGCTCCGACGTCACCTGGAACCCGTCCGTGGTGACCGTCTGCAAGGACAGCCTGTACTGCCCGACGACCGAGGAGTACATCCTGCCGATCATCCACGGCAACGACCGGGTCGAGTGGTTCGTCCAGCTCAGCGACGAGATCCAATGGTCGGTCGAGGACCGCGACACCGGCGCGGCACGCGCCCGCGTGACCATGCGGCCCGGGGACGTCGCCGCGATGCCGGCGAACATCCGCCACCAGGGCTACGCGCCGAAGCGGTCGATGCTTCTCGTCTGGGAGAACGCGGACCCCGAGCTTCCCGCGCTGCTCGCGGCGGGCAAGCTCCCCAGCCATCCCGTCGACTTCTGAGTCACGGCATGGCACTGGACCTGGGACGGCGGGCGGGGATCGACCTCGCCCGCATGCGAACCCGTCTGTTCATCGGCGGGGACTGGGTCGACGGCGTCGACGGAGCGACCATCGACGTGGTCGATCCCCACGACGGGAGCGTGCTCACCGGGATCGCCGAGGCGCGGGAGGCGGACGTCGACCGAGCCGTGGACGCCGCCGAGCGAGCGCTCCCCGAGTGGGCGGCGACCTCGGCGTCGGAGCGCGGCCGCGTGCTGCTCCGCCTCGCCGACGCCATCGAGGCGAACGCCGGCGAGCTCGCCCGGCTCGAGTCCCTCGACACCGGGCATCCGCTGCGCGACGCGACCCGCCTCGACGTCCCCCGCACCGCGGCGACCTTCCGCTACTTCGGCGGGATCGCGGACAAGCACGAGGGCTCGGTCGTCCCCGTCGAGCGCGGCTTCCTCAACTACGTCGATCGCGAGCCCATCGGGGTCGTCGGGCAGATCGTGCCCTGGAACTTCCCGCTGATGTTCACCAGCTGGAAGCTCGGTCCGGCGCTCGCCGCCGGGAACACCGTGGTGATGAAGCCCTCGGAGCTGACCCCGCTCTCGACGCTGCGCATCGCCGAGCTCCTCGCCGAGGCGGGACTTCCGGCCGGGGTCGTCAACATCGTCCCGGGCTACGGGCAGACCGCGGGCTGGCGCCTCGCGACCCATCCGCGGGTGCGCAAGCTGAGCTTCACCGGCTCCACCGCGGTCGGCCGGCGCCTCGTCGAGGCGAGCGCCGGCAACCTCAAGCGGCTGCAGCTGGAGCTCGGCGGCAAGGGGGCGAACATCGTCTTCGACGACGCCGACCTCGCGCTCGCCGTCAACGGCTCGGCGTTCGCCATCTTCCACAACCAGGGGCAGGCCTGCATCGCGGGGTCGCGGCTGCTCCTCCACGAGCGCATCGCCGACGCCTTCCTCGACGACTTCCTGGCGATCGCGACGAGCATCCGGCTCGGCGACCCCCTCGACATGGACACGGAGATGGGTCCGCTCACCTCGGCCGGCCACCGCGACCGTGTGCTCGACTACGTCGCCGTCGCGCGGGAGCAGGGCGGCGAGATCCTCTGCGGCGGCGGTCCACCCGACGACCCCGCACTGAGCCGCGGCTCCTACGTCCGGCCCACGGTGGTGCGCGCCGCTCCCGGCGACCGAGTGAGCCGGGAGGAGGTGTTCGGTCCGTTCGTCGTCGTCACCACCTTCCGCGACGAGGACGAGGCGCTGCGCATCGCGAACGGCACCGACTACGGGCTCGGCAGCGGACTGTGGACGCGTGACCTCTCCCGCGCACACCGCGTGGCTCGCGGCCTGCACGCCGGGATGGTGTGGGTGAACTCGTACAAGCGGGTCTCCCCGGGTTCGCCCTTCGGAGGCGTCGGCGCCTCCGGGTACGGGCGCGAGATGGGTTTCGAGGCGATGCACGAGTACACGACTCCGAAATCCGTGTGGATCAACGTCGACGCCGACCTGCCCTCGTGGTATTCGCGGCACGCGTGATGGCGGCGATCACCTCGCTCGGGGCATAGGGAGGAGAGACCATGGCGGTGGCGACACAGACGATGACCGACGAGCAGCGCAAGTCGGTGGCGCTCGAGTACCTCAAGGCCTTCGACAACGGCGGCGTGACCTCCACGGGCGGGAGCATCCTCGACCTCTTCGCGAGCGACGCGCAGGTGTGCTTCCCGAAGTGGGGCCTGGCGAGCGGGAAGGAGGAGATCGGCCGGCTGTTCACCGACGTCGGCGCGACCGTCAGGTCGATCACCCACCACTTCTCGCAGTTCAACTGGGTCTTCTCGGGGAGCGACGTCGTCGTCTGCGAGGGGACGAGCCACGGCGAGCACCAGGACGGCCCCTGGCGCGCCGGGGTCCCGGAGTGGGGCGCGGGCCGCTGGTGCGACGTCTTCGAGATCCGCGACTTCCTCATCCAGCGATGCTTCATCTATCTCGACCCCGACTACGCGGGGAAGGACGTCGACCGCTATCCCTGGCTGCGGGACGGGTAGGCGGCTGAGCACGAGCAGAGAGCCGAGATGGGTGAGCGCTTCGCCGGACCCGACCAGGTGCTCGAGCGGCTGCGGGAGGTCGACTACCTCGCCGACGAGGCGATCGCGTCGGCGCTCTACCTCGCCGACCGGCTCGACAAGCCGCTCCTCGTCGAGGGCCCCGCGGGGGTCGGGAAGACGGAGCTCGCGAAGGCGGCGGCCGCGGTCACCGGCGCGCGGCTCATCCGGCTGCAGTGCTACGAGGGCCTCGACGAGAGCCGGGCGCTCTTCGAGTGGAACTACCGCAAGCAGCTCCTGCGCATCCAGGCCGGCGGCCCCGACGCGGGCGCCGACTGGCACGCTCTCGAGGAGGACATCTTCAGCGAGCCCTTCCTCCTCGAGCGCCCGCTGCTCGCGGCGGTGCGCGCCGTCGACGACGTGGTCCTCCTCATCGACGAGGTCGACCGCATCGAGGTCGAGACCGAGGCGCTGCTTCTCGAGGTGCTCGCCGAGCTGCAGGTCAGCATCCCCGAGCTCGGCACCATCCGAGGGACGCGGCGCCCGCTCGTTCTGCTGACCAGCAACAACACCCGCGAGCTGAGCGAGGCGCTGCGGCGCCGCTGCCTCTTCCTCCCCGTCGACTACCCGAGCCTCGACCGCGAGCGCGACATCCTCCTCGCCCGGGTCCCCGGCATCGAGGAGCGCCTCGCCGGGCAGGTGGCACGGGTCGTCCAGTCGGCACGCCGCCTCGACCTGCGCAAGCCTCCGTCGATCAGCGAGACGATCGACTGGGCGAGGGCGCTGATGGCGCTCGGGCACGTCGAGGTCACCGAGGGCTCGCTCGCGGCGACCCTCCCGGTGCTGCTGAAGTCGCGCGCAGACCTCACGACCGCCGGCAGGCAGTTGGGGATCGATTCGGGCGCGCGGTGAGGGATGTGTGGAACTCTCGCTCGACCAGGCCGAACTGAGGGGAGTCCCAATGGCCGAGCAGACCTATCGTGCGTTCGAGGTCACCGGTGTCCGGCAGTTCGTCCTGGTGGACCGGCCGTTGCACGACCCCCCGCCGGGACACGTGCGGATCCGGGTCGAGGCCTGCGGCGTCTGCCATTCCGACGTGCTGGCCGTCGAGGGCCTGCGCGCCGACCCGTCGCAGCCCGTCGTTCCGGGGCACGAGATCGTCGGGGTCGTCGACGCCGTCGGTGCCGGGGTGACGGCCTGGCACGCGGGCCAGCGGGTGGGCGTCGGGTACCTCGGCGGCCAGGACAACGAGTGCGAGTTCTGCCGCCGGGGCGACTTCGTCAACTGCACCAACCAGCCGTGGACGGGGACCACCGTCGACGGCGGGTACGCGGAGTACGCCTTCGCCCGGGCCAGCGGCCTGGTCCGCATCCCCGACGGGATGGACCCGCTCGACGCCGCTCCCCTGCTCTGCGCCGGCATCACCACCTACCGCGCCCTGCTCCAGATCGACGCCCGCCCCGGGGCCCTGGTGGCGATCCAGGGCATCGGGGGTCTGGGTCACCTCGGACTGCAGTACGCCGACCGGCTCGGCTACCGGGTGGCCGCCATCGCCCGCGGCGCCGACAAGGCCGAACTCGCCATCGACCTCGGTGCCGACCACTACATCGACAGCGCCGCCGCGGACCCCGGTGGAGCGCTGCAGAAGCTCGGCGGTGCCGCCGCCGTCATCGCCACCGCCGCCAGCGGCGCCTCGATGTCCCCCCTGGTCGCCGGCCTGGCCCCCCGGGGCCGCCTCGTCGTCGTCGGCGCCGCCCCGGACCCGATCGCCGTCAAGACGGGCGACCTGATCTTCGGCACCCGCTCGATCTCCGGCAACCTGACGGGCACCTCCATCGAGAACGAGGACAACCTTCACTTCTGCCAGGACCGGGGGGTGCGCCCGATGACCGAGGCCTATCCGCTGGAGGAAGCGCCGGCGGCCTACGAGCGCATGATGTCCGGCCGGGCCAGATTCCGCGTCGTCCTGCGCACCGCGTGACACGCGGCTGGAGGCGAGAAACGAGACGACCTCGCGCTGAGGGGGCGCACAGGGCGCCCCCTCAGGGATGTCAGCTCCGGTGTCTGCTGCGGCGGACGAGCCACCGCCGGGTGCGAACGCTCAGCCCGAGGGCCAGCGCGATCATCAGCACACCCAAAGCCAGAGGCGTCCCGGCGAGACGGGTGCGCGTGATGCCGGTGAGCCGGGTGCCGAGCTGCTGTCGGGCGGCACCCAGGTAGGTGGCCTGGTAGCTGTCGTCCTTCACCGGGGTTGCCGACCCGCCGCTCGGCGCGGGCGCGTCGTCGCGCATCGGCTGCACGGCCTCCCGGTTGTCCGACGTGTCGCCGATGAAGACGATGCGGGCCATGGACGGGGTCAGGCCCTTGGGGTTCTGCCGGTTGACGAAGAGGTAGTAGGTGCCGGGAGGTGCGACAACTCCGGTTGGCGGCGCGGTCACCGTCAGGGTATGCGGACCCGATCTCTGGAAGGAGAGCTCGAGCGTCCGGGTGCCGCTGTCGATGACGTGCTGCGTCGAGGGCGTGCGCATCGCGACGATCGTCCTGATCGACGAGGGGTCGTCGACGTCGACAGTGAAGGTGGAGCCCCAGGCGACCGCATTCGGCGCATGCGTGATCCTCGGACGAGGACCGTAGAACAGATACGGCGGGCTCCACACCTGAAAGCTCGGATCCTTGTCGTTGTTGCTGGTCACCCCGGGGACGAGGGTGTGGTGGGCGCCATAGCTGGCCGGGATCGGCGTGTGGCCACCGGACAGGACGCGCCCGTCGGGCAGGAGGATGGCGGCGTTGTGATAGGTGCGGTCACGGCTCTCGGGCGCCACGTCGGTCCAGGTGTTCGTGGCCGGGTCGTAGAGCTCAGGGGTGCGAATCGGGCTCCCGCTTCCCGGGTCGACCACCTCGTCCTTGTCGGCGCCGTTCAGGGCGAGAACCTTGCCGTCGGGAAGCGGCACGCCCGAGCTGAACCAGCGCGGTCGGTTGAGCCTGGCGCCCAGCGTGTTGCTGACATTGCCGTTCCTGTCGATCGTGGTCAGCTGGACGAGGGGCACCGCCACCTCGCCTCCGGGAGGTGGTCCGAGCGTGCCGCCGAAGCTCATGAGGGTGAGCTTGTCGTAGGGGGGCTTCATCGGCAGGGCGACGACGAAGTCATCGCTCCGCGCACCGAGCGGGTTGAGGCCGACAACCTCCCATTGCCTGGTCTTCAGGTTGAAGAACTGCTGCAGCCCGTAGAGCGCCTCGTCCGCGGCCTCTCCGGCGGGGCCCCAGTTCTGGCCGCTGCCGCCGTAGAAGATCTTGTTGTTGGGCGCCAGGAAGAGGCGCGGAAACAGAGGGAGGGTGTTCTCTGAGCTGGGGCCGGTGTAGTTCTCCGTCCAGCTGTTCGTGGCCGGATCGAACGTCTCGCTCCGCCGCACCTGGCTGAGCTGCGTGCTCTTGATCAGCTTGGTGACACCACTGGCAACGAACACCTTGCCGTCGGAGAGAGTCACGGCACTCGGATACCAGCGGCCGTACTTCATCGGTGCGACCGCCTGGAAGTCATTGGTATATGGATTGAAGATCCGGGCGCTGCGCAGCCCCTCGAGCTCGATGGCGCCGACGTCATATGGATAGCCATGGTCGCGGTCGATGCCGTCGCCCGGCTCGTTGTACCAGCTCGTGCCGCCGACGATGAGGAAGCGGCCGTCCGCCAGGTTGGCGAAGTCCGCGCAGAACAGGTCACCGGAGTTGTCGACCCCGGTGTCCGGAGAGCAGGTCGGGTTGTGCTCGATACCGGTCGACGTGCCGGTGAGCCCGCCGCCGATGAGGCTGCCCACCAGCCCGTCCCCGGGCCGCCCCGGGACGCCGGCGACCCCGAGTGGATCGCTGGTCCGGCAGTCGTCACCCGGCCGGATGTTGGGGTTCGTCCCAGCACCGGTCTCGTGACCGGGAATGCTCCACACCGGGGTTCCGCTCCGCAGGTCGAGGAGACGAGCCCGGCTGTTGCGCGACTCGGGGGAGAGCTCGGCCCCTGACGAGTACTGCACGTTCTCCGAGCTCTCGATCCCGTTGAAGTAGAAAACGCGACCGTCCGGGGTGATCGCCTGCGCGTAGCCAACCGGCTTGCACACCAGGCGGCCGTCGGCCCCCTTCACACATCGCGGGGTGTCCGCCCCGCCCTCCTCGAAGGGTGCGGTCCAGGCACCGACCTGATCGGGGGCCTGCCCCGACGTCTGCGCCGCACTCACCGGTGACGAGCCGCCGGAGAGCGCGCCGAGGACGACGAGGACTCCGACGGCTGTTCCGATGCCGAGGTGCGCCCTCGACACGAGGCGTCTTGTGACCATCCGTGATTCTCCCTTGCCTTTCGATGGCCGGTTTCTTCACGTATGACAACTTATCTACGTTACGACCACGTTACCGTAGAATTTCAAGGGCGCAGCCTGACCGCCCCCGTTTCGGGTGCGTCAGTGCCCCGGTGGGACGAAACGCGAGCGGTCGGGGTGCGCCGCCGGTCCGGTCCGGACGCCGGCGGCGTTGTCCGCACCCAGGGTGCGATCGCCGAGATCCACGCCGTTCGCCGCCAGCTCGGCCGCGATCGCCGCCCACACCTGGTCGTCGGTGAGGGCGCGCAGATTCGGCTCTCGTCCCGAGCGGACGACGTCGAAGATCACCAGTGCGGTGGGGTCTCGGTCCTGGAAGAGAGACCCCTCGGTGGGTTCGGTCTTCCCGGGCACGCCCTGGCCGTGGTCGCCGTGGCACTCGAGGCAGGTGAGGGCGTAGGTCTCTCGTCCAGCCGCGGCCTGCGCGGCGAAGCTCGACTGTGCCCCCGAACGAGACGGCAGCAATGCGGCGATCGCCGCGCTGACCGCGACCGGCGCCAGCACGACGGCGAGAATGCGGCGGTGCTCAGCGCGGCGCATCGAGAAGGACCTGACCGCCGCCGGCGGCGATGCTCACAGCGATGCCCCGGCGCCCGGCGGGGAGGCGGAAGGCGACCACCCCGGCGGCGCCGTGGTCGGGCTCCAGGGGAGCGTTCTCCAGCCCGTCGATGGGCACGTAGACCGGAACGGAGACCGGTGCCCAGCTGCCTCCGGCGTCGTCGAGCAGGCTGATCCCCCCGGTGTGGAGATGTACGGCGGGGCCCACGGTGGTGGCGCGCAGCACCGCGAGGAGCACGGGCGGCGTCAGCACCGCCCCCGGCGCCGGGGCGAGCTGGTCGAGGTGCCAGGTGATCGCGCCGAGGCCGGCGTCCTCTCCCGGCCCGGCGTGGGAGAGGACGCGCCCGCCACCAGACGCTCCCCGAGGAACCGGCGCCTCTGTGGGGGAGCTGCCGCAGGCACCGATCCCGAGCATCAGCGACACGAGTGCGACGCGGCGGGCCGCGCATCGCCCCGCCCAGCGTCGGGCCTGCCTGGTCACCGGGGGGATTCTCGACCGTCCGCGTTGCGCTCGCGTGTCCGAGCCGGGTGCGCCCACCCGCGCCCGACCTGTCTGCACGGTCGGTCGGTTCGTGCCGAAGAACGGGCCCTGCGTTGACTTGTGTCCAACGTATGACGTAATTTGTCCGACGAAGTGAGCGCCCTGGCGGGAGCGGCCCTCCAGCTCCGGGTCGAGAAGCCCGAGACGCTGATCCGGGATCGCGTCGTCAGCGCCGTCCGCGATGCGATCGCCGACGGTGCGCTCGAGGACGGCCGCCGGCTCACCGAGGCGGAGCTCATCGAGTTGACGGGCGTCAGCCGCACATCGGTTCGCGAGGCGCTGCGTCATCTGCAGGCGGTCGGCCTGGTCGAGCGGGCGCCCAAGCGAGGACTGCGCGTCCGGCTCCTGCGGCCTTCCGACGTCGAGCACATCTTCGAGGTTCGGGCCGCCTTGGAGCCGCTCGCCGTCGAGCTGTTCGTGCGACGCGCCACCGACGACCAGGTCCGCGACCTGCTGGACCTCTGCCGGCCGATCGTGCAGCCGGACGACGACCCGGAGGCCGGCATGCGCGCGGTCGACGGCCTCATCGAGGCGCTGCTCGTCGGTGCGGGCAATCCGGTGCTGTCGTCCATGTTGGGGCCGCTCAACGACCGTATCCACGCATTGCGCCGCGTCACCCTGTCACACCCCGGTCGCGTGGAGCAGGCGCGACGCGAATATCGGGACCTCATCACCGCGATCGAGGCTCGAGACGCCGAAGGCGCAGCGGCCGCGGCGCGACGCCACGTGGCCGCCGCCGCCGACGCAGCGCTGACCGCGCTGAGGAGCAGCGAACCGCAGCGTCCGGAACACGTGCTGCGAAGAAGCATGCGCAGCCGAACACCTTCCGAATGACCGGAGGGTCGGAGGGGGCGCATGGAGCTTCAACAGATTCCCGGGGGGGAGGTCCGAAGGTTGTTGCTCGGCCGGCGTGGCGAGCGTGAGGTGCTCGCCCGGTTGCTCGTGGCCGCGCGCGCCGGTCAAGGCGGTGCCATCGTGGTGCACGGAGAGCCGGGCATTGGCAAGACCGCTGTCATCGAGTCCGCCACGAGGTCGGCGCAAGGATTTCGAGTTCTGCGCACCGTGGGCAACGAGGCGGAGATGGAACTGCCGTTCGCCGTCCTCCAGCAACTCTGCCGGCCGGCAGTCGACCGGCTCGAACGGCTCGCAGGCCCGCAGCGCGACGCCCTGCGCGTCGTTTTCGGGCTGAGCGCCGGGGGCGCACCCGACCGATTGCTGGTGGGGTTGGCGCTGCTCAGTCTGATGTCCGAGCTGGCTGCGGAGCAGCCGATCCTCTGCGTCGTCGACGACGCACAGTGGCTCGACACATCATCCGCGCAGGCTCTTGCGTTCGTGGCTCGTCGGGTGGGCGGCGAGCCTGCCGCGTTCGTGTTCGGGACGCGACGGGTCACCGAGGAGCTCACGGGCCTTCCGGATCTCGTGATCGAGGGCCTGGGCGAGAGGGATGCGCGGGCATTGCTGGCCTCGGTCCTGCCCGCGCGCGCGGATGAACGTGTGCTCGAGCAGATCGTCGCCGAGACCCACGTCAATCCGCTCGCGCTGATCGAGCTGCCACGGGGGATGACCCCCTCCCAGCTCGCCGGCGGGTTCGGCCTGCCGGCATCGCTCCCGCTGGCGGAGCGGATCGAGGAGAGTTTTCGGCGACGGCTCGTCGGTGTCCCATCGCGGTCCCGGCGCCTGTTGCTGGTCGCGGCCGCCGAACCGACCGGCGACCCGGTGCTGGTGTGGCGCGCGGCGGAGCTGCTGGGCATCCCCAGCGCGGCGGCCGACGCTGTCGAGGCCGAGGGCCTGGTGGAGTTCCACCCCGGTGTCGTCTTCCGACACCCGCTGGTCCGCTCCGCCGTCTACGGAGCGGCATCTGCGCGGCACCGGCGGGAGGCGCACCGCGCGCTCGCGGAGGCCACCGATCCCGCGGTCGACCCCGACCGCCGCGCGTGGCACCGTGCGCAGGCGACGTCACGACCCGATGAGGACGTCGCCGTGGAACTGGAGCTCTCGGCGGGTCGAGCCCAGGCGCGCGGCGGGTTCGCGGCGGCGGCCGCGTTCATGGAACGCTCTGCGGCGCTGACCGTCGATCCCGTCCGCAGAGCGCGCCGGGCGCTCGTGGCCGCCGAGGCACAGCGTCAGGCCGGCGCCCCCGATGCTGCCCTGCGGCTGGCCGCCATGGCCGAGCGCGCACCTCTGGATGACTTCCAGCGTGCCCAGTTGGACGTGCTCCGAGCCCAGATCTCGTTCGCGATGCATCTGGGAAGCGACGCACCCTCACTGCTCCTGAAGGCTGCCACGCGGCTCGAGGGCCTCGATGTGCGGCGGTCGCGCGAGACGTACCTCGATGCACTGGCCGCAGCATTGTTCACCGGCCGGCTGGCGAAAGGCGCCAGCGCGCTCGAGGTCGCCAAGGCGGCGCGTGCAGCCCCGCGACCCGCACATCCTCCACGGGCGTCGGACCTGCTGCTCGACGGCCTCGCCCTCCTCATCACCGATGGATACGCAGCTGCGACGCCGGTCCTGCAGCAGGCACTGAACGCGTTCCGCCGAGAATCGCTTGCGGTCGACGATCGGCTGCGGTGGTCGTGGTTGGCCGGGCGAGCTGCCAGATTCATCTGGGACTGTGACAGCTGGGACGTGCTCACCGCCCGTCATCTCCAGCTCGCGCGTGAGACGGGTGCGCTCACGATCCTGCCACTGATCCTGAGCACCCGCGGGGGCGTGCACCTCTTCGCGGGAGAGGTCACGGTGGCCGAGTCCCTGGTCGAACAGCTCGAGGCGGTCGCCGATGTCACCGGCCACCGCACCGTTCCCTACGTCGGGTTGGCGGTCGCCGCCTTCCGCGGCCGCGAGGAGAACGCCCGTCGGATCATCGACGCCAGCGCGAAGGACCTGCTCGCCCGAGGCGAGGGAATGGCGCTCACCTTTGCACTATGGGCGACCGCAGCCATGTGGAACGGGCTCGCCCGGTATGAGGAGGCGTTCGTCGCCGCGAAGCAGGCACTCGACGACGACCCGGACGACCTGTCGGGGTTCGCCCAGTGGGCAAGGGTCGAGCTCATCGAAGCGGCAAGCCGCACGGGGAGGAACCTGGCAGCGGTGCGCACGCTGGAGCGCCTGGCGCAGAGCACGAGCACGAGCGGGACGAACTGGGGCCGTGCCGTCGAGGCGCGATGTCGGGCCCTGCTCTCCGAGGGTGCGTCGGCGGAAACCCTGTACCGCGACGCCATCGAGTTGCTCACGCCTACGGCGTTGCGTCTCGACCTGGCACGCACCCATCTTCTCCATGGGGAATGGCTGCGACGTGAACGCCGGCACGTCGAAGCGCGCGCCCAGCTGCGCGTCGCAGACGACCTCTTCACCGAGTTCGGGATGGAGGGGTTCGCCGAGCGTGCTCGGGTCGAATTGCGAGCCACTGGAGAGCACGTTCGCAAACGAACCGTCGAGACGGTCAACGACCTCACTCCCCAGGAGGCACAGATCTCGCAACTCGTCGCCCGGGGCGCGGCGAACCATGAGATCGCCGCCCAGCTCTTCATCAGTCCGAACACCGTCGAGTATCACCTCAAGAAGGTGTTCCTGAAGCTGGGGATCAGGTCTCGAACCCAACTGGCACATCGGGTGCACGAAACGACCTCGCGCCCGCCGACGGGACCAGGAACCCTGACGACCTCCTCGTAGGTCGACCGAGGGCGGACTACGGGTTTCGGAGATGCGAGGCCTTCCCCGGTCGGTCCCAGAATGGGCTGACAAACCGCCAACGAGATGGGGCGAAGGCGGCCGCACCCACCCAGGAGCAGGAGAGATGATGATCTACACCGAGCTCTCACCGGCCGAGGTGGCGGATCGGCTGGCGATCCGCGAGTTGGTGGACGCCTATGCGCATTGCGCAGATCGCCGGGACGTCCAGCGGCAGAAGTCGCTCTTCACCGAGGACACGCACTTCGTCGTCCACATGGACGGTCCGGGGTCGGAGCCCGCGCAGGTGCTCGACGGCCGCGAGGCGCTGACGCCGATCTTCGAGAACCTCAAGACCTACAAGGCCACGATGCACTTCAACGGCCAGAGCACGATCACGCTGGATGGCGACGGTGCGACCGGCGAGAGCTACTGCATGGCCCATCACCTGTCGGTCGACGAGGCCGGGCGGCGGTCCCTCATGGTCGCGGCCATCCGCTATCTCGACACCTTCACCAGGATCGACCAGGACTGGTACTTCGCCGAGCGCAGGCTCATTCTCGAGTGGAGCGAGACGCGATCGCTGGACGTACCGACCACGGCCTGAGCCACCGCTTCGAAGTGAATCGGACCATCCCGACCGATAGGAGTACTGCGACATGATCCGCGTCAGCGTGATGTATCCGTGGACCGAGGGCGCCAGGTTCGACCGGGACTACTTCCTCAACAGGCACATTCCGATGGTGGCCGAGAAGTGCGGCGACGCCCTTCAGGGAGTGACCGCGGAGGGGGGGCTGGGCGGGATGCAGCCGGGCGAGCCCGCACCCTACGTCCACATCGTCGACCTGACCTTCGACTCCGTGGAGGCTTTCCAGACCGCCTTCGGCCCCCACGCCGACGAGGTCTCCGCCGACATGCCGAACTACACCAGCATCGCTCCGATCGTTCAGATCAGCGAGGTTCTGCCGATCCGCGCCCTGGCGGCCGGCTGAGGGATGACGATCGTCGTCGACCTCAACCGCTGCCAGGGCTACGGCCAGTGCGTGTTCCTGGCGCCCGAGGTGTTCGAACTGGAGGGCGACGAGGTGCTGATGTACGACCCGGGTCCCGACGAGACGCAGCGACTGTCCGTGCTGCGTGCGGCCGCCGCCTGCCCGGTCCAGGCCATCCGCGTGGAGACGTCTGCGGAGACCCGTCCCGTAGGCCACCGGCGAGCGCGTGAGGTCTCCGGGGTCGCGTGAGCACGGTCGACGGAGCCGACGCGTTCAGGACGAGCGGACGGGTCGTCATCGTCGGGGCGTCCCTGGCCGGGCTGCGGGCGGCGGAGACTCTGCGGACGGAGGGGTTCACCGGGCGGCTGACCCTGATCGGCGAGGAGCCGTACGAGCCGTACGACCGCCCGCCGCTCAGCAAGCAGGTCCTGCTCGGCCGCACCCGCGACGGCTCCACGACACTGCCGCGGGACTGCGCGCTGGACGCGGAATGGCGGCTCGGCGTCCGGGCCGTCGGGCTCGATCTGACCACCGGACGGGTGCGCCTGGCGGGCGGCGAGGAGATCCCGTTCGATCGACTCCTGATCGCGACCGGCACCCGGGCCCGGCCGTGGCCGAACGCCGCAGAGGCCGCTCTCGACGGCGTGTGCCTGCTGCGGACCCGCGACGACACCACCCGGCTCCAGCAGGCGCTCGCGGCCAAGCCCCGCCGGGTGCTGGTCGTCGGCGCCGGGTTCACCGGCTCGGAGGTCGCCTCGGTCTGCCGCAAGCTGGGCCTTCCGGTGACCGTCACCGAGCGGTCGGCGACGCCGCTGGCCGGCGCCCTGGGCGGGAGGATCGGCGCGGTCGCGGCACAGATGCAGCGCGAGCACGGCGTCGACCTGCGCTGCGGGGTCACCGTCACCTCGCTCGAGGGCGACGCCGACGGTCATGTCCGCCGGGCCCACCTCGACGATGGCACCACCGTCGATGTCGACGTGGCCGTCATCGCGCTCGGGTCGATCCGGAACACGGAGTGGCTGCGTGGCTCGGGACTGGCGGCGGGGCCCTGGGGGGTCGCCTGCGACGCGGGCTGCCGCGCCTTCGACATGTTCGGGATCGTCACCGACGATGTGTTCGCAGCCGGGGACGTTGCTCGCTGTCCGCACCCTCTGTTCGGATCCGAGTTCCTGGCCCTCGAGCACTGGAGCAACGCGATCGAACAGGCGAAGGTG